>NZ_OY761553.1:2119250-2422000 GCF_963664735.1 uncultured Cohaesibacter sp. | reverse complement strand
CCCCCAAGGGGGACGACCAATCGATCAAAAGCCAGAAATGGCAAAATGCCGTCAAACAGAGCGGCATATTCAACGGCAAATTGGCGCGTGAGGAAATTCGATCGCGCATTGTCAATCGCAAGACGGGCTTGCAGGCAAGCGAGGGACGTGCCGCCTTCCGTCATTTGCATGGCTGCGATCTTGAGCTGCAAGGGGTCTGGCCGGTCTTCCGCGTCATAGATAACCGTTAAGTCCGATTGCAGGAAAGACAAGGCAAAATTGAGCGCTTTGGGTTTTGTTTGTGGTCCGACCTCGGGAATGTCTACGAGTTCAATGAAGGCAGGCAGAGCCACCTTGGCAAGGGCTGCGCGGGTTTCATGGTCCTCATGTTCCAGCAGCAAATAGCAGGTGAGCCGTTCGCGAGGATAATCGAGTTTGCAAAGGGCATCGATCAGGTCGGGGATAACGCGCCCTTCCCGGAAAAGAGGAACCAGCACCGAGTAGCTAGGCCAGTCCCGAGCATCCTTTCTCATTTGGGCTGATTGAAGAAGGCGCTCAAGACGGTCCGCCTGTTGCTTGCGCGTGTGCGGCAAACGCCAAAGCGAAATGAACCGCAAGGTGCTCATGGTCAGAAAGATGGCAATCGTGAGCAAATTGAACAGGATTCCCAGTTTGGAGACGAACATGCATCCCCCGATGATGAGCGCAAGAGCAAACGCTAGGAGATAGAATTGGAGGGTCGAGAATTTTTTATGCGCCGAGAGATGGGGCTGGCGTTTTTCCAGATGAAAGACATGGTCCTGAATAGCGATGTTTTGTGCTGATGAGCGTTGTAGGCTGCCAAGCTGGCGCGGCGTTGTGATGCGGACATTTTTTCTGAACTGCGGATCGCGTTTGAGCTTTTCGGCCAGCTGATCAAGCGCTTTGCCATGGGGGGCACTGAGAAAGAGAGCGTCTGAAACAGGAGGCAGATTGTCCAGCCTCGAAAATGGGCGGATCGTGATCCATGAAAGACTTTCAAGCTTTTCCAAGGGCCAGTTTGCTGGCGCCGGATAGACACAAGAGCTAGGCACGTGCTCGACAAAAGGGACGCCCAGATTTTGCGCAACAAGCTTGAAATAGAGCGTTTCATCCAGTTTGCCTTCTCTTGTCCAGCGACGGGCAAGGTCTTCATCTCGATCAGCCGCGAGAAAAAGCGCACTCAGAATTTCCGGTTTCTGAAAAGCTTTGCAATGGGTCAGGATCGACAGGTGAAACGGCAAGTCTTTCGCATTGAAAGCCCCTCTCTCCCCCAGCGCATTCGGATTTATGGAATGGGGCAGAATTTCTGAAATTGCCGTGTCTTCGTTTAAAAGACGTGCGTAAGCTGCGTCAGAGTTGGCTTTGTTCAGAAAGTTCATGACAAGCTGTGATCAATAATTTTATATCTGGTATGGATGCATCTATAATTTTACTTAGACTAAATCAAAAAGAGTGAAGCATGGATTGTGCAATCTCAAAAAATCCACTTTTAATGGTGGAAAATGTCAGGGGTGTGGAGATTTGCCGCATGCGGAATTATTTAAAATCCCTGTCCCTCTGCAATATTTATAGGTTTTTATTATGTAATTTGGGGGGTAAGGCTATAATTCTGTTTGCCCTCCTATTGTTTCTCTCCATGCAGGCCAGCGCTCAGACAAATAGCAACCCGTTGCCGGAAAACACGATTATGCAGCCGGAGGCGAACAACCAGCCGGAAAATGCTGCGGATGACGCGAATGTCGAGGGGGATGTGAACAGCGATACAACGGGGCTGGAGGCAACCCGCAGGCAGCGCGCAACCATGGCAGAAGAGCCGATTGCGAGCGAAGGCTGGGCCGAGGCAGACTTCACCGGATTTATCGATATCTATCAGCGCTTGCGCCAACCGGACGAAAAACTGTTGCAAGATGGTCTGCGTCTTCTGACCGCCGATGGCTTTTCCCCCTTCAACTATCGCGACAATGACGGGGCTCCTGTTGGCTATCATGTGGAACTGGCCCGGGCATTTTGTGAGCAGCTCAATATCGCCTGCTCGATGAAAATTGTGCCCTTCGACCAAATCCCCGAGCTTATCGCCAATGGTGAGGCAGATGCGGCTTTGGCAGGGCTGGTTCGCAATCCCGATTTCAGGGGCAAACTTGCCTTCTCCAACATATTCCTGAAACGGCCGGGCCGTTTCCTGAAGATGAAAGATGCGGCTCTGAAGCTGGATAAAAAGTCCATGGAAGGCAAGCCTGTTGCCGTGATTGGAGGCACTGCGCACGAGGCTTTTCTCAGGGCCTATTTTGACCATCTCAATCGCGTGCCGGTCAATGATTTGCATGCCGCGCGCGACTTGCTGCAAGAGGGAAAGGTGGTGGCCATTTTTGGGGATGCCTTCCAGCTTCTGCCCTTTGCTACCGAGCGCAACGGCGTTTTTGCTTTTGCAGGCAAGCCCTATTATGACGACCATTTCTTTGGTGACGGCATGTCATTTGCGTTCACTGCGGGCAAGGAAGGGGTGGGCAATCTGCTTAACGTCGGTTTGCAGAAGCTCGCAAAGTCGGGGAGAATGTCAGAGCTTTATGCGCGCCATTTCGCATTGGATGTCTATGCCGACTACCAGTAGCGGCAAGCAAAAGAGGCTCTAGCGCTTGCGGAAGGGAAGCAGGAGCGACCAGAAAAACTGGCTGGGTTTTTCATTCTGATACGGGTCAAGCCCGATGGTCATGCCCTCGTGCCCGTCTTGAGGCTGCGCCACATAGGTGCGGAACATCCTGTCCCAGATCGATAGATTGAAGCCGAAATTGGAGTGCGTCTCCCGTGGCCGGTTTGAATGGTGAACGCGGTGCATATCCGGGGTCACCACCAGTAGCCGCAAGATGCGATCAACATTTTCCGGCAGCCGGACGTTTGCGTGGTTAAACAGAGCCGCCGCATTGAGCACCACCTCGAACAGAAACACCGCAATGGCAGGCGCACCAAAAACCAGCACCCAGCATATCTTGTAGAGTAACGATAGCAATATCTCGAACGGGTGGAACCGCAAGGCAGTCGATACATCAATGTCCCGATCTACATGATGCACCTTGTGCAGTTTCCAGAACAGCGGAATGCGGTGCGAAAGAAGGTGCTGAAGCCAGATGGCGAAATCCAGAATGAGAAAAGCAATGAGGATGGAAAGCCAGCCGGGCAGGGCAATCCAGTTGAGAAGACCCCAGCCATGCTCGGTGGCAAAGAGCGCAATACCAATCGGCAGGATGGGCATCACCAGCCGCGTAACAACGCTGTCAAGAATGACTATCCCCCAGTTGGTCATCCAGCGCCGCCTTTGAGACACCGAACGATCCCTTTTGGGCAGCAACCATTCGGCCAGAGCCATGATGACAAAGGCCGACAGGAATATTCCGAGGCGCAAACTGTTTTCACTGAGCCCGAATAGAGAAAACAAACCGCTATTGTCCATTGTCAGCCTTATGATCTGGTGATCTGTCACATGATAGTTTCGCTTTCCTGCATCTATAGCCAGAAGAAACCGCCGGCGCAAATTGCAACTTGGTGTAAAAGCCTCAATTTCTCGTGACGCAGGAGTGACAACATGCGGGGGGAGAGATCGCTCATTAATCGCAGTTTCCCTTTGCCTTTTCGGGGGAAACTGCTAGAAAGCCGTCTACCAAATCACACGAAACCAAAGATTGCCGCTTCATGACCAACCCGACGCCACTTACAGCAGACAGCCCATTTGATTTTCTCATCAACGAGCCAGAGGGAACGCCTCGCGCGGTTCTGATGCTGGCCCATGGCGCAGGAGCGCCAATGGATGCGTCTTTCATGGAGCGGATTGCTTCCATGTTGACGGAAAATGGCATCGTCGTCGTTCGCTTTGAATTTTCCTACATGGCTCGTCGTCGCGTGGATGGAAAGCGCCGCCCGGCAGGGCGCGCGGAGCGTTGGACCCATCATTACTTCCGGGCGGTCGAAGAGCTTCTGCAAGGCGAGCGCTGGAACAACGCTTGGGATGATTTGCCCTTGTTGATCGGTGGCAAGAGCATGGGCGGGCGTGTGGCCGCCATGCTGGCTTGTGATGAAGATCTCGATCTGGCGGTCAAGGGCGTGGTCGTGTTGGGCTATCCGTTCCACCCGATTGGTAAATCCGAGCCGGAAAACTGGCGAATGGAGCCGTTGGAAAAGAGCCTCCTGCCGGTTCTGATCTGTCAGGGTGAGCGCGATGATTTTGGCTGGTGGGATGAAGTGGAGGCGATCGAGTTACCACCTCAGGTGACCCTGGAATGGATTACCGATGGCAGCCACGATTTGGGGCCTACCGGCAAGTCCGAAGCAACCATGAAAAGCAATATGCTTCATGCCGCCAAACTGGCCGCAGATTTCGCCGCCAATCCTCCCATTCTGGAAATGGATTTCGGCCCCGAACAAGAGCTTGACGATTTCGATATGGATGACGAAGACTAAGGCCCAATCCTCAAGGTGCCTGAGCCAAGCCCGACTTGGCAGCATTTGGGGCAGCATTTGGGGCAGCATTTGGGACAGCATCCGGTGCTCTGCTCGTCACTTATATTCGGTAAGATAATAGTCTTCCCAATCGCTTTTGGGCACAATGGTGCCCACGGCAAAGGCTAGATTGACCACTTTGCTTTGGTCGGTGGAGAGTTCGCAATCAAACTTCACCCGATGCCAGTTGCCGTGACTCCAGAAAACGGCGCCATTTGCGATGACGTGTGCGCCTTCATATCGAACTGCGCCGAAGGTGTAGCTGACCATGCGTTCGGGTTTATAGACCTTGCTCCAAATCGCGATTTGTTCAAGAGTTTCCAGCGAACAAAGCTGCTCGCGCTGTTCATCCGGAGCCAGATTCCGATAGTCGACCAGGGCCTCCTCATTGCCTTTCTGTGTCAGTACGGCTTGTGAGAATATCTGACGAGAATGCATCATGCCGTCCTGTTGTTTCACCGGCGCAGACGGATTTTCCGGCGCCAACTCAGGATCCGCCTGAGGCTTGGCCGCCAATGCTTGCGGTGCGGGTGCTGGTGCGGCCGTTCTTTCTGGCGGGGCTGGAGGAGCGGCAGGCGGCGGGACGAATTCTACAGAAATCGGGTCTTCTTTTTCTATCGGGGGCAAAAGTTTTGGCGCGATGGAAAGCAGAATAAGCAGTAAAAACCCATGCATCAGAAGTGAAGACGCAATCGTTCCGAAGCCGCGCAAGCTCCATCGATTATAACCGGCGTCTGTCAGGTTCGGCTCACATGGTCGCATGATCCCGCTCGCGAAAGGTGACCATTCTAGAAGAAGTGGCAAGATATGGCGCAACGAACTGGCGCACCAGAGTATGGCAGTCTGGCATGGGATAATGGCCAGCCTGTGGCGGCTGGCATGCTATCATGCATCAAATGGCAGGTCTCCTTGAGGGTCTGACCGGTCGGCATCGCCCAGATCTTTTTCGGCCCAATGCTTGCGGCAAAGAGAGACATAGCTTTCTTCGCCCCCGATCACGACCTGATCGCCTTCATCGATGATCTTGCCGTCATGGTCTATGCGCACCACCATGGAGGCCTTGCGACCACACCAGCAAATGGTGCGAGCTTCCCGTAATTCATCGGCCCATGCCAGAAGGCATTTTGACCCCGGGAAAAGTTGGCCCTGGAAATCGGTTCTGAGACCATAGCACATAACCGGAATTTTCAGCTCGTCTGCCACCCGGCAAAGCTGCCAGACCTGTTCTTCAGAAAGAAACTGGGCTTCATCGAAAAAGATGCAATTGGGTTTCTTGTTGCCCGTTTCAACGTCAAACTGCTTGCATATATGCTCGAACAGATCCGTATCGGCAGTAAAAATGAAGGCCTCGGCCATCAGTCCGATGCGGGATGAAATCTCGCCAACCTTGGTGCGGTTATCCAGTGCTGCTGTATAGAGCAGCGTCCGCATGCCTCGTTCGACATAGTTATATGAAGCCTGCAAAAGCAAGGTGGACTTGCCTGCGTTCATCGCCGAATAGGTAAAATAGACTTTAGACATGCGGGAATCGTCCTTTGGCAATCGAAAGGGTTCCCTGTTGCTAAATCCGCTTGCGCCAATATGCAAGAGGGCTGCTCAATGCTCTCTTGCCGCATGTGGATGAGGCGTGGGTCCTCTGGCAATGAGGCCAGCGGCGATCCTGCAACGGCCGGACAATTCTATGCCTTTGGGTCGAAGGCACGGTCGGGATGCTTGGGTAAAATATCCTCTACATAGCGCTGCATCTTGGCTGTGATCTCTTCCTGATCCCCGATCAGACTGTCCGGATCAATGGGTTTGCCAAGGGTTATGTGAAACTTTGCGCCATGCTTGTTTTGCAGCTCACGAATCGACTGGATATCGCGCAGCTCGGTTGAAATCTGGCTAAGAGCGTAGAAAGTAAGCGAGTTGCGGGCGCGGATATGGCCCGGAACGATCGGGATCTTGTGTTTCTTCGCCATACGCAGAAAGCTTGAGTTCCATGGACGTTCCTTGAGCCGCAAACCGTTCCAGTAAGACAGGCGACCGGATGGAAAGATCCCCACGCAGCGGTCATTTCGAAAAGCCTCGGCGGCGATGGACATGGTCCGCTTCATCGCCGATCTGTCGCGAAGGTTGGGCCGCCATTCGACAGGGATCATCAGGTCGGTGGCGTTCGGGTTGATCGATAAAAGATCTGCAAATACGAACAGAGCCAGATCCTGCCGGACCTTGCGCACCTGATCAAAAAGCGCCAAGCCATCGGGTAGCCCTGTCGGGTGGTTGGTCGCGACCAGACATCCTCCGTTTTGAGGCAAATACTGAAGGCCGGTTGTCGAAACTCGAGGCTCCATAAGCGCCAGCATCGCTTCGGCCATCTGGTAGCCGGACTCATTGTAGCGCCAACCGGAAATCAAGCGGCAGAGATTTTTGTAGCGAACGGCTTTGCGAATGAGAGGAGCATAAGCGGGGCCAAAACGGCCAGTCACCAAATGGCGCGCACGCACTTCTATATACCAATCCACCAATTCGCGTACATCGTCCGGGATATGAGCGGTGCGCTCCAGATGACGCCGGGACTGTCGGGCAACGAGAGAAGACTGGGCCTTGTTCACGCCATCAAAAATGACGCGCATGGATTTCTGTGTCAGAGTTTCTTCCATCGCTCATTCTCCCCTCTCAAGACCGATTTCAAAGTACAGTAAAGCAAATCGCTGTTGCCAGTTCGATCAATGCCTGTTTTTCTGTTGTCAGTTCTGTGGGGCTATGGCTCAGTGTTTGAAGCTGCGCGCATCACTCCCGGACTGACTGAATTTATCAATCTTGCAACAAATTGATGACACGCAGAACAAAATGGCACCAGTTCAACAAAGGTATGGCCAAAATCGCAAGGTTATTCAGAAAAATCTAAAATCCCCATTTTTTGCGAATGGATCACCTCATATCCATCTAGCCAACGACAAAGTTATCCAACCAGAAGAACCTTTTCTGGCCAACGCGGTTCGTTGGCTTTGGTTCCCATAAAATGGGTTGACCGGGCGCGCAGCCCTTTGTGCGTTGAGTAAAGATGCCCTCCGAAAAGCAAAACGGAGTTAGCTGTGAGGATGATCGGGGAACAGCTCATCCGGCATGAGCACCAGGCAATGCAAAATTTCTATCTTCAACAAGGCGAAGAAGGGCAATGCCTGACGCTCGTTTATGTGCTTTTCGCTGGCGCGTGTTGTTAGTACATCCGGCGATAACGGACGCGCGCGCTGTGCTCGATGGCGCCGACATGCAGCCTATCGAGTTCCAGTTCGTCACGAAGCAGCAGCAAAAACTGCAATTCATCCTGCTCAACCTGCAAATCAGCAGCAGCAACCTCGATTGCCAAAGCATAAGCGGTTTCGCGCAGCTTTTCGGGCAAGCTGGCGCGAACAACCTTGAGAACAAGATCGACCCCACCTTCAGCTAGCAAGTCAGAGCAATCGCGAGAAACCGAAATCAGGCGTTCATGGTCGAAATCTGAAAAAACGGGCAGGGTCTGAACCTCTTCCCCGATTTTCAAGAGCTCAGAGTCGGTCATGGTCCTGTCGGCGGCGGATGTTGAAACCATTACATAGATAAGGGCTTCTTCCGGCGAGACGATCTTGGTCATTCTTCACTTCCTGTTTTGGCACTCTTCACGCAAAAGAGCACAGTTGCCTGACTATTCATCAAGTTTATTAGAACTTAGGCATCATCAAGCTCTGGATCAAGCATGACGATAGGTGTTTCTTGTGGGCAGCGCCCATCGGAGCCTCATTCAGGCCGCTTGCCTTGCCTCTCGGTAAAAATTGGCTTGCGTTTGTGCCAAAAAAGTCCCTTTTCTTGAGCTTCTTGATCGGCTAGAACTGCGTCGACGGCTTGCCGAACTGGTGGCCGTCAGCTTGTTTATTGTCACAACTTCATCTGGCATGCATGAGATATGCTGCCTTTTCAATGATCTTTCAGAGGCTTATGGATTGCCTGCTGTTCGATCATCAAGGACACCCAAGGAATCTGACTATGACTTCGCAAACCGCCCTTCCGCTCGCGCTCTCCGATGAACTCGTCGAAGCTGCAGCAACGTCCAAGGCCTGGCCGTTTGAAGAGGCACGAAAGCTGGTCAAACGCTATGAAAAATCGGGCATGCCCGACGAGGTTCTGTTCGAAACAGGCTACGGTCCGTCAGGCCTGCCGCATATCGGCACCTTTGGTGAGGTTGCTCGTACGTCCATGGTGCGTACGGCTTTTCGCGCCATCACCAAAGATGAAGTCAAGACACGCATGCTCTGCTTCTCCGATGATATGGATGGTTTCCGCAAGGTGCCGACCAATCTGCCCAATCAGGAAATGCTGGCGCAGCATCTGGGCTTGCCTCTCACAAAGGTGCCAGACCCGTTCGGCACCCATGAAGGCTTTGCCCAGCATAACAACGCACGCTTGTGCAATTTTCTTGATCAGTTTGGCTTCGATTATGAATTTGCCTCCTCGACCCATTATTATACCTCAGGCCAGTTCGACGAGACCCTGCTGAGAATGCTGGAAGTCTATGACAAGGTCATGGCCATCATTCTGCCAACACTGGGCAAGGAACGGCAGGCAACCTACTCGCCGTTCCTGCCGGTCTGCCCGCGCACCGGCAAGGTGCTTCAGGTGCCGATGATCGAGCGTAATGTTTCCAAGGGCACGGTGGTCTATCTGGATCCGGAAACCAATGAGAAGGTGGAAGTGCCGGTCACCGGTGGTGCCGTCAAATGTCAGTGGAAGGCCGACTGGGCCATGCGCTGGGCAGCCCTTGATGTCGCCTATGAAATGAGCGGCAAGGATCTGATCGACAGCGTCAAGCTCTCCACCAAGATCTGCCGTGCGCTGGGCAAGCCGCAGCCGGAAAGCCTGTCCTACGAGCTGTTCCTTGATGATCAGGGCGCCAAGATTTCCAAATCCAAGGGCAACGGCCTCACCATCGAGGAGTGGTTGACCTATGCGTCGCCCGAAAGCCTGTCACTCTTCATGTATCAGAAGCCGAAAACCGCCAAGAAGCTCTATTTCGATGTGATCCCGAAGGCGGTGGACGAGTATTTCACCTTCCTTGATAACGTCGAAAAGGAAGACATAACCAAGCAGCTCAACAATCCGACCTGGCACATCCATTCGGGCAATCCGCCCAAGGTTGACATGCCGATCAGCTTTGCGCTGCTGCTCAATCTCGTGAGCGCTGCCAACGCGCAGGACAAGGATGTTCTCTGGGGCTTCATTTCCCGCTACGTGCCGGGTGCGAGTGCCAAGACCCATCCCAAGCTCGACGAACTGGTTGGTTACGCAATCCGCTATTTCGAGGATTTCGTCAAACCCAAGAAGGTTTTCCGCGCAGCAACTCAGATGGAAGCGACCGCCATGCAGGATCTGGCAAAGCGCCTCGCTGGCATGACCGAGGTGACCGACGCCGAAGAATTGCAGACCGAAGTCTTCGCTGTTGGCAACGCCTACGAGTTTGGCAATCTGCGCGATTGGTTCAAGGCTCTCTATCAGGTGCTGCTGGGGCAGGATCAGGGACCGCGCTTTGGGTCGTTCATTGCGCTTTACGGCGTTGAAAACACCATCGCGCTGATCGAAAAGGGTCTGAAGGGTGAATTGCTCACCAAGTAACTTCTGCTTTTCCTTCACCAAGGGAGCTACCTAAATGAGTGCTGGCAGACCAAGACAGATGCGCTTTTTTCTGCCAGCATTTATGCTATGGCTATTCGGAGCCGTAGTCGCATCCTTTTCCGCAAGAGCTGAAGACAGCCATGTGCCGCTGGAGCCCATTTCCTGCCCCAGTGAAGCTGTGCAAGGGGAGGATGTGGTTTGTTTTCTATTCCATGTCCCATCGGACTGGAACGACATCTCCAATCGCCCCATGGTCTTGCCGGTGATGCGCTTTGCGCCTTTGGGGGCTGAAGCGAGCAAGCCCCCATTGCTGATACTGGGGGGCGGGCCGGGCCAATCGGTCATTCTTCTGCAAAAGAATATCGTCAAGAATCTCAAGTTTCTGCGTCAGGATCGTGAAATCATTCTCATGGATCAGCGGGGCACAGGACCTATGTCCGAAGCCTTGTTTTGCACCGATGCCTTGGGTGAAAATGAAATGGTCGATTCGGAAGCTCTGGCCAGTTGTGTGAAATCAGCCGAAGCAAGCGGCTTGCGCTTATCGGATTACAGCACCGGTTTTGCCGTCGAGGATTATCGGGCTTTGCGCTATGCCCTCGGGATCGACAAATGGGCGATCATTGCCAGCTCCTATGGAGCGCGTGTGGCGCAAGGCCTGATCCGCCGTGATGAAAAGGGCATTGACCGTATTGTCTTCAACGGTCCGCTCTTTTTGGCAACCAAACTGTTTGACTGGAGCCCGATAGAGAAAATTGATGAAGTGATCGAGAGCTGCAATGAAGACGATCCCTGCCGCACAGCCTTCCCCGATCTCTATTGGGATTATCAGCGCCTGCCTTTTGCCATGAGCAGGGCAAAGCTGGAAGAAAGCGCGGTCATTCCCGCCTCGGCGCAGGCTTTCTTCTATAGCAAGCGGCTAACCTCACTTTTGGCGCAGAACAAGGCGGGAGCAGTTCCTGCGGACATTGCCGCGACGACATTGAGCCTTGATAAGGCTCTGGCCGATAAGACAATCTGGACGCCGCCAGACCCATTGCCCCAGTCGATGAAGAATATCAGCTTACTGATGCACTTTGCCTTGTCCTGTGCCGAAGACATAAACCGTCTGGCAGATCAGTCTTCTCTGGATTTGAAGCAACCCTTGACGGTGGAGTTCTACCGGCAGGCCTGTGAAACGTTGGGCCAAAAAGCGTCCAATGTCATCAAGCTTGAAAAGGGGTGGGACAAGGGAAGTAAATCGAGCCGTCCGGTGCTGATCCTCAATGGCGAGTTGGACCCGATTGTGATGCCTGAGAAAGTGGCCGATTCTCTCTCGCTTTTTAGCAATGCCGCTTGGGTCAAACTACCGTTCGGGGGGCACGATGTCTTCAGCAATCAGCCTTGTGTAAGGCAAATTGCCGAGGCTTTTCTTGCGGGCGGGAGACCGGATGCGCTGGACACATCCTGTGCTGAAAAGCGCGAACCATCCTTTGTGCTCAAGCCGCAGTTTGCCAAGAAATAGTTGGATTTCCGTCCTGCAAAAATGCCAAGCACAGACGGTAAATCATGGACAATAAAGCTCGCAGACAAGAAGAAAATCATTCCATCTCGAAGCCGGGTGGCAGAGGAAGTTCCTTTTTCTCCACCGGCTTGGGCGCGGTCATGATCGACAATGTTCCCGCGTTGGCTCCCGCCAGAAGATCGTGATCGGAAATCGGTGCAATTGCCTCTGTCTGGTTCTTGAGCATCGATGAAACCTCGTTGGTTTCCTGCTGGCGGGCCAATACATCGTCGCTGCTCGCCGTGGCCTTGGTGGCAAAAAGCCCCCGCTGTGCCTGTTTGGCTTCGAAGAGCTCGTCCTGATAGTAGCCGTCTTCAGGTTCTGCCCACCCGAAGCGGACAACCCAGCTGGCGAGGTCCGTGACATTGACCGGCTGTTCGTCTGCCTTGAACTGGTTGATGCCCGGCCCGAGATAACAGGTGGCCTGTTCTGAGCCATCCTTGGCCTTTTCATCATTGCTGGCTCCGCTCTCTCCCACCCAGTCGCAGCGTACGGCGCGAGCCCGTATAAATCGCTGCAAGGCTGTTGCGCCGAGCTTGCTGCATTGGGCGGCCCGTCCGGCCATCCAGCATTCTGCATTGCTGTCTGCGGCTTTCAAATGTGCCAGATTGACCTCGACTTCTCGGAATTTGCTTACAGTGAGTGAAAGGCGGGTCGGAGATTGTACAGAAGCCCGCCGAAAAATCTCCGGCAAAGGGTCTGGCTCCGGAGCAGGGGGAAGCGGCTTGCCATTTTCTCGAACCAGCGGAGTTGCCTGATAATAAGGCGAGAGTGCATAGCCGGGGGTCACATTGCGCTCAGGGGGAGCCACAAGGTCTCCTGCCTCAGGGCCTTGCAACAGAACTTGCATATTCTCTGCAACGGGATCTCGCTTCTGGCTTTCCGGTGCAAGTGCTTCTGTCGGTGCTGGCGATGGTTTGCGCTGACGCACAGTATCAGAGGCCTCCAGCTTTTGACGCTCCATCGTGGATTGATAAAGATCCTGAGGTGATGAAGTGCCGCCTTGCCAATACCAGAAAAGATAGAAAACAAGCGCCGTCAGAGCAAAGGACGAAGCCACGAGCATCGTGCTGCTCAAGAGCCTATCGAGCCATGAACGTTCCTGATCAGGCTGCCGACTGGCATAATGGTCGGCTTCTTCTACCGGTTTTCCAATTGTCCGCCGTTTTCTGCTCATGCATCGCCCGAAATTTACGCTATTGCTGTGAAATGCTCTATGGCCAAAGCCAATTTTGGATATTCATTGAGAATATAGCTTCAGTTCCAGAAATTGAAAGCGCTTCAGCAAGGGACGGCAGAAAAACAGGGAAAAGGCGATAGCCGGGAGGACTATCAAGGTGATTGTGTGCTCACTTTGAAGCATGCGGAGCTTTCAGCCGAACCTTTGCAGGGTGTGGGGAAGACATGCATGCTGTCGCTATTGTGATGCCCACAATATTTTTGCGATCTGCCTTTCATTGCTGCGCAAAACTGGCTCTTCCAGCCCAGCCTGCGTCAGGGGGCGGATATAGAGCCTGTCATCAGATCCGGAGACAATGTCGCCAAGAAGCATGAGCTCCTTGCTTTTTGCCTGTTTTGCGTGGCCAAAATATATCACGCGATCACCAATTTGCGCCGGACAGAAGATCCCCAGTAGCAATATGGCCTTCTTCTTGAAATATGGAGCAAAGTCGTCGGTTTCCAGTTGCAGCACAAAGACCCGCTCTGCGGGATCGCTCACCTTTTGTAATTGCCGCGCTTCTGGAGGGCTTGAAGGGCAAGATGTGGTGGCCGTTTCAGTCTCGCCCCTTTTGATCGAAGGCTCTGGCGTTTCTGTCTCAAGAAACAGGTGCGGTATGTCAGAAGCCGGAATTTGTGCGAGAATGTCCTGATATGGCCAAACGACGCATCGCCGCTCTCCCAAAAGTTCAACAAAAAAGGCCTCGGTCGAAAGGCCTGTAGCGCTTAGAATCCTGGCGATGGATTCGGTTGATGGCCAGCGCGGGCGCCCGTTTCCAAGAAATCGCTTGGAGGGATTGAATATGCTCGCATCCAGCCCGGCAAGACGTGCAAGAGAGGACGGAGAGAGGTTTTCTCTTTGCGCCAGCATATCAATAGCCAGCCATATGCGTTCGTGAGTAAGCATTCGTCGCCACAAACCAAAATGAGGACAATCAAACAAATGGGAGTATAAATTGTTGATACAATTTAAAGTTGATTATTGCAATGGGCAGAAACTGATGGTGTTGACAACTGGCACAACAATCAGAATTCTAAAAAGCCATTTATTCACACGTCGATTGTTACCGCATTTGACGCTTTCCCGGGTGCTTGCTGACTGCTATTAGAAATCAATGGCTCATGAATTTTGGGGGAAATACTGAGTCTTTTTGGGGTTTGTTGGAAGTATGGGACCATTATGGCGAAACTGATTTACAAACTGGCAACCACGGAACAGTGGCAAGAGGCGCAGGCCAAGGGGCTGTTCGAAGGCGCTCCAGTTGATAAAGCTGATGGCTTTATCCATTTCTCTACGGCGGGGCAAGTCGAGGAAACCGCGCGCAAGCACTTTCGGGGTGTTGATGATCTGCTCTTGCTCTGTGTTCCGCTGGATAATTTAAATGAGTTGGGTGAGCGATTGAAATGGGAGCCATCACGCGGTGGCGCGCTGTTTCCTCATCTTTATGCCAGTTTGCCGGTCGATGCGATTTCTGAAGAGATAGCATTGCCGATGGATGATGAAGGCTTCCACGAATTCCCCAAGTTGCAACAAGAAAAATAGAAAAGAGCAAACAAAATGTCCAACCCGCTTCTAGATAGCCTAACGCGCAAGGTTCTGTTTTCCTTCAACCCCGAATTCGCGCATAAAATGGCCATCATGGCGCTGAAAACGGGTCTGGTTCCCGGGCCGAAGCTGCCCGATTATCCTGCTCTTAAAGTCAAACTTTGGGATCTGGAATTTCCCAATCCTCTCGGCATGGCGGCCGGGTTCGATAAAAATGCCGAAGTGCCCGATGCAACATTGGCGATCGGGTTTGGCGCCACTGAGATTGGCACCGTTACGCCATTGCCTCAACCGGGCAACCCCAAGCCTCGTTTGTTCCGCCTGATAGATGATGATGCTGTCATTAACCGTATGGGGTTCAACAATGAGGGACATGCCGCCGCGCACGCTCGCTTGGCCGCAAGAAAATCAAAGACCGGCATCATCGGGGTGAATGTGGGGGCCAACAAGGAGAGCCCTGATCGCGTTCAGGATTACGTCAAAGGCATCGCTGCCTTTGCCGATCTGGCGTCCTTCTTCACCATCAACATTTCTTCGCCAAACACGCCCGGCTTGCGAGATTTACAGGCCCGTGATGCCCTTGATGCGCTTTTGGCCCGTGTTCTTGAAGAGCGCGACACCCAGACCAAATGGATCGGCCGCAAGGTTCCGGTTCTTCTGAAAATTGCTCCGGATGTTGACGAGTTTGGCCTTGATGACATCTGCGCAGTTGCCGTGGCCCGTGGCATCGATGGTATGGTCGTTTCCAACACGACGTTGGATCGTCCGCAGCGCCTTAAATGCCAGAAGCAACTTGCCGAAGCTGGTGGCCTGTCCGGCAAGCCCCTGTTTCAGAAATCGACCATCGCTCTTGCAAAAACGCGCAAGCGTGTCGGCCCCAATATGCCATTGGTTGGCGTTGGTGGCGTAACCGATGCTGCAACGGCAATCGAGAAGATCAGGGCGGGCGCCAATCTTGTGCAGTTCTACTCCAGCATGGTCTATGGCGGTGTTTCCATGGTTGGCCGCATGGTCCAAGAGATCGCGGCAATTCTTGAGAAACGCGGCGTTGGCAATCTGGATGAAATTCGCGGCCAAAGCTGCGACGACTGGGCCAAGCGCCCATTGGAATCCGAATAGAGGATAGAATATGACGACGACTATCTGGCACAATCCGCGCTGTTCGAAATCGCGTGAAACATTGGCACTTATCGAAGAGAAGGGCGAACAGCCCGAGATTCGCAAATATCTTGAAGATGCACCGAGCGCCGATGAAATCCGGGAAATTCTTGATTTGCTGGCGATTGAGCCTCGCGCCCTGATGCGGACCAAGGAAGCACTTTACAAAGAGCTTGGTTTGGCAGACTTGAGCGATAATGATGCGCTCATCAAAGCCATGGCAGAAAATCCCAAGCTCATCGAACGTCCGGTCGTGATAAAGAATGGCAAAGCTCGCTTGGGCCGCCCACCTCAAAGCGTGCTGGAAATTCTCTAGCCACCAGAAGTCACCGGGCCGCACGAAGAGGCGTTAGTCGAAGGTTTTGGCAATATGCCTTGGTAACATCAAACCAAGGCTGACGCCCCGGGCGAGCAGAAAACAAATGAGTGCCAGCCACAGGCCATGATTGCCGAGGGCTGGCATGGCCAGATATTGCAAGAGCACGAAGACACTGGTCGCGAGTATGGAAACATTGCGCATGGCAGCAGACCAGGTTGCTCCAATGTAAATCCCGTCAAGCTGGAACGCAAACGTGGCGACAAATGGCGTAAGTGCCGCCCAGTAGAGATAGGTGCGTGACAACTCCCGAACATTGGGAGCGGTCGTCAATGCATCGATAATGGCTGGCCCGAATATCATCATGATGATGCTGAGGCAAAGACCAAGACCCGCTCCCCAAACCATAGTCAAAAGCACGGTGCTCTTGAAGGCTGGCGCATGACGGGCACCAATGGCGCGTCCTCCGAGCTGCTCGGCGGCGGTTGCTATGCCATCCAGAAAAAATCCGCCAAACATAAAGAACTTCAGCAGTAACTCGTTGGTGGCGAGGATTTCATCGGTCTGACGAGCACTGAGTGCGGTGAAAATAGTGAAGGTCAAGATCAAGACCATGGAGCGGATGAAAATATCGCTGTTTACCGCAAGAAAGCGCCCAAAAGCCTCGCGATGAAAAAGACGTGGCAACGGTACGCGCCAGTCTTTGCGCAAATGCAGGACCATCATGCCAAGCCCTGCGAGTGTGGAGGTAGCCTCTGCGGTGATCGATCCGAGGGCCGCACCCGCAACGCCCCAGTGCAAACCGAGCACAAACCAGACTGTCAGAACAATATTGACGCTGTTTTGCAATATGAGCAGCACCATGCCCTGCTTGGATTTTCCCAAGCCAAAAAGCCAGCCGAAAATGGCGAAATTGCCAAGGCTGAACGGCATTGCATATAGCCGGATGAGCAAATAGGTTTTTGCAGCCTCTCTCACCTCGGAGGAACCGCCCATCAACTCAAGCGCCCAGGGGGTAACGAGTGGGCCGATCACAATGGTCAGCAATCCCAAGAGCAGGGCGATCATGAGAGCCCTGTATGCTACCGCACGTTCACTTACGCTGTCGCCAGCCCCAAGGGCCTGCGCCGTCAATCCGGTCGTTCCCATACGCAGAAAATTGAATGAGCTTGCGACAATGTCGAACAGCGACGAACCTATAGCGATACCGCCCATCAAGGCTGCACTTCCCAACTGACCGATAACGGCCATGTCGACAATGCCAACCAATGGCACCGTGATGAGGCCGAGCGTCATGGGAACGGCTATGCCGAGAACCATTTTGTGGGTGACTACGAAAGCGCGCTTGTTAGCTTCCACGCCATTGAGAGCAGTATTCATCGGGGAGAGTCCAAAAACGACCAGAATGGGTTGGACCTAGCAGGCTTGGCTCAGGTTAGCAAGCCAGAGCCTTAAAAACAATCAACCGTCGTACGGGGACCAATCGTACGACGGTTGTTTTGAGTGTCAGATCCCGCCCCGCCAATAGGAGGCACTGGCAATGGGCCCGGGACAGGCACGCTCGCAAGAGAAGATATTAGACCGGAGTAATATCTCCTCATTGGACCCCGAAACGCCGCCTGAGAACAGATGGCTTCCTGTGTTTCAACGTCCTTGCTGTTGAATTAACTATTGCGCAGTCGATGACGAAAGTCATCTTAAAACTATGTAATGTCTCGGAAAGGTTCGACTCAGGGTTCGTTTCTGCCGATTTTCAAAAGGCGCAGAATGATCCAGATCGGGATCACGATCAGTGCTCCCATCAAAAAATACTGGATCGCCCAATGTATCGCATCAAAGCCCATATAGTAGATATGCTGGATAAAGCTGGTGATGTAATAAAACACCTGCTGAGGCCGAAGATTGAGGGAGCTAAGAACAATACCGACCACCACGGACAGGCCAATCAGCCGCAAAATAACAGGGCCAGGGGATCCGCCAAAAAAGCGCGAAAGTTTTGAATCTGCCACCGTGTTGTCTCCTTTTTCACCTCACCTGCGAGGCCGGGCGATATCGCCGGTCGTGTCGTCTTACTGAACGAGCTTATTTAATCAGCATGTAGTTAACTTGACGGTGCGCTTCAACCATTGATTAAACATAATGCCTGAATTCAGGCGATAAATCCTGGTAATTATACTTAAGGCAAGGGTCTCTACGGATGAATTTTCTACTCGCAGGGGGCATAACGCACCCAAGCAAAGTCAGCATGGATTCGTTTTGCTCCACCGGGATGCAAGGCGGCTGAATTTTAAAATGGCTATGGGTTCAAGCATGAGTGATGAATTTCTGGAAGGTTTTTGCCGCTATCTGGCGAAGATCAAGACGATAAGCCATACGGTTGTGGTTGCCGCCCTTTTTGCCGCTTTTTGCAGCCTTTTGTCGCTTATCGGAACACATTTGGTGTTTACCTATGTGGACGCACCAATTCTCCCGTTTATCAAAATGCTCTCTTATGGATTGCCTTTTCTGCTCGTGTTCTGCTCCAGCTTCATTCTCATTCGAAGTTTCACGGTTTTGCATATACGAAATGTGCAATTGTGGGAAATTGCCGAGCAGGATGATTTGACCAAATTGGTCAATCGTGCAGGCTTTTTGCGTCAAGGTCGCGCACTTGCACATCGTGCGGATGAAAATGTCTCTTCTCTATCGATGATCATGTTCGATGTTGATCATTTCAAACTGATCAATGACACCCAGGGGCACCTCGCTGGAGACATGGCGCTAAAGCATCTTTCCGGGATTCTGCACCAGACTTGTCGTGAATTTGATGTTGTCGCGCGTTGGGGGGGCGAGGAATTCGCAATCATTCTGCCCTTTGCCAATGCTCAGGGTGCCGCGATACTCGCGGAGAGATTGCGAGAACGAATTGCCAAGTCTCCCTTTTACTGGGAGAAAAAAGAATTTCACCTGACCATCAGTGCCGGGGTCACAGAATGGCTTCATGAAGGTGATTGCCTTGATGATATGGTCCAGCGAGCCGATACTGCCCTCTACCAAGCCAAAGCGGCAGGGCGCAACAGAGTGCAATTGCTGCGCACCATTGTTAAGGCCGTAGAATGCACCGATCAAGATCTGACTTTTGCCGACAATGGCAATCAAAAAGGCGCCGCCGCCTGAAAGTCTCTCCCTCTTTGATCAAAATTACTTGCGCAAACCAATCTCAGAGGTGACATCGGGCTCAGTCTGACCCATAGTCTCTTCCATGAAGCAAGCTGGGTCAGCAGACAAAACAGATATCAGTACAATGCTCTCTCCAACGAGAGCGTCAGAGGCGGAAACCACCAATGCTGCCCATTTGGTGACGCGCTTTGACTTGACCAATTCTGTGTCGAAATCTCGGGAGATCCCGGCTGTTTTTGCCAACTGGTTGCAGGGCAAGGGCTGGCAATTGCGTCCGCATCAACGCGCGATGCTGGCCGCCCATGCCGACGCGCAACCGACCCTGTTGATTGCTCCCACCGGAGCAGGCAAGACCCTGTCTGGCTTTCTGCCTTCCCTCATTGAGCTCGAACGGGAAGGGCGGCAGGTTTGGCATGAGCAATTGCACACGCTCTATATTTCTCCACTCAAGGCACTGGCCGTTGACATTGCACGCAATCTCGAAGCACCAATTGCGGAAATGGGGCTCGATATTTCGGTGGAGACCCGTACGGGCGATACGCCAGCGCACAAACGCCAAAGGCAAAAGCAGCGGCCACCCAACTTTCTGCTGACAACGCCCGAGCAATTGGCCTTGCTGCTGGCCTCCCGCGAGGCGGAGGTGCTTTTTGCTTCGCTCAGAACCATTGTGCTGGACGAGCTGCATGCGCTGGTCGCTTCCAAACGGGGAGAGCTGCTGAGCCTTGGGCTGTCGCGCCTTAGGAGCCTCGCCCCACACGCCCGACCCGTTGGGCTTTCTGCCACAGTGGCAAATCCGCTGGAACTGGCCCACTGGCTTGTGCCCCACAGGGATGGTGAACCACAGTGCGAGCCGCAGATCATCGAACTTAAGGGCGGAGTGAGCCCGGACATAGAGGTCCTCGAATCCGAGGAGGCCATCCCGTGGGCGGGGCACAGCGCACGCTATTCTCTGCCCGATCTTTATGCGCTGATCAAGACGCACAAGACCTCCTTGCTATTCGTTAACACGCGCTCGCAGGCCGAATATCTGTTCCAGTCTCTCTGGACGATCAATGAGGATACCTTGCCCATCGCGCTGCATCATGGTTCGCTGGATGTGAGCCAGCGCCGCAAGGTGGAGGCGGCCATGGCGGCAGGGAGCCTCAGGGCTGTTGTCTGCACCTCTACCCTTGATCTCGGCATAGACTGGGGCGATGTGGACCTTGTGATCAATGTTGGTGCGCCCAAGGGAGCAAGCCGTCTGGCCCAAAGGATAGGGCGGGCGAACCACCGCCTGGATGAACCGTCCAAGGCCATTCTGGTGCCGTCCAATTGCTTCGAGCTTCTGGAATGCCGCGCCGCGCTCGACGCCAACTATATCGGAGATCAGGACACCCCTCCCGTGCGCAAGGGGGGGCTCGATGTCCTCGCCCAGCATATTCTGGGGCGCGCCTGCGCAGGCCCTTTCGATCCGCTTGATCTTTACAGGGAAGTGACCGCAGCCTATCCCTACAGAAAGCTGCCATGGGAGTTGTTCGAGCAGGCCATCGATTTTGTTGCAACCGGCGGCTATGCCATGAAAGCCTATGAGCAGTTTGCCAAGCTTAAGCCCATGAAAGACAAGGAAACAGGACAAACACTCTGGCGCCTTTCCCACCCGAAACGGGCTCAACAATATCGCCTCAACATCGGCACAATCGTTGAGGACGCCATGGTCAAGGTTCGCCTCACCTCATGGAAAGGAGGGGAGGGCGAACAAAAGCGTCTGGGGCGGTCCGGCAGGGTGTTGGGGGAAGTGGAGGAAGGCTTTATCGAGGGGCTTTCGCCCGGAGACAGTTTCCTTTTCGCCGGGCAGGTGCTGCGGTTCGAAAGGCTAGATGAAAATGCTGCCCTTGTGACCAGAACCCAACATCGGGAGCCAAAGGTGCCAGCTTATAACGGCGGTAAGTTCCCTCTTTCGACATATCTGGCCTCCCGCGTAAGAGCCATGCTCGCCGATCCTGACAGTTGGCATCGTCTGCCTGATCAGGTGCAACATTGGCTGATGCTGCAAAAAGAGCGCTCGATCATTCCCGCTGCCGATGAGATGTTGATCGAAACCTTTCCACGAGCCGGGAAATTCTATCTCACGCTCTATGCTTTCGAAGGGCGGCTGGCGCTCCAGACGCTCGGTATGTTGCTTACCCGTCGCCTTGAGCGGGCCGGGGCAAGACCCATGGGCTTTGTCGCCTCTGATTACGCTTTGATGGTCTGGGGCCTCAGAGATTTGGCAAAACTCAAGGAGGAACTGGGCTGGAGCTTTGAGCAGCTCTTTGATGAAGACATGCTGGGGGATGATCTGGAGAGCTGGCTGGCCGAATCCGCCATGCTCAAACGGACCTTCCGCAATTGTGCCATCATCTCCGGCATGATCGAGCGTCGCCATCCGGGGCTGGAAAAATCAGGACGACAGATCACTATGTCGTCAGATCTCATTTATAACGTTCTGAAGGATCATGAGCCGGATCACCTGTTGCTCAAGGCAACGTGGGACGATGCCGCCAGCGGTTTGTTGGATATCGCCCGCCTTGGCGCTATGCTCCAGCGCATCAAGGGGCGAATCATCCACGCCCCTCTATTAGAACCTTCGCCTCTGGCCATTCCGGTTCTGCTGGAAATTGGCAAGGAACCGATTTACGGTGAGGCGGAAGACGAGATGCTGCTGCAGGCAGCCGATGAAATGGGGCTTTAGCCTCCTGATTTATTGACTTGAACAGACACCGGAGGCTCGTGTCATGGGCTGGCAAAAGCGTATGCAGACATGCTCTCTTTCCCCGAAACTGGCCGAAGAGATCGTCAAATCGGCTGAGGAACATGCTGCAGATGAAACCTACATCGAATATGAGTTTGTGCATGCGGGAGAGAACTTTGTGGCCTGCCTGTCTGGCGCCCTCTATCTGCCTGCAAAAAAGGCGCTGCTCGTAGCGGATCTTCATTTGGAAAAGGGATCGGCATTTGCGCGGCTGGGGCAATTTCTCCCGCCCTATGATACGCAGCGAACCCTGACCCAACTTGCCGCCGATATCGAGCATTTCGCCCCTCAGACAGTGATTTGCCTTGGTGACTCCTTCCATGATACCGAGGCGCCGCAACGCATGAATGCTCATGTGGCAAAGACCTTGCTGCAAATGACAGGGCAGAGGCAATGGATCTGGATAACTGGTAATCACGACCCTGTTGTCTCTGGCGCGATGGGTGGTGAGGTCAGGGATATCGTCACCCTTGATGCGCCTGGTAAAGTGATCACTCTGTGCCACGAACCTCAAGGCTCGCTAGAGGCTGGGCAAGCAACTGCGGCCGGACTGGAGATTTGCGGCCATTTGCATCCGGTGGCGAGAATTCCCCGTTTTGGGCGGGTGCTGCGCAGAAAATGCTATCTGCTTTCCAAAGACAGGATCATCATGCCCGCTTATGGAGCCTACACTGGTGGACTTGAGCTTGATGATGACGCCTTCAAGCCATATCTGGCCGTGGGGGCAAAGTTGTTGGCAATTGGCAATCAGGCCCTTGCCATGCATGACGCATCCGTTTCTGTGCCCCGGCGCAAGCGATAGGACTGGGAGCCCCAATGGTCAAAGGCAGGGAGAGGGGAAAGGTCAGTTTTTGCGGAAGACGACGCCGGTTAGCCAGCCAGTGAAAAGCGCAATGAGCACACAGGCCAGACCGTAGAAAAACTCGTGGTCGCGGGCCAGTGTGAAAGCATGCTGTTCAAAGCCGGTCTTGGTCACATGAAGAACTTCGGTTTCCGAATGCAGCAGTGCCCCTCCGCGCAGAAGGTGCACCGTTACTTGATACTCGCCGACTTCCACATTGGCCGGAATAGGAATGGTACTGCGAAACAGTGTCTTGCTGAGAAATGTCACAGAAGACTGGTCGTCGGAATAGAGGCCTTTTTCGCGCATCTTGCGCAAGGCTGCCACACGAAACGGATCGTAGGTGGCAAATCGGTCTTGCGGATTGAAATTGGGCGGCAACAGCAGATAATCGGTGCCTATTTGCAATTTGGCGAGCAGCGAGGGGTGTGCGATATCGCTCAATTTCCGCGAAGTGGAAATGGCGTAAAAATTCGGCGCATTGTTGTAAAGCTTGCGTGCATTGTTGATCCAGATGCCGAATGTCCTGTCCTTGCGACGGGAAACAAGGGTTTGGTCCCAGCCTCTCACGATGACTACCAGATCATAAGGCTCGCCGCGCGACACGGTCGAGCGATCCCTCTCGATCGTGCCGAAGACGACGATATCAGAACCGGTATAGTTGGAGTTGATCTTGATAACCCGATCCGAAAGGTCCGCCACAATCGTTTCGCTGAAGGCACAGGTCATCAGGCCCAAATAGACGAAAAAGCTGGATAGCACAGAGATCAGGCGCGTCAGGATCATTTTGCCATCTCCATTACCTCGGTGCTGTAATGGTCTGCGGGCTCGAGAATAAGATCCACAGCAAAGCGCAATCCAACCATGAGAACGAGAAGGCCCAGAAGCGCACGCAGCTGTTCGCCCTTCATCTTCTGTCCGATTTGCGCGCCAAACTGTGCCCCGATGGTCCCGCCAATCATCAGGATGAGAGCCAGAACGATGTCCACCGAATGGTTCGTCGTCGCATGCAATATGGTCGCGACAGCCATGGTCACGAGGATCTGATAAAGCGAGGTGCCAATCACGACGGCGGTGGGAACGCGCAGCAGATAGATGAGAGCAGGCACCAGCATGAATCCGCCGCCAATACCAAGAACTGTGCCCAGAAATCCGATGCTGCCGCCGATTGCGATCACGGGCAGTATGCTGACGTAAATCTTTGATTTCTTGAAACGCATCTTGAAAGGCAGGCCGTGAATCCAGTTATGCTGGCCGGGCTTGCGGGCGGTGGTTATGCCTTTTCTTGCCTTGACGATGGCGCGAACGCTTTCCATCACCATAAGGGTGCCGACAGCGCCAAGGAAGGTCACATAGGATATAGAAATGATCAGATCCAACTGTCCAAGCGCACGCAGCTGCTTGAACACGAAGACCCCGATTGTTGACCCCGTTATGCCGGCGGAAAAGAGCACCGTTCCCAACTTGAGGTCCAGATTGCCGGTTCTAAGATATGCCAGTGCACCGGTCGTGGAGGATGCTGTAATCTGTGCGGTCACGGACGCAACGGCAACCGCAGGGGAAATACCGTAGAAAATGAGCAAGGGGGTAAGCAGGAACCCGCCGCCAACGCCAAAAATGCCCGAGAGGAACCCTACCGTGCCTCCCATTCCAAGGATGACAAAGATATTTACAGGCATCTCAGCGATAGGCAGGTATAGCTCCACGGGCCACTCCTGTATTTCCTTACGCCAGTTGCGCCGTCCATCTCGGTACGTTCATTGTCCGACATGTACGGCAAACTGGTTTGACTCGAAACTCTGAGCTTTAACCGTACACGGAATGGCCTAATAAGGCGTTATGTTATTTTATCAATAGTTGGAGACAAGGCCTGTTTTTCAGTGACATGGCCCGATTGCCAACAAGAAGAAAGATGCTAATGCATCCTTCCCATATTGATTGCCATGGTGTCAACGCAACATCTTGGAAATCACTGGAAACAGCATTCTATGGCGCAAATAATAAGAGCCGGATAAATCTTGCGCCGTCTTATCCCCACTCTTCGCACGGAGCGGCGACTCATTTAACGCTTCAAAAGTTTGCAGTGATACCGGCAACCTTTTGAAGCGTTGCCGGTGATTTGCTAAATAGTGCGTTGCTTCAGAGCCTTGATAAGGGCCGCATCGATTTTTCCGGTTACTTCCAGACCTGCAATTTCCTGGAAATTGCGGATGGCCATGCGCGTTCTTGGGCCCATCTGACCATCGGCAGGCCCGGCATTATAGCCAAGAGCACCCAGCATTGACTGGGCTTGAGCCACAAGGTTCGGAGCAATGGCATTGCCAGATTGAGCCCCGTTCAATTGGTCAAGCGTGGTTGCTGCCCATTCGTCTGGAATGCTCGAAATTTCATTGGCAGAAGGCTTGGCAATCTGTTGCGTCCAAGCAGCAACAAGGGCTTTGGCAGCCTTCTGCTGTGGTCCCTTCAGAACGCCCATTATCTCGTCGCGTTTGGCAGCTGCGCTTTTATCGCCCTGTTGGGCTGCAATAGCGAACCACTTGTAGCTTTGTAACAGATCCTGTTTTACACCCATACCGCGAGCGAACAGGATTGCCAGATTATACTGGCTGTCCTTGAGGCCATGGTCGGCTGCCTTGAGGAACCATTGTGCAGCTTCGGTAAAGTCCGGTTTCCCCAAGCCTCCTTCGGCATAGAGAACGGCCAGATTGTGCATGGACTTGACGTTGCCCTGCTCGGCAGCGCGTTGATACCAGAGCCGCGCCACTTGCAGATCTTTTTTGACGCCATGGCCCTTTTCATAAAGATTGGCCAAGCTGTATTCCGCTTGAGGCATATTGAGATTGGCGGCTTTTTCAAACCAGGTTGCCGCGGTTTTAAGATCGGTGGGAACACCTTCACCGACAGCATAGCGACGTCCGAGCTCAAACAGGGCCTGAACATTGTTGTTCAGTGCAGCCTTCATGATCGGCGTTTGGTTCTCAGAAGAGGGGGCCGTTGTGTCAGAAGTGGGATCGGGGTTCACCGATGCCTCGGCTTGTGGGGCCGATGCTGTCTGTGCGTTTCCGAAATAGCTTGCTTCAGACTGATTGGGGATGGCGCTTGTCGGCGTCAGGTCAATGCCCACATCTTTCTGCTGGTTAAGGGCTGCTTTGGCCCTCGCCATGGCTTCTTCATTGGAAATCGCCGCTGTATCATTGTTTGCAAGGGCTGCAGGTCCCTGATCGGCAAGGTTCGGCTGGGCAAAGGCAATTGCTCGGGTCGCCTCTTCATCGCTCATATGTGGTGTAAGGCTGCCAGAGGAAGGTGTAATGCTCGACTGGTTGTTCGGTTCGCTCGGCGTGTCTTGTGGAGCAGGGGCGGCATCATCTGCCGGCGCCTTGTCCATTTCAGGAGCCTGAATGCTCTGCTGTGGTTGCTGCGCATCGGAATTGAACAACGAATAGAGGCTGGAATTCGGATTTTGAACAAGCTGGATCGTGGTGATTGCCAGCAAGATTGCCGCCGCTGCCATCAACAATGGACGGCTATGGCGCGAGAATGTATGACCGAGTTTGGCCAACAGGCTGTTGCTGGCTTCTTCATCTTCCAAAAGCTGTATAGCGCTATCTTCGAGTGACGAAGCGGAATCTGCAAGACCGTTTTGCTGATCCTTTTGCAACTGTTTTGCCATGCGAGCCGCTTCAGCAATGGCAGCACGACGCTCTTTCCGGCTCATGTTGGTTGGCGCGGTTTTTGCAGCTTCTGGAGTTGTTTCTGGCGTTACATCTTCCTGTCCCTGCTTGGCAGAGGCTTTCTTGCTGCCTTTGAAGCGGGAAAGGAAACCACTGGCTTCGCCCTGTTCCTTTTCAACCTTCGCGCTTTCCTGAGCGGCAGCCTGTGCAGCCCGTCTTGCAGCGGCGATGAAGTCGGCCTTCGACTGCCCCTGATCGCGTTTTGGCGCTGGGGTTTGCGAGGCATCGGGCCCCTGATCGCCCGGGACAATGCGGGCGGTGCGTGGTTTTGCGATCGGAACGTCCTGCTCCTGAGGCTTCAGGGCAACATTTCCAGCAAACTGTGGCTGCACCTTCGGCGCCCCCGCTCTGTCAGGGGTACGGGCTGTCGCCTCCCCATTACCACTTGCCGTAACGGCTTTGCCCGACAGGAAGATCCCGGGCTTTCTTCCCTCGGAAGGCGCGTTGGCAGTAGCAGACGCAGCAACCGGGGATGCTGTTCTACCGGCAGCAGGAGCGCTCTGCGCGCTTTGGGCCTGTCTTGATCTGGAAATGGCCTCGTTAGCTTGCTGACGCGCAGGAGCCATGCCCCTGTTTTTCAGAAGTTCAGTGGCGCTGAGCGTTTGGGCTGGAGATGGATTGCCCTCAGAGCCCGATGCTTCCTGTGCCTTGCGACGGCGCAGGAGCTTGCCCAGTCCGCGACTTTCTGGCTCGGAAGCTTTCTCGGTGTTGCGGCCTCTTTCGGTCGACTCAAAATTGGCAGCAGGCTGCACAGAGCTCTCTCCGGTGCGCACCTGTTCTTCCAGTTTGGCGAGGCGATCCACGATGGTGTTCAACATCGAGCTAACACCACTAAGGCTCTGCTGCGTTGCGTTTTCACTGGTTTCGGCAAACCGGCGCAAACCGTGCAGATCGTCTTTCAGGCCATCAATGATGGCTTCCAGGGCAGGGTCATTTGCCCCCCCCGCCAGAGGTCCAACCTGCTGTAGCGCTTTAATGGCTGCTTGTTCTGCCAGTTTGGCGCTGTTGACGCCACTTGGGGCACCTTTGGATGCCAACTGGCGAATGTCTTCACCCATCCGGTCCACAGCTTCAAAGCGGTTTTGCGTCCGGGCAAATTCTTCTGCCAACTTGTCGAGGCGATCCGTCAGCATATCGAAAAACTGTCGATCGTCCGAGACATTGCTGGCGGTGTCCAGACGCTGGGCAAGATCGACAATCTGAGCCTCGAGCTGGGAGATGGCTTGGTCAGATGCGCCAGCCATTGTGTTGCCGACTGCTGTCTGCGGTGCTGCGCGCAGCAGACCTTCCTGTGCTTCCATGCGATCAGCCAGGCGCGAGATATCGCGCTCCAGTGTCGTCATGTTGGCGCTTTCCATTTTGTTGGCCAGCATGTCATCAATACGGGCAAGAGTCTGCTCGACTTGATCAAAGCGCCGTTCGGTTTTAGCCGGTGCCTGTTCCTGACGGATAAACTCATCAAGATTGGCAACGCGATCAGAAAGCGTTTCAAGCAGGTCCTGTCGTTCGCTTTGATTACGCTGATCGGTCAACTCGACCAAGCTTTCAACCTGCCTTGCGAGCGCTTCGAGAGGCTTGTGAATGCCGGTTTGATCGGCGTTGTTCTCAAGGCTGTCAGCAAGGTTGGCCAACTGGTCTTCGAGTTTCATCAAGTGATCGCTCGGATCAAGGCGCTCAATCATCGCCTGCATTTGTGACAGACGCTGCTCGATACCCTTATACTGATCATCAGAGGAAGCCCTGCTTGCGCTGTGGCGGACATCATCTTCCAGCTTCGAAAGGCGCCCGATCAACTCGTTCATCTGGCCGGAGATGCTGGTCAGATGCTTGATGTCTGGCTGAGCTGACAGAATATCGCGCAGATGATCCATCTGATCGGAGAGCCTGGCGAAGTCTTCCTCGTGTCCGCCAGAATGAATGTCATCAAGCCGCGCAAGAATGCGGTCAAAGCGCGCATCAATGGAGGGGTCCTGCGCCGGGCGATCCAGCAATGCGCGGATTTCATGCATCGTTTCCAGTAGCTCAGGATCTTCACGCGTTTCAGAAATTGCATCAGACAATTGCTCTATGCGACCGGAAAGACTGGCGATTTCACGCAAGACCCTATCTGATGCACCACTTAAATTGGCTTCTTCGATCAGTTTGCGAAGAGAGGTCACATCCTCACGCAACATGTTAAGGCTGTCATCTTGGGTCTGGATTTTCTTCAGCTTTTCCAAAGCTTCCTGATAGGTGCCTTGTGAACGGTTTGCTGCCTGAATGGCATCCTGTGCGGAGCGCTTCACATCCGTTACAGAGGCCATGGCCGACCGCGCCATCTCTTCATTGAGAGACTGCGTTCTGTCGAGGATTTGGCGCAGAGCAGGTTCAACACCGCCTCTGCTGCCGTCAAACGAGCTGCTTGCAATCACATCCGTATGTGACATCCGGCGACCAGACGGGCGGTGCAAAGAGGAGCGATGGGTTTCTCGTTCCATTGAAGGCGCCGTTTGGGAGCTGTTGGCTGATGCGTAGCGCTCTTCTTCATGCAAGTCGTAGGCTCTGGGCTGGCTCCCCTGCCGCTCCAAAGCTTTATCAACACGTTTGAGCTGAGCTTCGATGCGCTCCAGCGCACTGTTATAGTTCGAGCCGCTGCCCATAGCCCCCCTCACGGAAACCTTGTTCTCGCGTCTGGGTTGCGCCACCTTCCGCTTTTGACGGTTTTCGAAAATGGGAGCGGGCGAACCATCCTCTGGCTCACGGATTGATGCACGCTTTGATTGATCGGCAAGAGAGTGCAGTTGCGCTTCAATATCTTCAATGGCTTGAAGCAAATCAGCATTGCGGCTTGATTGATTTTGAGACATGCCCCCTCCAGATCTGCGAGACCCGCGAGCATTTCTGCGCTGTTTGTCGTCACGAATAGATCCCCGAAAACCCTCGATATATTCGCCTACATCGCGATCAGTGTGATATGTTTCATCAATCATGCTACTGGCTCAACTCTTTGCGATTCTGATCACCCGCTGCGTAAATGCGGGCACCCGAACCCCCCGCGAAAACGGTATTTTGCAGTAGTACTTTGCAAAGTTAGGGTAAATAACGCGTTAATCCTGATGCACATTGCGAAAAATACTGAATGCTTTAATGATTTACTCACCATGTTTCTTCGATTGAAATGATCTGCTCTGGGCTGAGATGTGCGATGGTAGCGCCTATTCACACCGGACATTGACAGACAGGACCTAGGGTGGTTTACCCACTCTCAGGCTCTGAGAAGGAAAATCCGAAAAGACAAACTGGTGAACAACGGTTTGGGGGGAACGGTTGTGAAAGACGAAAAGACACAAGTGCCATCGCCTGTCGAGGGCAAGGATGTGTTGAGCGCAGCCACCAGCCAATCTGGCCCGCTCTTTTATTCCATAGGGGATCTTTCAAAGGAATTTGGCGTCACCTTGCGCACGCTCAGGTTTTATGAAGACAAAAACCTTTTGAGCCCGCGCCGGGACGGCATGAACCGGATTTACAGCCGTCGTGATCGCGCACGCCTCAAGCTCGTTCTTATGGGAAAGAAGGTCGGTTTCTCTCTGTCGGAAATCAAGGAGATGCTTGATCTTTATGATTTGAGAGACGGGCAGGTGCCCCAACTGCGTTCGGCGCTGGATCGCTTCAACATTCATATTGATATATTGCGCGAGCAACGGGCAAATGTTGATCAGGCCATCGCCGATCTGGAACGCACAGTTGAAGTCGTCTCCGGCATGCTCAAGGAAAAAGAGAAGAATGAGGAAGGCTAGGGTAGCGCTTCTTGCGCATTTTGCCTTTCTATTTCATGCCAAAAGCATTTGCCACGCGCCTTGCGACTAGACGCTACTGATCAGCTTTCGACGTCTTCATCATTTTCCAATAGCCGATTGTTGCCAGAGTGTTGGCATCCACCATCTCACCTGTGGCAAACAGTTGCATGATTTCCTCAAGGCTGAACGCTTCCGTGATCATGTCGGATTCGGTTGCTTCGCGATTGGCTTGCCCTTCGCTCAACTCGGTAGCTACAAACATGTGGCAAAGTTGATTCAGCAAACCACCTGCGGGAAACATTTGCCCAATCTTCTCCATTTTCCCTGCGCGATAGCCGGTTTCCTCGGCCAATTCCCCGCGGGCCAGTTCCTCTGGATTGCTATCGGAGCTTTCTTCCCACGAGCCTTGTGGCAATTCCCAGCAACGGCGGCTGATAGGGTATCGATATTGCTGGACCATTTGGATGCGCCCATCCGCATGAATAGGCAAAATGATTGCAAAATCCGTTTTCTCAATAACGCCATAGATGCCTTCAAAGCCGGCGGGAAAAAGGACCTTGTCTTCATTCACCTGCATCCAGTGGTTCTCATAAACCACACGCCTTGAAAGCTGGATGATCTTTTTGTCCTGATTGAGGGTCATGTTTTACCAAATTGCTTGAACGAGAAATTTTGAGAATTGGGAGAGATCCAATATGTGCTTGGCTCCGTTTGCTGTCTATCTGGGGTAGCCTGCGTGTGAAACGTGGCAAATTGAAATCAATTGAACAAATAGCAACAAAAGTCGTTTCATTGAAGGCAGCCGGTGCAAAAAAAGCCGGAATAATCGGGTCACAAAGGCCATGTTATTTAAGTCAAATCACCGTCTATGGATATATCCTTAATAAATTGAAATTATGCTCTGGAACAATAACAAGAGATTTTACAACCAGTTGTTTCTGAAAATAAAATCAACCAATAATATTGACCTGAAATGGCCTCAGTAATGTTTCAGGTGCATGCGGAGCAATAATGTCACAGAATATTGTCCAGCAGTTTCAGTTACTGGCGAGGGAAAAGGATCCCCTGGCCCGTTCGACGCTGATTCGAAAGGTGACAGCGGAATATGTCCGTCGCACCGGGCTGGAGCCCACGGAGAACGAACGTGAGCTATTTTCGGCTCTTGTTCTTGATCTTTATAAGCAAATTGATCAATCCGTTCGCCGGGACATCATTACGCTTCTGGCACGCACCCGTCATATCTCCACCCCATTGGCAGAACGTCTTGCAGGGGAAAGCGACGAGTTTGTCTCCACGCTTTATGAGTTTTCTCCGATGTTGAGCCAGGAGGTCTTGCTGCGGGCAGCCAGAGAGCGCAGTGAAACGGTGCTTCGTGCAATAGCGCGCCGTCATCGAGTGGAAGAGCCTGTGGTCGACGCGCTCATGGCGCGCGCCCTCAAAAGCGTAGTCGGTGATCTGTTGCGCAATCTGGGAAGTGATTTTTCCGGAAATGCGCTGCTGCTCTGCACGATTATTTGTCAAAGCTCACTTGAAATTCAGTCTCTCATGGCGGCCCGTTGCATCGCCGATCACATGTTTCATCAACGCATGCGCCATCATGCAGAGCAGGGCTCGCCCTTCCTTCCCGCCCAGCTTTCGCGAGCGGCCCTTGATGGAACGCTCGACACGCTGGTTGCTGATATGGAGGCTCGGCTTTTTGAAGCCGATGAACTCGACGATTCTCCGACCCGTGATGAGCTTCTTGTGAAGATCAATCTGGGGGAACTGACATTTGATAATCTGCTCGAAAACCTGATTGCAAAACCGCGCAAGGAAGATGTCATCTGGTTGCTGAAAGACGCACCGGGGCTTTCGGTCAATGCCATGAAGCATCTGCTGGCGAGCGAAAACAACCGTATGCTGACCCGGCTTCTGCTCGACCAGGACGTATCTGTCAAAACCTATTCCATATTGACCCAATGGCGTGTCGATAATCTGGGGCTACCTGCCCGTCACTTCCATCGCGAGGTGGAAAATTACAGAACCGCTTTCAGCCAGAAGCGCCGCCTCGACGACAGGATTTCCAGCGCAGTCTGATTTCCAATACAAATTTGGTCCTTGATCTGATAGAATCCCGTGAGGCTTGCAATTTCCGAATGAAATGCGATCCCGCGCGACAGCCCAGTACACAGGATTTTCCATGTTTGACGCCCTTTTTTTGACGACGAACAAAATCTGCGCCCGCAGCGTCTTTCCTGCGCTTGCCCTTTTCATCCTGCTGACTTTCGCATTCCTGACGCCGACCCTCTCTCATGCTCGGGATATTGCTCCGGCGACCAGTTCCTCCGGTTTGAACGCTGCTTCGTCTGATGAAGCTGCGCGCAAACTGACAGAGCGTGACATTGAGGATTTAAGAGCCCCGCTTTTGAGCGAAATGGAACGGCTTGCGACTGATCTCGATTTGCAGCGCCGCCTCAACATGCTTCTTGAGGACAAGGTCGACTATCTGACAAGGCGTATTGACCGGCTGGAACAGCGCACCATCGAGCAAGCCGCCACGATTGAAGCGCTCAAGAAACCGGATGACAAAGCTCCATCCCAATCCACCAAGACCGAAAAGCAAAGCAGCGGCAAGAAAATGAATATCCAGATCATTCCTGCCGATGAGCCAGAAAAACAGGCTGAAAATGACGCAAATCCCAAGCCGGACACGGATAGCGCTTCCAAAGCTATTGAAAAGGAAAGCCAAAAGGCCGAACGACAACAGCAAGAGCTTAACGAGTTCGAACGCTTCCTCGACATGGGAGAGGCAATGATGCGCCGCTTTTTCGGGGTCGTGAAAGAGTTTCGCAAAGAGTTTGATGACAATAGGGTTTGAGCGCCGGACCCCTTGTCTGTTTATGGCCTAAATTCTCTCAAAGTGCCCCAAAATGACCTCATGGTCTGACAGCGCTTTTCCCGCCTCATTGGTTGCCGCCAATATGTCCGCGCCTTTTGGGCGAAATCCACGTGCGCAAAACCAGTCGAGTTTTTTGGATGGGCGCGGTTTGTAGGTTAGCAGGCTGTGCCTTGTGGTATCGCCTTTGGCATTGTTGCTCCAGTCGAACCTGTGGCGCTCTGCGGCTCTGAAAAGTGGCTCTGGCTGAGCGCCACCATTGCCTCCAGGACAGGAGGAGGTATTGAGGTCGCCGCCGATGAGGGTGGGCATATCTGGGGCAAAGATATCCAGCGCTGCAATTAACCGTTCAAATTGCGCAAGCCGAATGGATGGATCATCCAGACTCTCCAAATGGACGGACACCGCGCAAATATCCCCGTTTATTGTGGGCAGAATGGCCGCGATGGCACAACGCCCCCCAATGCGTGGTTGTTTTAGAACGCTGGCATTTGTGAGCTCATCATCCGGGCAGAACCACAGACCGGAATCATCAAGGCGAATAAGGGCCAACTGGGAGGGCTCTTCTTTGGTAAGGAGCGCATTGCCATGCCAGCCAAGCTCATTGTGATCATCTGCTGCCAGCCGTCGTTCAAGATCATTGCCGAGCCCGAGCTCAAAAAACTCGACCCCGAAGGCGTAACGCATGTTCAGGCTATCGGCCAACGCTTTTGTGGTATGGCGCTGGTGGGTTCTGGCCATGCCACAATCCATCTCTGATACAAGGATGATATCTGGGTCTAGAGGCCTGAGCAGATCAGCACTCTGTTCGGGAAAAAGGCAGCGCTGCATGTTCCATGCGGCTACGGTGAGGTGATCTTTCGGAATTTGAGGAGACTGCATTTCACCTCCGATCTCGATCAGGTGGAGCGCCTCAATCGCCTCGAAAAATTCCCTATGTTTGTGCGCAGTCTTGTCTGCGTGGATGATAGCGTCGGCAAGAGAAGGGTCAACCTGAGGTAATTGAGAGCAAGTTGCCGTTTCCAACAATTTCATGGTCAGGGTCTCACTGTCTTTCCATGGACGAGGGCCCAAGGCTTTCTCGACCGTCAGCTACTCGTCGGCGAAAATAACCAAAGCGTGACGCTGCCCCGCTTCAAAACCGAATTTCGGTCGCAATGTATGGGGGGAATGTTACGAACAGATGTCTCCTCTGTTGGGCAAAAGTGATTGCACTAAGACGTGATCTGGCTGTCGTGCCAAGCTGTGGAGAAATGAGGGGCCACACTGGTGTAAACACTGATTCCTGATGCGGAAAACAGCAAGCGCATTCTGCAATTGCGCAAATTGTGAGCGCGCAAAGTAATTTCCCCAAGGAGTTGTACAAATCTCGAGCATTTAGGGAGAAATATCTGATTAAATGGATGAAATTACCAATATATCGCAGCTATGACTTGCCAACTGCAATGCAACCGCTCATAGTTTGTACTAAAGTAGCCGAACTTTTGAAAAGCAACCTATTCGGGTAAATGGTTTTGCAACAAGCTGACAAAATTCGGTGCTTGGGCCCAAGCAGCAGCTTTGTGCGGCTTGCTCAATGAATTTGATGAGCTGGTTGTTTGCTCTTGCTGCTTGTCCTGATTGCCCCTTTGTCGGGGCACCTCATCTGCTTGCGGGTGAGGCTTTGAGTATAGTTGGTTGCGCGTATTCATCCAACGGAAGCCATATGGTTTCACGGTTTGATAGTACGCTTAAGAGAATGACATCGTTTCTCTCATAGCAGGGGGCGATCATTCTATTCAGTCGCTGGGGAGGACCGAAAGTGCAACAGGCGTCGCTTAATATTATCATCGCGGACGATCATCCTTTGTTCCGAGGGGCGTTACGACAGACACTGGAGACGATCTTCGATCAGATTGCGATCCATGAAGCCGGAACCCTTGAAGAGGTCGGCGAAAAGCTAGAACAATCAGAAGATATGGATCTCGTTTTACTAGACCTTTCCATGCCTGGGGTTCGTGGCTTTTCAGGGCTGCTTTATTTGCGCGCTCAATATCCATCAGTTCCGGTGGTCATCGTATCTGCAAGCGAAGATGTGCCAACAATTCGTCGTTGCATGGAATTCGGTGCGTCCGGCTTCATTCCGAAGTCTTTGCCGATTGATGACATCGCGCAGGGCATCCGCGCCGTGCTTAATGGTGAAACCTGGGTGCCGGAAAGCATTGATCTCAGCGCTCCTTATAGCGATGAAATCACGGATCTGGTTGAGCGCCTCAACACGCTGACACCACAGCAGGTGCGCGTTCTCATGATGCTCTCCGAGGGCCTGCTCAACAAGCAGATCGCCTATGAGCTCAGCGTTTCCGAAGCCACCGTCAAGGCTCACGTATCTGCGATCCTGCAGAAGCTCAACGTGGACAGCCGCACACAAGCCGTTATTGCTGCCGCCAAGATCGAAGCGGGTCAGTGGCAGGCAATCGGTGCAAAGAGTTAATTCATAAAACCTCTACCCTGGTTTATGATAAAAAAAGCCCACGCTGTTACGCAGCGTGGGCTTTTTTATCCCAAGAAACGAGCAATGAAGCCGCAAGGCAATTAGCCCTTGGCCCAACGTTTATTGCCCACGCTTGCGGATCACTGTCATGTTCCATGTGTTGAGAAGAGCACGCAGCTGGGCGGGCTTGACCGGTTTGTTAAGCAGGGCCATGTCCTTCGACTTTGCTTCGTCACGCACCTCTGTCGTGCGATCTGCCGTGATCAGGCTAGCCATGATGTCTTGTCCGAATTTTGCACGCAGTTGTTCGCAAGCCTCAGTACCGAGCATTTCATCAAGATGGTAATCGATCAAAATACCGTCTGGCGCCTTGCCGCTTTCTTCCAGAACCTTCTCGGCTTCTTCCAGAGAGGCTGCAGTCAGGACATCACAGCCCCAGCCTTCAAGCATGACCTTCATGCCGTCCTGAATAACGGGTTCATTGTCAACGCAGAGGATGCGAAGCTCGCTAAGGGGCTGATTGACCATGGACCGAGGAGCTTCGGCACGGCTGGCACTGTGTAGCAACCGGAATGCCGGTAGCTTGATGGCAAAGGCAGAGCCCTTACCCGGCGTCGACATCAGGCGGATCGGATGATCAAGCACCTTGGAAATGCGATCAACGATAGAGAGGCCAAGCCCCAGACCGCTGGCAATGCGGGCGCCCTCGTCAAGACGTTGGAATTCGAGGAATATCTCTTCCTGCCGCTCGGGAGGAATGCCCACACCGGTATCATGCACCTGAACCTCGATCGCGCCCTCAAAGCGGCGACAGCCGACCAGAACCACACCTTCCGGCGTGTATTTGATGGCGTTGGAGATCAGGTTTTGCAACAGTCGGCGCAACAGATGCTTGTCAGAACGAACATGCAATCCGCACGAGACGATTTTCAGCTTGAGGCCTTTTTCCTTGGCTTGCGGTTCAAAGTCGATCCGCATCCGGTCGAGCATTTCATCAATCGGGAAGGCCGATAGCTGCGGCTTCATGGCACCGGAGTCAAGGCGTGCAATGTCAAGCAAGGCGGCCAGAATATCTTCAACCGCTTCCAGCGAGCTGTCGATATTGGTTGACATCACTGCACTTTCCGCAAGCCCCTGATTATCTTCGTCTGCCTTGGCGAGGGCCTCCAGACGATTGACGAGTGCTGTCGTGTAAAGACGAGCAGCGTTCATCGGTTGCATGATGTCATGCCCGGCAGCTGCCAGAAAGCGTGTTTTGGAGACACTGGCTTCTTCCGCTTCCTGCTTGGCGCTGCGCAGGGCGTCGTTGAGATGCATCAGCTCGCGGGTACGATCTTTCACCCGGCGCTCCAGAGACTCATTGGCCGCTTCCAGCGCCCGTTCTGCCCGCACCCGTTCCGACACATCGGTGAAGGTTATCACTATGCCACCATCGGGCATGGAGTTGGCGCGAATATCAAGGGTGATGTTGGAGCCCGACATGCTCTCCTGATAGGGCGCTTGCTGCACCACAATGAGATCGATCCGATGGCTGACAAGCTCTTCTACCGGACCTTCCCCCAGATCTCCACGCGCTGCAATATGACTCAAAATCGAGGAAAGGTGTGTGCCGACCTGTCCGAACTCCGCCGGAATGCCCAGGAGATCCCTAAACGGGCGGTTCCACAAGGTAAGGCGCAGATCTTCGTCAAACACCGCGATGCCCTGCCGTACATGATTGAGCGCCGTCTGCAGGATGTCACGGTTGTAGTGAAGCGCTTCGGATGCATCATCAAGCAGCTTCATCGTGCCCTTGGGCGAGCTTTCCCGGCGCTTGAGCAGCAAGCTCATGAGCAGGCGCGAGGATGCCGCGCCAATGGCGCTTGCGAGCAGTTGCTCTGCAAACCGCATGAATTGGGGATCAACCTCCATGTTGCGGTCATAGATGATGTCCCGTTCCTGAGCGTGCGAGCGAAAGCTTCGAAGCGTGCGTTCAGCGCCCAGATAACGGGCGACCATGTCTTCAAGATCGCCAACAGACAGCATGGAACGCCACAAACGCAGGTTTGGTGACGGGCGCAATTCATCGGGCACGAACAGATTGGCCTGCAAACGTTCGATCAGCTCTGGCTGTCTGGAAACCGAGCCCGCCGAGTAGGCAATGATGTTGAACAAAAGGCTCCAGAAAACACCATGCAACAGCGGCGGGAGGTCTGTGCCAAGCAGGGCTTGGGGCTTGAGAAACTCGATGCCGAGTGGTCCATGGGTCAAGAAACCTGTCGGGAACAGGCCGGACTGTGCGAACATCGGCAGCAGCAGCGTATAGGCCCAGATGATGAAACCAACAACGAGGCCTGCGATAGCGCCCCGTGCGTTGGCGCGTTTCCAGATAAGTCCGCCGATAAGGGCTGGCAGAAACTGCGCCATGGCTGCAAAAGCGATCAAACCGATCTGTGCCAATGAGCTGTTGTTCACCGCCAGACGGTAGAAGGCATAGGCCAGCGTGAACAGGGCAAGGATCGCCACCCGTCTAACATTGAGCAGAAGCCGCCCCATGCCTGGCGCGTTGATCGCTTCGTCGGCATGGCGGCGCAGAATGAGCGGGATCACCAGATCGTTGGAAATCATGATTGCGAGGGCAACCGAGGAAACGATGACCATCGCGGTTGCTGCGGACAGTCCCCCCAGAAAGGCAATCAGCGTTATTGCATCTGCGTTAACGGCCATGGGCAGGCTGAGCACGTAGCTGTCCGCATCCACTCCGGGACCAAGAATGAGCTGACCGGCAAGCGTGATCGGAATGACGAAAAGATTGATCCCAACCAGATAAAGCGGAAACAGCCAGGTGGCACGGATGAGGGATTTCTTCGATGTGTTTTCAACCACGGCAACATGGAACTGCCGCGGCAAGAGCAAAGCTGCGCTGGCGGACAATATTGACAGCACGATCCAGTGGATTGCGTCTGGCCCCTCTTCCAACCCATGGATAGAGATGCCCTCGGCGGCGGCTTGTGCGAACAGATCGAACGGGCCGTCAAAGATCGAAAAGGTCACGAACAGACCAACCGCTAGAAATGCAATGAGCTTGACGACGCTCTCTGCCGCTACGGCAAGGATCAACCCGCCCTGATGCTCTGTCGCGTCGGCATGGCGCGTGCCGAACAATATGGCAAACACAGCCATGGCCAGAGCAACGAAAAAGGCAATATCGGCCAGCACCGGCACCGAGCCGTTTGGAAAGACGATATTCATGTGCTGGATCAAGGTCGAGACGGACGTGGCAACCGCTTTTAGCTGTAGTGCGATATAAGGCATTGTGCCGACAACCGCGATAATGGTTGCAACCGCTGCGACCTGCTGGTTTTTGCCGTATCGCGCACCCAGAAAGTCCGCAATCGAGGTAATGCGTTCGGTCTTTGACAATCGAATGATGCGCCAGACAAGCGGATAGCCCAGCGTGAAAACGATGACAGGGCCGATATAGATTGTCAGAAAATCCAGACCACTGGCTTTTGCCATGCCGACCGAACCAAAAAAGGTCCAGCTGGTACAATAGACCGCAAGCGAAAGCGCATACAGGCTTGGATGTCGCTGCTCGGCGGTTTTGTTCCGCGCCCTATGGTCGCCGTAAGACGCAATCGCAAACAGCAGCCCGATATAAAGAAGGGTTGTCAGAACAACCATCCAGCCCTGAAGCATGAAGCCTGATCCTTGTTCGAGTCTTCAAAGATATAGCACAAGAAAAATCAATGGCACCATAAAGAGCTGGAGATGACGGCGCATTTAGACCAATTTTTAAGGACAACTGCAAACAATTGGGGGTAAGAGCTTGGCTACCGGAGATAATTGCTCGTTTTATCGATAGCTGCAGAGTTTTCGTCGCGGTTTGTCCTGTGGAATGTCATTTTGGTGGAAAACCATTGCGATGACGGTCAGCGCGCAACACAAAGTCCTGATCCTGTTGTTGCACTATTTAGACAAAAGCAGCAATGATAGGCGGTCCTGCTCTCAGGCAGGCGTCTCCTTCCCATAGTCTTTTTACTGAATAAAAATAATTTCAGAGGAAGCACCAATCCATTCCAGAGCCGATGATGAACAAACCAAATCCTGTTTCTACAACTCCATTCGAAAATTCGGACCTATTTAATTCTCTCAGCACAGAAGCGCAAAATGCACCCGGCAGTGGCATTATTGGCATCAAAAACTATGCCCAGGGAAAAGGGGACGTTATTCCGCTTTGGATCGGTGAAGGCGCACTGCCTACGCCAGATTTCATTTGCAAGGTGGCTGAAGAGGCACTGGAAACTGGTGATACCTTCTACACATACCAGAACGGGGTTCCGGCTCTGCGCGAGGCGATTGCGGCCTACCATGAGCGGCTCTATGGCCGCCCGTTCGATCCCTATCGCTTTTCTGTCACGGGGTCGGGAATGCAGGCCATCCAGATGGCGGTGCGCATGGTGATCAGCTCTGGTGAAGAGGTGATCGTGCCGTCACCGGCCTGGACCAATATTCGCTCCGCTGTGGTTGTTGCTGGAGGCAAACCTGTTGATCTGGCATTGCATTTCCACCCTGAGGGCTGGAAGCTGGACATTGATGAGTTGTTTGATGCCTGTACGGAAAAGACAAGAGCTCTGTTCATCAATACGCCGAACAACCCCACCGGCTGGGTTGCGACCCTTGATGATTTGAAAGCGATTCTCGATTTTGCCCGCAAGAAAAATATCTGGATCATCGCCGACGAGATTTACACCCGTTTCTACTATGGCGAAGATCGTGACGTTGCTCCGTCCTTCTACGAAATCGCAGAGGATGATGACAAAATCCTGTTCGTCAACAGCATGTCGAAGAACTGGGCTATGACGGGCTGGCGTGTTGGCTGGATCGGTGCTCCGGTTTCCCTTGAGCCGCTGATCGGCAATCTCATTCAGTGTTCCACATCCGGTGTTGCACCTTTCATGCAAAAGGCAGCCACCGTTGCATTGAATGAAGGTGAATTGTTTATTGCAGAGCAAATTGAGCGTGCGCGCGTTGGTCGGGAAAAGTTGCTCACAGCATTTAATGGTCAGAATGCTGTTCGTTTTGCCCCTCCAATGGGCAGTTTCTACTTCTTTTTCGGCCTTGAAGGCGAGGGTGATACAACTTTAACCGTCAAACGCCTTGTTGATGAAGCAAATGTTGGATTGGCGCCTGGGTTTGCGTTTGGTCAAAGCGGGTCCGCATTTATGCGACTATGTTTCGCAACAAATCCGGACAGACTGGATCTGGCAATTTCCCGAATGACCCGCTGGTTAGCTCGGTAAAAATAACTAGTTTCAGCCGGTAGAATATAAATTCCACACGCTTTCAAGTCTGATACCAGTCAACAAAGCCAAGAGAATGAATGGATCTGTGACCATCAACGGACCTAAACGGGCGCAGACTCAGGCCTATGAGAGGCAGGAGCGCCCATTTCGCCCTATTGGCGAACTTGATTCGCGCCTGACATCCCTTCTGGATGTTGCGGCCGATTCTGTTTGCCTGATCGATGATCAGTCTCGCATTCTTCTTTTTAACAAGGCTTCAGAATTCATGTTTGGATATAGCGCAGATGAGGTGATCGGAAAATCCGTTGATCTCCTGATGCCGGCACAATATGCCAAACATCACGATGGCTGGGTTGATCGGTATCTGCGCACCGGAGAACATTCCATCATCGGCATCGGGCGCGAAGTTGTGGGGCGCCACAAGAACGGCTCGACCTTCCCGTTTGATTTGTCAGTCGGTGTGGCCGACACCGAAGATGGCAAGCAGTTCATCGGTGTTATGCGCGACCTGCGTGGGCGCAAGCAGGCCGAAGAGCATTTGCGCAATCTGCAAACCGAACTGAATCAGATGACGCGCATTAATGCGATGGACGAAATGGGCGCAACCGTCGCCCATGAGCTCAATCAGCCGCTTACCGCGATCATCCTTTATCTGCAATCCATTGAGCGCAAGCTGCAAAGCTACGATGAAAACAAGCCTTGCAGCCGCAGTGAAATCGATAAACTGGTTGAGCTGTGCGGTCGTGCGGTGAGGGAAGCGCAAAGATCCTCCTCACTGCTTCAGCGCATTCGTGCGATTATCGAGAAAAAGGCGCCAGAACGCATCGCCTGCGATATTGTGGAGATTATCCGCAAATCCCATGAACTGGCTCTGGTGGGCTTTTCAGCCACTGATGTGCAGGTAGATCTGGACGCACCCGATGTGGTTCCTCCGGTTTGGGTCGATCCGGTTCAAATCGAACAGATTTTCCTCAATCTCTTGCGCAATGCCTTTCAGGCCCTGCGGATGGTGGAAGAAAAATCCATCACGATAACCCTTGAGGTCGCCCCTTCCTGCGATGGTGACAATCGGGACCGCATGATCGTGCGCTTCAAGGATAGCGGCCCCGGAATACCGGACACGAGTCGTAAAAATCTATTCAAAGCTTTCAATGCGGATCGTCGCAACGGCATGGGTCTCGGCCTGGCCATTGCGCGCTCCATTGCTCAGAGCCATGGCGGCAGCCTTGATCTGGCACCTTTCGATGACGAGCAGCCGGGAGCCTGCTTTGTTTTGACACTGCCTATCGCTTCCCATTCTTCTGAAAAATCTTGCCAGCAACAAGAAACAGAAGAGAGTTTAGGCGGACACCAACAAAGATCACCGGCCCCCAAGAGCCTGAAGTAAGCCAAGAGGCAAAGACAAAATGACAACTGACTTACACCCTTGTATCCATATCGTTGATGATGATCCCGCAGTAAGGGACGCTTTGTCGGTTCTGTTTGAACTGGAGGGATATCAAGTCGAAGCTTTCTCGAATGGTGAGGATTTTCTTGCCAATTTGAAGGATTCGCTTCCTTCCATCATTCTGCTGGACGTGCATATGCCGGGACGATCCGGTATGGAAGTGCTCGAAGAGCTGGCATTGCGTCACATTGCGGCGCCCGTGATGATAATCTCCGGGCAGGGCGATATTCAGATGGCCGTTGCAGCCATCAAGCAGGGTGCCTACGACTTCATCGAAAAACCATTCGATGGCACCCAGGTTGTTGAACGCATAGAGAAAATTCTCGAAACAGCGAACAAGGCTCCGGATCCGGGGCAGTCAACACTAACCAATTGGAGCTTTCCTCACGCTGAAACCTTGACCCCGAGAGAGCGTGATGTATTGTTACAGATAACCCAAGGGGCATCCAACAAAGAAGCGGGCCAGCATCTGGCTATTTCGCCGCGCACAATCGAAGTGCATCGGGCGCGCATTATGGAAAAATTGAAAGCACGCAATACAGCCGATCTGGTTCGTATTGTATTGACCGGCCATTGACCGGCCAACCTGACGCTGTCGAGCATCTATAGAGAGCCGGACGAGCGGACAGGGGCCACACAGGAGGACACTCTCTCTTACAGGCACGCGATGCGTGATGTTTGATGAGGGGCAATGGCCAATAGGACCGGGAGCGATCCCGGTCCTTTTATTTATCCCCTGTTTACAACAGCTTCCAATCAAGCCTTTTTAAATTTGAACAGTGCCGAGACACTGCTTTCTAGCGATGGATTTCGCGCCAAAACCCGGCGGTTATTGCCGCCCTTGCTGGGGTTCTGGCGCGTGCAAGTTTCTGCCATCAACTGGTTTTGACTGTTATTTGGGTTTATATAAGTAAAAATACGTGCAATAAGTATTTTTAATTGGACTGATTGCTACGAAGGTCAACATGTCGTATAGCTGCTGACAGTCTTCTGAAAATAATTAAATTGGTTCTATGGCCGCTGCGGCCTGAATCGGGAGAAAACGAGTGATGCCGGAAGAACGAATTGCCAAAATGCCTAAAGCCGATTTTGATCGCGGTGGGGCGACTTGTCGATCTTCCTTTTCCTCCGAAACCGAATTTACAGGCATTATGTCAAGCGATCAAAGTCGACACAAAACATTCCCCGCACACGGCGTTGTCTTTTTCGAAGGTGATCCGGCCAATAACATCTACGAAGTCGCAGATGGCTCAGTGATGCTTTACAAGCTGCTTCCCGACGGTCGCAGGCAGGTGGTGGAAATCCTCGGGCCGGGCGATCTCTTTGGTGTACCCGCAGCCGAAGTTTATGATACTTCAGCAGAAACTTTGACGGAAACGCTGGTGCACATGATTTCCCGCAAGGATGCGGAAAGCTCGGACCAAATTCAGCAACACATGAAAAAGTGCCTGATTTCACAGGTTCAGAATTTGCATGATCACGCTGTTTTGCTCGGTCGCAAGTCTGCTCATGAGCGGGTGGCGTCCTTCTTGATGCGCTTTGTACCAAACCGTGGTGGCTTCGCCTGCACCGGTCCGCAGAAGGAAAGTGAAGACGAATCTGTCGTAACATTGCACATGACGCGACAGGAAATCGCAGATTATCTTGGCCTGACCATTGAGACTGTAAGTCGCGTTTTATCCGATATGAAACGCAGAAAAGTCATCACAATGGAAAAACAGGACCGCATTCGCGTCATGAATGTCTGCGGGTTATGCCATTTGACTGGAAAATTCTAGTTAGGTGAAACTAACTACATCTCAGAAGATATCCACAAGCAGCGTCGGTTTGAATGCGTGTTAGCACCTATTCGTTTGGTTAGGTTTTGCCGCCTATACGCCTAATTTACTGGCAATATCAGACCAATGTAGGGTGCAATCTTTGCGCTATCGCAATGAACAGTGCTGAGTGGCAATTTCCCTGCCTTGATGATCGGGAAAATCCGCAAAGGGAAAATTCTTAAGCTAAAAGCCTTAGAAACCTGATGCAAAACCCTCTGACTTTTTGGCTGAAGCATCAGAGGGTCTTGATCTTTACACGGCCACAGAATGCCGCCCCTTGCCTGTTTGCAGGTAGGCATCAAATACGGCGGCCACGAGGCGCACCAGAGGCCGTCCTGCTTCTGTGACGCGGACCACATCTCCCGAACGTTCGGCGACACCGTCAGCTTCCAGTTCCTGAAGGTGAGGGTAGCAAGCGCGCAACGGCTCCAGAGCAACGTCAAAGCTCTTGGCGATTTCTGCCACATCAGCCTTGTAAGCTGTCATGATAGACATGATGATGGCCGCGCGGGCGCGATCATCCTGATCAAGAGCGATGCCTCGGGCAATGGGCAGTTTGCCTGCGTCCACCGAGCGTTCCCAGCCTGCAAAATCCGGGCTGTTCTGGATGTAACCTTGCGGCATTTTGCCGATAGAGGAAGCGCCAATACCGATCAGGATATCGGCTTCATCATTTGTGTAGCCCTGAAAATTGCGTCGCATCGTGCCAGCTCTTGCGGCCACCGCCAGCGGATCGTCTGCGCGGGCAAAGTGGTCTAGGCCGATTTTTTCAAATCCATGGTCAGCCAACGCCTGAGAGGCTTCGTCAAACAGCGCGATACGCTGTTCAGCATTGGGCAGCTTGTCTTCCGGAATGAGACGTTGATGCTTCTTCATCCATGGCACGTGAGCATAACCAAATAGTGCCAGACGGGATGGGTCAAGGCTCACCGTCAATTCAACCGCTTTGCGGATGGTGTCCAGCGTCTGATAGGGCAGACCATACATCAAATCGAGATTGATCTTTTCAATGCCGACGGCACGCAGCGCATCAACCGCCGCCTTGACTTGCTCATAAGGCTGCACCCTGCCAACTATCTCTTGCACCTTGAGGTCAAAATCCTGAACCCCGAGGCTGGCGCGTGTTATGCCCGCTTGCCGCAGGGTTTCGGCCAGCTCAGCCGTCACAGTGCGTGGGTCGAGCTCAATGGCATGTTCCATGTCGTCAAGAAAATGAAAATGCCCTCTCAACGCATCGACGACCTGCAAAAAGCAATCATGCGGCAGAATGGATGGTGTGCCACCACCCCAGTGAATGTGGCTGACAGGCTGATTCTTCGGCAGCTTGCTGGCAACGAGCGCCACTTCACGGATCAGGTGAGCGGTATAGTCCCGCAAAGGCTTTTCTTTTTTGGTCACCTTTGTGTAACAGCCGCAATAGTGGCACATGGAATCACAAAATGGCACATGCAGATAAAGAGAGATCGGCACCTCATGGTTGATCGTCGCCAGCCATGTCTCATAGGTTTGTGTATCAACCTTGTCGGAGAAATGCGGAGCGGTTGGATATGAGGTGTAGCGCGGCACTGAGCGCGTAGCATATTTTAAGGTCACGTTGGTCATAGTGGCATTTAGATCTTTCAATGCAAAAGCAACTTTGAGCCTTGTCAATTCTTACCAAATTGTCATCACAGGCTTTCGTCTATGCAGCCAAGGGGCAAGGGCAATCTCTCGTCCGTTTATTCAGCGCATAATCCGTGCGTGCCTAGGGATTGAGGATGGCGCTTGTTGTTTTCACCACCAGTGTCAAAGGCAGGGTTGCCGTATCAACAACAATATCGGACAAACTGTTTTTCTCGCCTGGAGCCTGCAAGAAGGCCTGCTGATTGTTTGCGGTCATACCCTTTAGCAATGCAACAAGGCTTGGCGAGGTAACCGCCGTCATGTGGTTCATGCCGTCGCCACCAGTGAACTGGGAAACATCTATGACAGTTATGCCGGCCCTCTGGATCTTTGTTTCATCGATATTGTTGCCAACCCGGTTCTTGTCACCGGCAAGGAAACTTGAGAGCAGCAGAGCCTTGTCTTTTTGAGAGGCAAAGATGGCGAACTCTTTGGGCAGGGTCTTGATGGCATGGAGCTGTGCATTGAACACGTCGATATCAAGGTCAGGCGAAATCAGGATCACGGTGTGAATCTTGCTCGGCAATGCGCCATGGTTTTCCAGCGCAATCTGCCGCAGGGCTTCCATCAGCAACTCCGAGCCGAGCGAATGAGCGATGAGTACCACATCGTCCACTTGGGAATGCACCATCAGCTCGATGATGGAGGCAAGCTGATCGCGGGATGTTTTGACGCTATCCCGATCATACATGTACAGCCCCGGCTCACCAGCGGATGGCCAGCTATAGAGTGCCAGCGGAATATCAAGTGCAAAATCATGACGCAACTGGGCTGCGCGATAAAGGCTCTCGGAGAAATCGGTGTTATAGCCGTGAACAAAGAGAGCCGCTGTGCGGGAGTTGCTGGCCTTGGCCGATTTGGCTTTCACTGCTTCGCTTGCCAGATGGGTTTGGAAAGCCTTGGTATCCTTGAAAGCCTCAACCGAAGTCACCGCAAAATGGCGTTTTAGGTCTGGAGTTCCGTGAGGCCACTCAATCTGTCCAACCTTGTGTGATGGAGGAATGGAAACTCCATAAGAGGCCAAATGCAGCGTTCCATCCCGATCTCCGCTGAAGTCGGCCTGCCCTGTCGGGGTCCTGCTTGTGGCAACCAATATCGGCTCAACATCGAGCGATGCAGCTGGATTTAGCGGAGCAAACTTGATCCCGGTTGGGGTGGAGCATGCCGCCAGCAACAAGCACAAGACGCCCATCGCGACGCTTCGTCTCCCAAGCCATGAAATGGGCAAGCTTCCAGAAAGGGTTTTAAAAAGGAAAACCATCAAGACCTCTGAGCCAGATCTGAGCCAGATTGCTATTAACACCATCCTGAGTTGGGATGCAGGGCTTTTACTTATCAGCTTTTCGAAGAATAGCAAAGCAAACTGTCGGTCCCAAATTGATATTTAGGGAAGCTTGCCAATATGTCGCATGAATGATAACTGGTGACGAAAGATTTGTTTTGGATGATCCAGACAAATCTGCGTCTCTCCGACCGCTTTGGGTCACTGCTTTTCAACGATCTTTCAACGGGCTACTCTGTCAAAGCCTGTTGTTAGAATTCTCTTCCGCAAGTTTCTCCCGGTTTCGCCAACCCGCTACTTTTTATGGTGATAATCCAATGCCTCCTGATAGTGACAAAAATGTCCAGCATGGTTCAAAGGCGAAGCCTGTAAAAGAGAAACTGGCTCTTCGCATCGCTCATGTGCTTGCGCTCTATGCGATCGCCCTGGCCGGAGGTCTTGTCGCTCAATGGATCGAGTTTCCGGCCGCTTGGCTCACCGGCTCCCTTCTTGCCGTTGCCATAACCTCTTTGGCGGGTTTGCGACTGAAACTGCCGAACGTGCTGCGCGATCTGGGCTTTGCCCAGGTCGGCCTTATTCTCGGGTCCGGCTTTTCTCCTGACATGTTGCATGCCATCGCGGCTTGGCCCCTTAGTATCGCCATGCTGGCGGTGACAGTCTTTGTCATTGCTTGGGCGGCCTATTGGGTTTTGCGCAAGGTCGGTGGCTGGGATCACGCAACGGCTCTTTTCTCCTCCATTCCGGGAGCGCTCAGCTACATCATGGTGATTGCCGAGGGGTCGCGAGCCGACATGACGCGTGTTGCTGTGGCTCAAAGCTTGCGGGTGTTCGTGCTTGTTTCGATATTGCCCATCATCCTCTCTCCCTACACAGATGGCGCCACCAGCCGGGTGCTGCCCGGCGCTGTCACGCTTGATCTGCTTCATCTGGCTCTCATGATCGTTGGTGTGGCGCTTCTGGTGCCGATTGCTCTGCGCCTTAAAATTCCCTCCGGTCTCATGCTTTCAGGTGTAGCCGTTTCAGGAACGCTCTACCTTACCGGCGTTTATTATGAACCGTTTCCGGTCTGGTTCACAATCCCGGGCTATCTGACAGTTGGAATCAACATCGGGGGACGGTTTGCTGCCATCTCGCCCAAAGACCTGTTGCGGCTGTCGGGAATTTCCCTGTTGTCGTTGGCAACGTCGGCCATCGTCTCGGCGGTTGCAGCCATTCTCTGCGCAGAGCTTTTAGACTTCCCGATCGGACAGGTCATTCTGGCCTTTGCGCCGGGAGGGTTCGACACAATGGTGCTGCTCTCCTTCCTGATCAATCTGAATCCGGCTTATGTGACAGGCCATCATTTGGTGCGCTATCTGGGGCTTGTAATTTTGGCTCCATGGATCATCGCCCGTCTGACCAAGGACGAGGCCAAAGACTAACCATAACTCTTTCCGGTGAAGCTGGCTTGGCTCAAGTAAAGAGGTATTTTAAATGCGGTTTATCTCTTTGTGACTAAAGGAAAATCGTGATTCTACATAAGTCTTTTGATGATGATCGCGGCTCTATTTTCTCGATAGCCTTCTTGTTTTGCTTTTTTACCTTTGGGATATCCGTGTATAAAGTGCATTCCGAATGAATATTATTCTGCCACTTAAGCATTATGCGACCAAATGAGGCTGCCTACGTGGTGAATATTAAGTATTTGTAATAATTGGCACAAATGACAGAGAATGGAAATTATACGTCTTTTAGCTGTGACAACCTGCCGCACACGGTAGTTCCGTGCCCCCCTTTTCGTTGATATGAGTCAAAGCGTAAAAAATGGGTGATCCCTAGGGTTTTCCAACCCGTTTGGGGGAAGTGTGCACAAAATCAACCTGAAATTGCCGACATCCGGGTGTCATTCAGGTGGATTTGCAATGGTGCTGTGGTCCGACTTCATGGGGAGGTACGGGGCACAGATGGGACTGAAAGATGGCTCACACAGCGAAACGACTTTCTTTGGAAGAAGGCCTGTTTGCAGGATTCCTGACTGCATTGGCTTTCGCATGCCTGATCATCGCCGGCAAAGCGGTTGATGGTGTCATGGCATTTCACGCAGGGATCGGATTGCTCTTTTCAGCAATCGGGGTTTTCCTGATTTTCAATTCATATTTCAAGCGTCCTGCTGATGCTGTGGAAAGCGGATATAATCTGGGGCCAATCAAGTTTGGTGCCATTGCTGCCGTTTTCTGGGGTGTTGCAGGGTTTCTTGTCGGCGATATCATCGCTTGGCAGCTGACATTCCCGATCCTTAACTTCGATCTGGAATGGATCAGCTTCGGACGTCTTCGTCCGCTGCATACATCTGCCGTGATTTTCGCCTTTGGCGGCAACGTGCTGCTCGCAACGTCATTCTATGTCGTTCAGCGCACCAGCCACGCGCGCCTGCCGGGCCGTGTTGCGCCATGGTTCGTCATTCTTGGATATAACGCCTTCATCGTGATAGCAGGGACCGGCTATCTGTTTGGCGCGACCCAGTCCAAGGAATATGCCGAACCGGAATGGTATGCCGACCTTTGGCTTACCATTGTCTGGGTTGCTTATCTCCTCGTCTATCTGGCAACTCTCTGGAAGCGTAAAGAACCGCACATCTATGTGGCAAACTGGTTCTATCTCGCCTTCATCGTAACGATCGCCATGCTGCATATCGGCAACAACCTGTCTGTTCCGGTGTCTGTTTTCGGCATCAAGTCCTATCAGGTCTTCTCTGGTGTGCAGGACGCCATGGTGCAGTGGTGGTATGGTCATAACGCGGTGGGCTTCTTCCTGACCGCAGGCTTTTTGGCCATCATGTATTATTTCATCCCCAAGCGTGCCGAGCGTCCGGTTTATTCCTACCGGCTGTCGATCGTGCATTTCTGGGCTCTGATCTTCATCTACATTTGGGCCGGACCGCACCACCTGCATTATACCGCTCTGCCTGATTGGGCGCAGACCTTGGGCATGACCTTCTCTGTCATCCTCTGGATGCCGTCCTGGGGTGGCATGATCAACGGGTTGATGACCCTGTCCGGTGCTTGGGACAAGCTGCGTACGGACCCTGTTCTGCGCATGATGGTTGTCTCGGTCGCCTTCTATGGCATGTCGACCTTCGAAGGCCCGCTGATGTCGGTCAAGGCCGTCAACTCCCTCTCGCACTATACCGATTGGACCATCGGTCACGTGCATTCAGGGGCGCTTGGCTGGGTTGGCTATATCTCCTTTGGCGCCATCTACTGCCTCATTCCTTGGCTTTGGAACCGCAAGAGCCTTTATTCAACCAAGCTGGTTGAATGGCACTTCTGGATTTCCACGCTCGGTATCGTGCTCTACATCACCTCGATGTGGGTATCCGGTATCATGCAGGGTCTGATGTGGCGCGCCTATGACAAGCTCGGCTTCCTTGAATATTCCTTCATCGAAACCGTAGAAGCCATGCATCCATTCTACATGATCCGTGCAATCGGCGGCCTTCTGTTCGTCGCAGGTGCCCTGATTATGGCCTACAATATCTGGATGACCATTCGCGTTGGTGAAAAGGCGGAACAAGACGCCGCTGATCCTGCGCTGGTACCGGCAGAATAAGGAGTGGTTCGCATGTCTTTGATGAATAAACACGGCATTCTCGAACGCCACTCCATGCTTCTGCTCGTTGGCATCCTGATTGTGGTTGCCATCGGTGGTATGGTCGAGATTATCCCGCTTTTCTACCTGAAAAGCACCATTGAGAAGGTTGAGGGTATGCGCCCTTACACCCCTCTCGAACTCGCTGGCCGCAACATCTATATCCGCGAAGGCTGCTATCTGTGTCACTCGCAGATGATCCGCCCGATGCGCGATGAAATCGAGCGTTACGGCCATTATTCTCTCGCAGCCGAGTCCATGTACGACCACCCATTCCAGTGGGGCTCAAAGCGTACTGGTCCCGATCTCGCTCGCGTGGGCAACAAATATTCCGATCTGTGGCACGTGAACCATCTGATCAACCCTCGTTCGGTTGTTCCAGAATCCGTGATGCCGGGCTATCCATTCCTGGCGGAGCGGGAGCTGAAGGTTCCGGACATCGCGGCTGACCTCAAGGTCAACAAGATGATCGGTGTGCCTTATACCGAAGAACAGATTGTCAATGCCAAAGCCGACATGATGGCTCAGGCAAATCCTGACGACGACAATGTCGATGGCTTGCTGGAACGTTACACCCAGTCTGTGGGTGAAATGGACAGAGAGCCGACGGTTCGGGATTTCGATGGCAATCCGGAACGGGTGACAGAAATGGACGCGCTTGTTGCCTACCTGCAGATGCTTGGCACATTGGTCGATTTCTCGATCTATGATGACAAGGCGGACCTTCGCTAGGGAGCAGCTTCATGTCGACCTATGAAACTTTGGCTAACTTCGCGCAGACCTGGGGCTTGCTCTATTTTGTGCTGATTTTTGCTGGCGTGCTGGCCTACACCTTTTGGCCGTCCAACAAGAAGCGGTTCGATGATGCGGCCCAGATGCCACTGCGGGAGGACTGAGAATGAGTGACCACAAGAAAGAAATCGACCACCTTTCCGGCGTAGAAACGACCGGTCATGAATGGGATGGCCTGAAGGAGCTCAACAATCCGCTGCCGCGCTGGTGGCTGTGGACCTGGTATGCCTGTATCGTTTGGGCGATAGGCTACTGGGTGTTGTTTCCTGCTTGGCCAATGGTATCCAGTTACACCAAGGGGTATCTGGGCCATACCAACCGCGAAGATGGCATCAAGGCCTATGACAGCCTGATCGCTAAACGCATGGAGCAGGGCGCAGGGCTGGAAACTGCATCTGTCGAGGAAATCCTTGGCAACGACGATCTGCGTCAGTTTGCTGTTGCACAAGGGGCTGCGGCCTTTGGTGACAACTGTGCTGCTTGTCATGGATCCGGAGCGGCTGGCGGCAACGGTTATCCGAACCTGCTGGACGATGACTGGCTCTGGGGCGGGACCGTTGAAGATATCCATACGACGCTGCTCTATGGTATCCGCTCAACCCACGACGACACCAGAATGAACGACATGACTGCTTTTGGTCGTGACGAAATTCTGGAGCCAGACCAGATCCAGACGCTGGCCGACTATGTCCTGTCTATCTCTGGTCAGGAGCCGTCAGCGGGAGCCGATCTGGCTGCCGGGGCCGAGCTGTTCGCGGAAAACTGCACCTCATGCCATGGTGAAGGCGCCAAGGGCCTGCAGGAAATGGGCGCACCAAACCTGACAGACGCCATCTGGCTTTATGGTGGGGATCGCGACTCGATCGTGCAAACCATCACCAATGGCCGCAAGGGTGTCATGCCAACGTGGGAAGCCCGTCTCGATCCGGTAACGATCAAATCTCTGGCTGTTTATGTGCACACCCGTGGTGGTGGCCAGTAACTGCTGAGTGAATTGGACCGGGGGCGGTGAACGCCACTCCCGGTCTGCCATTGGGTCAAGCTTCGCGAGACTCCCGTTTCTTCCGATATGGCATATAGCATTTTAAATGCGTCAATATGTCTCAGTATATTCCCTCAAAATTTGCGCCACTCTTCTGTAAATAGGAATGACTGGCTATTTTTTTGATCGAATACTGGTAAATGAAATGCGGATTACTGAATTGTTCGCGGAATACAAGATCGGCGATAGTAATTCGGTGCCAAATCGGATCGAAATTAGAAAATCTTAGAGTTTTTCTGAAACTCTATTCGGTAATACGCTCGGGAATATTTGCATTCGATGAAACACATCAAATGCATGGGGGATGACGCAAGAGGAGGCGAGTTCTGTTGAACTTGATCATGGCGATTATCCTGGAGACCATTTCGAGGAGACAATAGATGACGGTTGATGCCCCAGAGACCAGCTCGGACAACAACCCAGGCGATTTGCAGCTCTATGCCAAGGCAAAGAAGGTATATCCGCAAAGCGTCAAGGGCCGGTTCCGGAACTTTAAATGGGCTTTTATGATTTTTGCCCTCGGTCTCTATTATTTTCTGCCCTTTGTTCGCTGGGACCGCGGACCAAATGCTCCGGACCAGGCGGTCTTGATCGACTTTCCGGCACGCCGTTTCTACTTCTTCTTTATCGAGATCTGGCCGCAGGAGGTCTATTACCTGACCGGCCTGCTGATCCTCGCGGCCTTGGCGCTGTTTCTGATGAACGCTTTGGCCGGGCGCGTCTGGTGCGGCTACATGTGCTTCCAGACGGTTTGGACCGATCTCTTCATGCTGGTTGAGCGCTGGATTGAAGGGGATCGTCGTGAGCGCATGAAGGCTGACCGCCAGCCGATGAGCGCCAAACGTTTTGGCAAGCTGATCTCCAAACATGTTATCTGGCTCATGATAGCCTGGTGGACTGGAGGCGCATGGGTGCTTTACTTTGCCGATGCGCCAACACTGGTCAAGGAACTGGCCTTTGGGCAGGCTCCCATGGTGGCCTATGTCTGGATCGGGATTTTGACTGCAACGACCTACATCATGGCTGGCCATATGCGCGAACAGGTTTGCGTCTATATGTGCCCGTGGCCCCGCATTCAGGCTGCCCTGACCGACGAATGGGCGCTCAATGTGACCTATCGCAAGGATCGTGGCGAACCGCGCGGCTCGCTCAAGAAAATGAAGGCGCGCGCCGCTGAAGGCTTGCCTGCCGGTGATTGCGTGGACTGTGGCCAATGTGTTGCCGTGTGCCCGACGGGCATAGACATTCGCGACGGGGCTCAGCTCGCCTGCATCCAGTGTGGCCTCTGTATCGATGCCTGCGACAGCGTCATGGAAAAGATCGGCAAGCCCAGAGGGCTGGTCGATTATGACACCGACATCAACATCCAGCGTCATCTGGAAGGCAAGGACAGTATCTACCGCTTCATTCGCCCGCGCACGATCATCTATATCGCAATGATCTCGCTGGTCAGCGGCCTGATGCTCTACACGCTTGCCAATCGCCAGCTGGTCGACCTCAACGTCTTGCATGATCGCAATCCGCTGTTCGTCAAGCTGTCTGACGGGTCTATCCGAAACGGCTACACGATCCGCCTGATCAATAAGGCGAGCACACACCGCGATTTTGAAATGTCACTGGTCGGTGTGCCGGAAGGCTTCTCCATGAAGGCTGTGGGCATTGAAAGCGATAACCCGCGCTCCATGGTTATTCCGATTGATCAGGACATCACCAAAGAGCTGCGCGTTCAGGTTTTTGCACCACCAAAAGCGAAACTGGATAAATCCCAGTCGATCGGCTTCAACGTTCGGGATACCGAAACAGGAGAAGCTCAGCTGGTATCCGACTATTTCAAGGCACCATAAAGGGGCTGACAATTGAGCAAGGAGAGGCTTTGGCTCTTGCGCTAAAGCCTCTCTTTATTTCTGGCACGATGCGCGCATAATAGATGACGGACAAACCCGAAGTCAGAGGGATTAGAAGGCAGGATAAATGGCAGTTACGACCGACAAGACAGAGAAGAAATTCACCGGAAAGCATATGCTTTTATGGCTGTTTGGCTTCTTTGGCGTCATGTTTATCGCCAATGGCTTTTTCGTTTATTATGCCCGTACCTCATGGCCCGGCGTCGTGGAAGAAAGCCCTTATCAGGCAAGCCAGAATTACAACAAGACGCTGGCTGAAGCAGAAGAGCAGAAACAGCGCAATTGGCACATGGAAATGGCATTAAAGCGCAGCCAGCAAAAGGTATTTCTGGTCATTACTGCCAAGGACAAGGATGGCACCCCCCTCACAGACCTCACCATAAACGCAACGGTGGGGCGGCCCGTGACGGAAGATTTCGACCATGCGCTGACGCTCGCGCCATCAGGGGATGGTGTTTATCAGGCTGAAATCGGCAGCCTTGATCCGGGCCGTTGGAGGGTAGAATTCGAGGCGTTGCAGCAGGGCCAGTCTTTGTTCCAAACCCACGAAATCATTGCCTTGAAATAATCCGCATGCCGCATGTCGCTTGCACCGTTACCGGGGCCTTTTCATGACTGTACATCAGACCATTGAACGCGATTGGTCCGCATTTTCCGAAAGTCTGCCCGATGGCACCGAAAAGCTGGCGCTAGCGGTGGAGGGTATCTATTGCCCGGCCTGCATGACGCGGATTGAAAAAGGTCTGATGGATCTCGATGGGGTGTGCAATGCGCGCGTCAATCTTTCCTCTCACCGTCTGGCGGTAACCTGGAAACCCGGCGAGACCGACCCAGAGCAATTGCTCAAGCGCCTTGGTGATTTGGGCTATGGTGCCCACCCGTTCGATCCGGGCCGCGTCAAGACAGAGGAAAAACGCGAAAGCCAGCGCCTCTTGCGCGCTTTGGCCGTTGCCGGCTTTGCATCCATGAATGTGATGCTGCTCTCTATCTCTGTTTGGTCGGGTAATGTCTCTGATATCACGCCAGAGACACGCGACTTTTTCCATTGGCTCTCGGCGGTGATCACGCTTCCCGCCGCAGCCTATGCCGGACAGCCTTTCTTCAAGTCCGCGTGGCGCGTGCTGCGCAAGGGGCATCTGAATATGGATGTGCCCATTTCCATTGGCGTGATACTGGCCCTGTTCCTGTCCGTGTTGCAAACCATGCAACATCAGGCTGAGGCCTATTTCGAGAGCGCATTGATGCTGCTGTTCTTCCTGCTGGTCGGGCGTTGGCTGGACCAGATGATGCGGCTCAAGACACGATCCTTTGCCGAAAATCTCACCGCGCTCAAAGCCGAAACGGCCATGAAGTTGTTCGTCGATGGCTCCTTGCGCGAAGTGCCACTTTCCAAGGTGGAACCGGGCGATAAAGTTCTGGTGCGCCCCGGTGAGCGGGTCTCCGTCGACGGTACGGTCTTGTCCGGCACTTCGCAGATTGATCAGAGCCTTGTGACTGGCGAAACGGGGCTCGTCGACGTGCTTGAAGGGGATGCCGTTTATGCCGGTACGCTCAATGGAGAGAATGCCCTCACGATCTCCGTAACAGCCGCTGCCAAGGGCACCTTGCTTGATGAAGTCAACCGCCTCATTGACGACGCCATGGAAGCCAAGTCCCGCTATCGCCAATTGGCCGACAGGGCTGCGGAATGGTATGCGCCCATCGTGCACACGGCTTCTGCTCTCACTTTTATCGGCTGGTGGCTCTATGGCATCGGCTGGCAGCCCTCGCTGGTTATCGCCATTTCTGTCCTGATCATAACCTGTCCATGCGCCTTGGGGCTTGCCATTCCTGCGGTGCAGGTGGTTGCCTCGGGGTCGCTCTTCCGCAATCAGGTGCTGCTCAACCGTTCCGACGCACTGGAGCGCTTCGCCAGAGTGGACATGGTGGTATTTGATAAAACCGGGACCCTCACACGGCCCTCGGCAGGTCTGGTCAACCCTGACGTCTGCGATGCAGAAAGCCTCAGGCTCGCCATCGCGCTCGCCAAGTCATCAAGCCATCCACTCTCTGCTGCGCTGGCGGCCATGGATCGCCGCGTCCAGCCATTGCAAACCGTTGCCGAACAAAAGGGCAAGGGACTTACGGCCGAGCATCAGGGGGAGCAACTGCGCCTTGGCTCGATCGACTTTTGCAATGCCCATGAAGAGGCCGAGACCGTGCGCAGTGCACACCCGTTGGCGTCTCTCATTGCCTTCCGGTGCGGGGAGACCAAGCCGGTTGTCTTTGCTCTGGAACAGCAGCTGCGTTCGGATGCCAAAGACATAATTGACAGTTTGAAGGGGCGCGGGCTGGAGCTGATGATCCTCTCCGGCGATCAGCCAAAGGCGGTTGAGGCCATCGCCAGGGAACTCGCAATCGAGCGCTGTCATGCAGGTATTTCGCCTAAGGACAAGATAGCCCTCATCGAGGCGGAAAAGGGCAAGGGCAAGCGCGTCATGATGGTTGGTGACGGGCTTAACGATGCGCCCGCGCTTGCCAGCGCGGATGTTTCCCTTTCCCCGGTCACTGCAGCCCATGTCAGTCAGGCCGCAGCCGACGCTCTGTTCCTTGGCGAAAGGCTCGCTCCAGTGCTTCAGATCCTCGATATCAGCAAACGCGCCCGTCGCATCATGGAGCAGAATCTGTTTCTTGCGACCCTCTATAATGTCGTTGCCGTGCCTTTTGCCATAGCGGGGTTCGTCACGCCGCTGATCGCTTCTCTTGCCATGTCTGGCTCTTCGCTCGTTGTGACCATCAATGCCCTCAGGGCTCGCGCCAGAAGCGATCCATGGTTCATCGACAATGGCGGCTTTGAGGATACCCTTTCCTCTCGCTTGCCGGTTGAGACTGACTGATATACTTGGTTACAAAATTCTCGTTTCATTGACCCTGCCCACTTGCTACCAATAGAGCATCTAAACAGAATGACCGGGCAGCCGAAGCTCAGGAGCGGACGATCATGAATGTTTTGTTCTTTCTTATTCCCATCGCTTTGGGGCTGGGTGCTCTCGGCTTGATCGCATTTCTCTGGTCGCTCAAGACCAACCAGTATGAGGATTTGCAAGGGGCCGCATATCGGATATTGGACGATTCAGATCTGGAGCCAGAAGAGCAGGCCAAGATCCATACCGGGTCGCAAAAGCGCACTTCACAGCGGGATCTGTGAGAGCGCTCAAGAATGCAACGAAGGAAGGCAAAGGTCTTCTTGGAAATAAAGAGGCACAAGCATGTTCAAGGCGTTTCGATATTTCTGGAAAGAGCAACCGGTTGCCTTGTCGGTTTTTGTGCTGGCTGTGGTCCTGTTGCTTTTTTTCGGCGTTCGCTTTGTTGATCGCTTTCTTTATTTCCACGATCCTGCCCATCGCAATCAGTCGCTCGAGCCGTGGATGACGCCCCGCTATGTGGGAATGAGCTACAAGCTGCCCCGTGACGTCATTTTCGATGTCATGGAGTTGGGGGAGACAGAAGGTCGTCGGATCAGCGTTGGCGAAATAGCCCAACGCATGGGCATTTCGCTTGATGAGCTGGAAACGCGTGTTCGCAAGGCCAAACTGGAATTCAAGGCGGAGAAACAGCAGGAGCGGCCAGCAGGCAAGCCCCCCATGGCAAAGGACAGATCTGGAACTGGCGGAGCAAAGCCATGACAGAGACCATTCTTGCGCTTATTCCGACTTACGGCCTTTGGGTGATTTTTTTATCTTTGTTTCTTGGTGCCATGGCGGTTCCCTTGCCGGGGTCCATGCTGATGGTCGCTGCCGGTTCGTTTGCTTCCTCTGGTGATATCGAACTTTATACGGCGTTGGGCGTTGCCTATGCCGGTTTCATCATTGGAGATCAGGCCGCCTATCGACTGGCGCATGTTGCCGGGGCGGGACTTATGGATCGCTTTCGAAAATCCAACAGGGTCGCCCCGATGGTGCATCGTGCTGAAGCGCTGCTCGATAAGCGCGGAGCGATTGCCGTTTTTCTCTCGCACACGGTTGTCAGTCCTGTTGGCCCTTGGGTTAACTATCTGTGTGGCGCGGCGCATATGAAATGGTTACATTTCTCAGTGGCTTCAGTTCTCGGAGCTGCTTGCTGGGTTGCTGCTTACGGATTGGCGGGTTATTATTTCGCGGATCGTCTTGCCGATCTTGCCCAGCTTGCCAATGATGGGATGGGCTTTATCGCAGCGTTTGCCATTGCCGCCCTCGCCGGGTGGTGGTTGCGCGTTAGCTGGAAAAAATACCGTGAGAAAATGAGAGCTGAAGAATCTCTTCAGGAAGCTGCTTCTCAAGAGACTGATGCGGAGGGGCTGAAGGCCTGATTTACGACAATGCTATTTTCATTTGATACCATGGGGTTATTCATCGTTACCTCGGCAGTTCTTGGTTTGGCTCCCGGACCGGACAATATTTTCATTCTCACCCAGTCTGCACTTTCTGGGCGCAAGACAGGTCTGGTTGTGACCCTGGGGCTTTGCACCGGCATTCTCATTCATACGCTTCTGGTTTCCGTTGGCGTCTCTGTCATCTTCAGAACCTCCGAGATTGCATTCACCTTGCTCAAGGTCGCAGGAGCCAGTTATCTGGCCTATCTCGCATGGCAGGCTTTCCGCGCCGGGGCCAGCGATCTCGGCGCTGGCAATGGAAAGGAAATAAAGCTTGATGCGCGCCGCCTCTATATTCGCGGCATCATCATGAATGTGACCAATCCCAAGGTGGCCGTCTTCTTTCTGGCCTTTCTGCCGCAATTTGCCGATCCCGCAAACGGGCCGATTTCCTTGCAACTCATGATTCTCGGGGTCATTTTCGATCTGGTAACGCTGCTTGTCTTCACCCTGATCGCCTTTGGAGCTGGATATCTTGGCGATTGGCTGAAGCGAACGAAGGGGGCGCAAATCGCGATCAACTATATCGCTGGGACGATATTTCTTGCACTTGCTCTAAGACTGGTCACTGCAAAATTTTCAAAGATCTGAGAACTGTTGTGTTAAGTCGAATAGGGCAGGGAGCAACAATGCTTGATTCTTGTGGGACAGAGCGGGCAACATGGCAAAAGGTTCGCCATGTTGGGGAATCATTCGCTCAAGAATGCTGCGGTCTGAATAGCGACTTCATTGACGCTTGGTCTTACAAATCAGGGTCCAGCGGTTGCCATTACAACCATTCGGATAATGCGTGATTTTCTGCCCATGTGAGTACCAGCCACAAGAATTGTCACAGCGGCAACTCATTTTGTGCGTGTCGAAATTTCCGCACTGCCCCGCATGGGGATCGCTGGAGCTTTGCCTAACCCAACCTGTTGTCCAACCGCCCCCAATCTTGTCCCACCGAACGTAATAGGAAGCCGCACTGGCTGGCAGTGACCATGATAGTACCAGTGCTACGAAAGCCAGCTTTACAATTTGATTTCTCATTTCCTCCACTCCAATTATTTGCAGCCAGATGGCTTTAAATATTTAAAACAATTTCCAATTGTAAAAAATTAGACACGTATGGCTATCGCTACATTTGTATTTCGCGATTTTTACATATGGTCTGTTTAAAGCGGGGGAGAGGTTTCCATGCAAAAAAAAGCACCATTGCGCGAGGCAAATGGTGCTTCATGTGGTTTGATCACCTGTAATCCCACAAGTGCTGTCTAGCCGCCGACGGCCTGAAAAACCTGCTGTTCAGGTTGCTTGGTCAGGTCATGAAATGTACCGGGCTCGATCATTGGCAAATCGAGTTGAGCCCAAACCGTTTTAAGCGCTTCGCAGAGGCTATCGACCAGCTTGTCGTCATGGAACGGGGTTGGCGTGATACGAAGACGCTCGGTGCCCCGCGGCACGGTCGGATAGTTGATTGGCTGAATATAAATGCCGTGCGTGTCGAGCAGGATATCTGAGGCCTGTTTACAAAGGTCAGGATCGCCAACGTAAAGCGGAACGATATGCGTTTCAGAAGGCATGACCGGCAAACCGGCTTCAGAGAGCACCCGCTTGGTCCGTTCTGCCTGACGTTGTTGCCCGTCCCGTTCGCTCTGGCTGTTTTTCAAATGACGAACCGAGCAACAGGCTGCAGCAGCAATGGCTGGCGGCATGGCGGTCGTGAAGATGAAGCCGGGGGCGTAGGAACGTACCGCATCAATGATCGGAGCCTTGCCTGTGATATAGCCACCCAGTGTTCCGAAAGCTTTTGCCAGCGTGCCTTCGATGATATCGATGCGATCCATCAGCCCTTCACGCTCGGCAATGCCGGCACCGCGCGGACCATACATGCCAACCGCATGCACTTCGTCGATGTAGGTCATCGCACTGTATTTGTCAGCCAGATCGCAGATTTCCTTGATCGGAGACACATCGCCATCCATTGAATAGACAGATTCGAAGACGATCAGCTTGGCGCGATCCTTACCCGCTGCTGCGAGCAGCTCTTCCAGATGCTCCATGTCATTATGGCGGAAGACCTGCTTCTGCATACCGGAATTCTTGACCCCGGCGATCATGGAGGCGTGGTTCAGTTCGTCAGAGAGGATAAGGCAGTTTGGCAGCAGCTTGGCGATGGTCGAGATGGCTGCTTCGTTTGAAACAAAACCGGACGTGAACACAAGCGCAGCTTCCTTGTGATGCAAGTCGGCCAATTCTGCTTCCAGCTGGACCAGAGGATGGTTGGTGCCTGAAATGTTCCGCGTTCCCCCTGCGCCTGTTCCCATCTTGTGGGCGGTTTCACTCATGGCTTCAATTACATCAGGATGCTGTCCCATGCCCAGATAATCATTGGAGCACCAAACGAGAATTTCCCGTTCCAATCCGTTGTCTGCGCGCCAGATAGCGTGCGGAAAGCGTCCCGCTTGCCGCTCAAGATCGGCAAATATACGGTAGCGCTTTTCCTCTTTTAGAGAAGAGACGGCGCTTTCGAAAAATTCAAGATACTGCATTATCACTGATATCCGCTTGTTTCTGGTCCAAAGTAAGCGAACCGGTAGGTCTTTTTAAGCTGGCCTGAAGAGTTGGGCGAATTGGGCCGCATTCATGAATGATGGTCAGGCCCAGATCCTCTTTTAATAGGTCTAACTTTTAACGACACTTTGCGCTGAGACCTTGAGATTTGTCAATTGTCCTGCGGCTTACAAATTGTTAAGGCACCTGTAAGCTAACGGTCATCTTTTATCTGGCAAAAGACGAAAAAGAGTGTTGCTTATCAGACAAAGGACGTAATTTTTGCGCGTCCACATAAGAATTCCTCTAAATTATCCCTTAATTGCGATGCTTTTGTAGGACAAACGTCTGTTGCTGGAATGATGAATTCGTAATGCCAATATACCTTAAAGTCTGTGCTATTGTGCGATAGTATTATGAGCCATTGCTAAGATTATGGTTTTACATTTGCGAAATTTTCTTGAAGAATAAGCAGGCATAAATTTATAGAAAAATATTTCATAATCGAACGTTACTTATTTAATTAGCTCTGGGGGGCTAATAAATGGGACTTCATATCGCTTTGGTTACTCCGTCTCGTTACGATATTGACGGATATGTTCAACAATGGAAGCGCCCGATTATGGCAACACAGGCGCAGGCTGCCATCAAGGCCTTGCTGAAGGATTGCGATAAACGCCATGTTATTGGTCCGGGGCAGACTATTTCCTGTGAAGATCATTATGAGATTTTCGGGCCTGTTCCCATTGAGGGCATCGTGCAACGCATTCGCACAGCCGGACGTGGTGCGGTATTCCTGACCGGGGTGCTGAGCGCGTTCTTCCCCCGGGCACTCGATCTGGCACGCATGTTTCGCGAGGAAGGCATACCTGTCGTCATCGGGGGCGTGCATGTGAATGGCATCAAGGCACTCTTCAAGGAAAATGACTATGGCCTGCAAGACGCTCTGGATATGGGGGCATCGCTTTTTGTCGGGCAGGCTGAAGGACATCTGGATGGCCTGTTGCGCGACCTGCACGAGGGAACGCTAAAGCAGGTTTATGACTATCTCAAGCAGGTTCCGGATCTCAGCGCCGTCCCCATGCCCGCCTATGATGTCGAGACGATCAAACGCAGTTACAGCGGCATCCTGCCTATCGAGACCAGTCGCGGCTGTCCGTTTCGTTGCACCTTCTGTTGCATCCCAAATACCCAAGGGGTGGAAATGCAAATGCGAGACCCGCAGGCAATTGCTGACTATGTTCTGGAATATGCGCGCAAGGGGATTAAAACTTTTTTCCTTTCCGACGACAATATTGCGCGCAACAAGCGCTGGGAAGAGGTGTTTGATAAACTCATTGAAATGCGAAAAAAGCACAAGGTCCGCTATGAGCTGGTGATAGAGGCGGACACGGTCGCTTATAAAATTCCGAACTTCATAGAGAAGGCGACTGCTGCCGGGGTTACAGATGTTTTTCTCGGGCTCGAATCCATCGATCCTGAAGTCATCAAGGCTGCAGGCAAGAAGCATAATCGGGCGGCCAATGTGCGCGAGATGTTTGCCGCCTGGTATAATGCCGGTGCCGTAACCATCTCCGGCTTCATCATCGGCTTTCCCGGAGAGACAGAGCAGAAAATCATTGGCAATATAAACACGCTGATGAAGGAGTATGCGGGCGAAATATTCACGCTTTCAGTCCTGACCCCATTGCCCGGTTCCAAGGACCACAAGCGCCTTCATGAGGAAGGTATCTATATGGATCCTGATCTCAACAATTATGATTTGGGTCATTTTGTTTTCAAGCATGATACGCTTAGCGAGGTGGAACTGGAACGCTGGAAGCCGCGTATGTTGCCCGTGGTTTATTCGCTAAGGCGCGCCTGGTTCATCATGCTGCAAGGGCTCAGAAACCCCAAGAAGCAGGTCTCAAATTTCTCGTGGACCGTCGGGCTGACACTTGGTTATCGGGTTGGGGGTACGGGAGCTTATGAAATGGGAACGGGGCGCTATCGGAACCGCCATCTTCGCAGGCCCGGCTTGCCGAAAGAACCAGTGCTTGTTTTCTATCCAAAGTATTTTTTGAAGGAAACAAAGCTTTCATTGCTTTCTGGATTCTATCTGGTAGCCCTGCGCTCAATGCTGTTCTTTGCAAGACGAAAGGTCGCCGCTGAAAGGAAAATGCTCAATGCTCAACAACAAGTCAAACCATTGAGAAAGGCATCGTTATAGTCGCACGGCGTTGTGAAACACTTCCTTTGGTGTTGGTTGTTGGTCTCAATTTGATTGAAAAGTCAAAAATTTAGGCCAGTTGCAAATCATCGGCAACGCAGTAAAGATTCATAAACGCTTTGCATTTACAATTTCATCACTGTTGGTGGATCTGTTTTGCCACAAAGCTGGCTTGCGGATGCGGAGTGATAAATGGCGGTAACTGTTCTTTCTTCTTTGAGAGTGCTGGTAATTGAAGATAGCGCATATATGCGAACTATCATCCGTACCATTTTGCAAGGGCTCGGCGTTCGTGACATCTTCGAAGCTGAAGACGGTGGTGTGGGGTTGGAAAAGCTTGAGCAGCTTTCCCCCGATGTCCTGATCATTGATTGGGTGCTGCCAATTCTTGACGGCCCCGAGCTGGTGCGGCTGGTGCGCAACCCGAACCATCCCATGGGCACCGTGCCGATTATCATGATTTCTTCATATGCTGAGAAGCACCGGATCATGGAAGCCAAGCAGTTGGGCGTGCACGAGTTTTTGCGCAAACCATTTTCTGCCAAGGATATGTATCTGCGGATCGTGGCGGCTACTTCAATGGATCGTCCATTCGTTCGAACAGATAATTACTACGGACCTGCACCGCGCGAGTCGGTTACCCGTCGAGCCGGGGAGGGATCTTCTGATATGGGGCAATCCGGCGTTTCTGTCCCAACTGCCTTTGCCTGATTTACCTGATATCCCGCTTTATGGGTGACGATTATCTTACAATCGTCAGCCGCTCTGCTGCGCGGGTTACGCCAGTATAAAGCCAGCGGGATCGGTGATCTCTAAATGCCCAGCTTTCATCAAAGAGCATGACATCGTTCCATTGGGACCCCTGTGCCTTGTGCACCGTCAGGGCATAGCCATAGTCGAATGCATCGCCCTGTTTGCGCACAGTCCAGGGAATCTCGCCCTCATGTTCTTCAAACAGAGCCTTTGGCACTTTGAGCGCCACCCGGCCTGAAAGCTCGTGCGCAAGCTCTGGCGAGACCCGCATCTTGATGTCTTTGCCTGTGCGGCTGGTCACCTTGTCAACGATCCAGATGCCACCGTTTAAAAGCCCTTTCTGGTGGTTATTGCGCAGACAAACCAGCTTGTCGCCGACAAGAGGGTAGGGACCTTCGAATTCTTTCAATTCGCGCAGGCGATTATTGTATTTTTGCCGGGTGATATTGCGTCCGACCAAAACCTGATCGGCCTCCAGAACCTGCTCTGTTTCGAGCGCTCGGCGGCCAATCACCCGTACGGAGCCATAGTCACCATAATCGGGGCTTTTGCCTTCCCGCACATCCTGTGCCAGCCGAATGATTGGATTATCCTGAGCTTGCCGGTGAATTTCCGTGAGCATGATATCCGGTTCGGCATCGGTAAAATAGCCCCCACCAGAAACCGGAGGCAGCTGTGCAGGATCGCCCAGAACAAGAACAGGCTTGCCGAAGGAGAGAAGGTCTGAGCCGAGCATTTCATCGACCATGGAACATTCATCAATGATGATGAGGTCCGCATCGTGCGCAGGGCTGTCCCGGTTGATGACGAAAGCTGGCACATCTTCCTCGCCTTCCTCATCGTCCCGAGTGTCGGGCCGGTAAATCATGGCATGGATCGTGCTGGCTCCGGGACACCCCTTTTGACGCAAAACCTGGGCAGCCTTGCCCGTGAAGGCGCCAAACAGAACGCTCCCGTTGATGCCCTCCGCGAGATGGCGCGCCAATGTTGTCTTGCCTGTGCCAGCATAGCCGAACAGCCGGAAAATTGGTTCGTCACCACGTTTGATCCACGCGTCAACTGCCTTCAGTGCTGCGTCCTGATTTGGGGACCACTCCATCATTGCCTCGCACGAACAAACCCTTCCGTGCACCGCTCTTATTGGCGCGCGTCGGCTTGATATTTTCAGGAATCACTTTGGGGATTCACTCATAACCGCGCCAAGACTGTCCAAGCCAGGCCAAAAGATCAAGCCTGTTGCGAGACTTTGTGAAATGCGCGCGAAAGCGAACAGCGATAGGCAGGAGAAATAGAGAAGTCTGAGAACCAAGAAGCCCTTCCGGCCTGGAGGTCTTGTGCCGGAAGGAGCTGTCCGCACTGTTAGCAAGTGCTATTAAGCTTGTAGCCGCATGCGTTCCGCACCAACTCTGGAACGGACCTCAGTGTCAATCAGGGATGCAAAATGCGGTGAAAGCGCAGAAAGCTGGTCAAGGCCGATGGCGGTAAGGCGACTTTCCGACGAGTCCAGTTTTGAATAATGCGCGAGCCCGATCAGGATGCACAGCACATGATGCACGCTAAGATGATGGTCTTCACCTGGAGCCATCGACTGCGCGGTGATCCTGTCGATCAACCTTGATAGGCCTGCAGTGAGGTTTGTGTAATAGTCTTGGAAGATTTCATGAGCTTGCTCATCTTCCGCGTTTAATTCACTCAGACCATTAAATATGAGACAGCCGCGGCCTCTACCCTGTTCAGCAAGAAAATGGCTGAAGTCCAGAATAAGATCGACAAGAACAAGATCCGGTTGCTGATCATCTGCACTCGATGCAGTTGTTTCGATCAGATCATGCAACGGTGAACTCTTGAGATAGCGCTCAAGAACAGTTGCAAGAATACTTTCTCTTGATTCAAAGCTGTTATAAAAGCTTGATCTTTGTATTTTCATTTCCTCTACCAGAGAGCTTATTGAGGTCCTGACAATACCATCAGTCCAAAAGCAATTGGTGGCCGCTTCAAGTACAACTTCAGAGTTGAATTCTTTTGGTCTACCCATTGTATCCCCCAGATAGCGAATTTTGACACATTGGATCTTATATGTACAATAAAATCTACCTCTCAAATCGCTTTACTGCAATCAAATCTAAGAAATATTTGGAAATTTAGTCGTACTAATACAATAGTAGACGGGCTGAACCTGTCAGTTTCATCAGGCATAGAATTAGTTTAATTCTACGCCTAATGTCATTAAATCTATACATTTGGACGGTTGTGTAAAAATGCCTTCTGGGGCTTTTGGTAGGCCAGACAATTGAAGTTATTGATAGATTACACACTAACTTAATTAGGATAAGTAGTAAAACTTATCAATTTTGAGCGACTCTAATCTTGTCGACAGAATGAATTTATCGCTTCGACTAGCTTGCGCTGTTCCCGTCGGCTCAGGTCTTCGCCTGTGGGTAACGTGAATGCGCCAGCACCCCAATGAGTAGAATTGGGCGTGAAAGCCGCTGATTCTTGTCTCATAAAAAAGGATAATTGAGCCAGATTTCGATAGGTCTGGTAAACCTTGAAGCCTTTACGGTAAAGAATCTCAAAAAGCTGCGAGCTTCGCTGTGGCTGCAAACAGATCTGATATCCGCGGGTGAGACGAGTTTGATTTTCATTTTTGGGCAGTATGTCAAGATCAAGATCAGCAAAAGCGTCGTCGTAAAATCCGATCTGTTTCTCAATCAGGGATTGAAGGTTGTATTCGTCGAGAATCTGCTGCTGAAAGAATCCATTTTGCGTTTCGCTTAATGTGCTGATCAGATCCAGATAGGGGGCTTCTTCCGCGATAGACGGATCATTGCGGAATAGGCGTTCGGCAATATCCCCCTGAGCTGTCCAGTAGGACAGTCTGGCATTCAGAGGCTGCTGTCGGCTAATGATAAACGCCGGGATCTCGCCTTCGATGTCACGGCGTCCCGATAGACAGCCAACAAGCAGATCGCAATGGCTGGCGGGTTGGTTCATTTGCCCCAAGGCAAGAAAGGCATCGGACCCTTCCTCGATGAAGGCGATGCCGCGCTGTTTCAGCTGATCATGAAGCGCTTCATACTGATAAACCTGCCCGTAAAGATGAGAGATAATCACGCATTTCGTCTTCTCTGTGAGCGCATTCATCACGCCTTCCGGAGCAAGAAGTCTCGTGTCGGCAGTGACATCAACCAGTACAGGCGTGGCGCGAGCCAACAAGACGGCATGAGCGACACCGGCAGGCGCCAGAGCGGGAATGATGACTTCGTCACCCGGTTCCACATTGACGGCAAGCAATGCTGAGTAAAGGGTACTTGACCAGCCGGAGCCATAATGTACCTGGGCACCCTGAAAATGGATGCTCAGCAAAGTGCGCGCACTCTCAGCCCCTGCATCAGGGAAAGAGCCTTCGGACGAAGAAGCCGGTGATTGGTTCGCGGGTAAAAACGTCTCGCCTACTACAACCTGTTCATTGGCTGCAAGGTTTTGAGATTGGTTGTCTGCCATCATGGGATGCGGTCCGAAGATAATCTTGAATTCAAATGGTTTTCATATTCAAGATTACAGTATGAGCGCGCAACAAGCGGTTAATCATGATGAGCAGTGCAAGGCAAAAGGCTTCAGAAGCTAATTTTTTTACCCTATGGTTAATGAAATATTACCTTTCATGGAGACGTTGTCGGCCACCTTGCCTGTGAAAGCAAACACGGTCATTAGATGTTGCGGTCTACCAAGAGAGCCAAGCAGGATTTAAGAGTTGAAAAGCTCGTCTTCTTCCAGATCATCAGCCGGTTCAACCGGGCTGAGATAACCCTCTACGGCGCTGACTTGATCGCGGAAACGTCTTAGGTTTTCCACCACCGCAGAGCCAGCCAGGCGCGTGCATTCCGCCAGTATCAGCTCGCAGGCCGATGCCGCCGGCACCAGAGATGGCAGCAGTTGGGGACCTGTCATGGGAACGAACAATCCCATATTGGCAAAGGGCACTGCCGGAGATGACATGGTGTCGGTGATCGCGACAATCTTGCATCCGCGCTTTTTGGCAACCGTGAGCAAACGTCCACCTTCCGATGCATAGGGCGCGAAGGTGAAAAGAATGATCAAGTCATTTTCTGTTGCCTGTCCCAAAACGTCGAAATGGGATCCGTCCGGGCTTTCCAATAGCTGGATTTTGGGAAGCGCGATCTGCCCCGCATAAGCCAGATAGTGGGCAAAAGCAAACGAAGACCGGTAACCGGAGACATAAACGCGATTTGCTTCCAGAATGGCTTGTGCAATGCGCTGTACGGCCTTTTGTGTGTCTGGTTGGAAAAGACTTGTCAGATTGCTGAGGGTCGCTTTGCCGATTTCAAAGAAGATCTCGTTTTCACCGGCCCAGCGCCCGTCTTTTTGCAAAGCCGCAGCCCTGTCCTCAAAGCGGACATCACGCGCCTGGACGCCTTGCTGAAACACGGCGCGAAAAGGCTCGAATGTTGAAAAGCCGACGACCTGGGCAAGCCGGACGATTGTCGAGGGATGGACATCTGCTGCCTTTGCCAACTGTCGTACAGACTTGAAGGCGACATCAGCCGGATTTTCCAGAATATAGGAAGCAGCAACTTTCATTTGAGGTGAAAGATCTGCGTAGGACTCCCAAAGGTCTTGGCGTAGGTCATCCAGTGTCATGGAGGCTCACTTCGTTCGGCATCACAGGTTGGCAAACATGGCTGGCGCGCGTTGGCTCCACAGGTTGGCTATGCTTGCCGCAATATTGTTGTGTTGTCTTAATACATAAAATGAAGCCTTTTGGCAAAAAGTGACAGCAATTGTTTGCTCAGGAAAATGCAATGTTTGCCGGTTTTGAATTGTTGACAGAGCAAAATGGCGCTTCATATGCGACATTTACGTGCTAAGATTTATATATCTTACAATATTTTGACAAGAATCCCCTGTCTGGGGTGTGGGGCAGTCTATATGCTCGGAATACCTAAGCCTTTAATTGTTGCCATGTCGGCCAACGGAATGAGACGTTCAAAGCGCGACCACATTTTCTTACCAATCAAACCTGAAGAACTGAAGGCTTCTGCAATACAAGCAAAAGCAGCTGGTGCCTCTATTTTTTCATGCGCACCGCGGGATGCGCGTGGACAGTCATCGCTGGATGTCGGTGTTTGCGGTGAAGTTGTCGCCGAGCTGCGGGAGGCGCTTGCCACGAGCTCGCTCATTCAGCTCGAACTGGATTTGGATAGCCCGGACGCGGTGGAAACTTGCAGGACGCTTCTGGGCGCGGTGAAACCGGACGCATGTCTGCTACCCTTTGCCCAGCTTTTCCCCCGGGATGGGGACGAAAGCGACGAGGACAAGGCGCGTGATTTGCTCGACTATTGCAACGAGCTGTCGATCGGTGTGCAGTTTGCAATGGAAGATCCCGGCGAGATCGACTGGTTCTATGCTTTTCGGCAATATGGCGTCATTCCTGAGAACCAGCACGCGCTGTTGTTCATTTTGGGCGAGGATGGAGAAGAACCCAATAGCGACCCACACAGCCTGCGCAGGTTTCTGGCTGCTCTGGACAAACAGCATCTTCAGGATGTGGTGCGCTGGTCTGTCGCGTCGTTCGGCATCGGGGAAACCGCCTCACTTGCCGCGTCAATTGCCATGGGTGGGCATGTGGCTCCCGGCTGGGCCTATAATGTGCACACTGTGGATGGAGACGTTTTCTCCAGTCAACAGGAGCAAATTGCCGCTTTTGGCGAGCTTGGGCGCAGCCTTGGCCGCTCGCTGGCAAGCGCTTTTGAAGCCCGCACCTTGCTGTTTGGTTCGCACTGAGTAAAATCTGCCAACGACCAACATGTCTGACATTTTTCACTAAAGGCAATTTATATGTCCGATCGCTTTTTGCCGCGCCGCGATAAGGTTGAGCCGGAGCTGCTCAATTGCGAGCTTCAATATAATGGCTTCATCAAGCTTTTCACCTGCGACCTCAGCTTTACGCGCAGCGACGGGGAACGCGCCACGCTCAGGCGGGAAATCCATGACCATGGGCAGGCAATTTGTGTTTTGCCGGTTGACCGCGAACGGCGTGTGGCGATGCTTGTGCGCCAATTGCGCACCGGAGCCGTTTATAGTGGCGATTCCGATCCCATGATTCTCGAAGTTGCCGCCGGTCTGATTGATCCGGGGGAAGATCCGGAACAGGCCACTGTGCGAGAAGCCGAAGAAGAGCTGGGTTTCCGCATTCTGGATCTGCAAAAGGTCGCGTCTTTCTATGTCTCTCCGGGCACCCTAACCGAACGTATCCATGCCTATCTGGCGTCTTACAGCCTGACAGACCGTGTTGGCACAGGCGGTGGTCTCGATGAAGAGGGCGAGGATATCATCGTTGAAGAGATCGCACTGGATGAACTCGGCGAGGCCGTTTTGCAAGGGACGTTGCGCGACGCCAAAACCATCCTGCTGATTCAGCATCTGATGCTGAGTGAACCGGAGCTGTTTTTCTGATAACGCCAGCGCCAAACAGAAAAAAGGCTGGCGATGGTCCATCGTCAGCCTTGAGAGTTTTGGGCTTGCTAAGTGATTATTCTTGTTTGAAAGCTGTTGAGCCAAACCTTCCGGTCTGTCTCAGACTGTCGGTGTCTGGCCGCTCAAAACCTGCGCCATCCAGTCTGTGTCAATATTCTGCCCACTGAGCACGACCCCGACCTTCTTGTCTGCCATCTTGTCTTTTTCGCTCATCAGGGCTGCCAGAGAGGCCGCGCCTGCGCCTTCTGCCACATTATGTGTCGCTCTGAAAATCAACCGGATAGCCTCTGCCACGGTATCCTCTTGGACCCGGACAATCCGTTCTGCATTTTGCATGATAATGGCAAGTGAATCCGGGTCAGGCACACGCACTGCGAGGCCGTCGGCAAATGTATCGCTGCGATCCGCTGCGGTTAGCTTGCCAGCTTCGAACGAGCGGGCGTAGCCATCGACGCGCGCTGTTACAACGCCAACAATCTTGGTTTTTGAATTGAGCGCGTTGCGCGCTTCGATCATGCCGCAAATGCCAGAGCCTTTGCCGATTGGCACGTAGACGGTATCGAGGTCTGGATTTTGCAGCAGCATTTCATAGGAATAGGTGCCAACGCCTGCGACCAGATCTTCGTGATAGGAAGCGACCATGTGAAGGCCTTCATCTGCAGCCATCTTCTTGGCAATGGCGACAGATTCGTCGAAATCTTCGCCAGCTTCGATGACGGTTGCACCGAATGCCCGCATGGCTGCGTTCTTTTCGGGAGAATTGCCCTTGGGCACAACAATTGTGGCCTTCAGCCCTTCGATACGTGCGGCAAAGGCAAGACTTTGTCCATGGTTGCCGCGTGTGGCAGAAATCAGGCCTGCGCCTCCGGGAAAGCGAGCTTTATAGCGGTTTGCATAAACCAGCCCACCGCGCACCTTGAAGGCACCCGTCGGGGTGTGGTTTTCATGCTTCATCCAGACGTCTGCGCCGATCTCGCTGGCCAGCAATGGCCAATTGTAGCAGGGGGTGGGTGCCATGACCCTATAGATCAGTTCTTCGGCTTTTTCAAAATCGAGACGGCTTAGCATGGCAATTCATTCCTTCAAAATCGGACCGCTACCCGTGATCACAGAGCGGCATAATCTTCATTGCAAATCTTTGTTGGAAAAATCATGGCAAAGTATATTGTATGGTTCAAATGCTATATTGTATGGGGGGCAAGAAATATTGATGTCCATACAATTTGAATGTCAGTCCTGAAAAGACGGATGCGGGATGTGTTGGGAGCATGCGATGAAAGAAAAGAAGGTCAGCTGGTGTCCTGATCTGGGAGAACATTCCGGACCGATTTACCGGGCTCTCGTGGAAGCCATGCAAAAGGATATCCGCAGTGGTGTGCTGCCTGAAGGCGCGCGGTTGCCGACCCAGCGCGATCTTGCATGGGCCCTTAACGTCAACCTTTCCACGGTCACCGAAGCTTTCAGGGAAGCCACGCGGCTGCGTCTGATAGCCGGAGAGGTGGGGCGTGGCACTTATGTCTTGCCAGTCAACAATGCCACGAGCCTTTATGCTATTGACCGTCCGCATGCGGCGAACGCCATCGATCTTTCAACGATCAAGCCCGCTCCGGCTTTCTCGCGTGAGGATGTCAAAAGCTGTTTTGCCGAACTGTTGCAAAGGGACGGCTTGGCCGATGTCATGGAATATCATGCCCCCGAACTGATCGCCCGCAGCAGGGAAGCCGTCGTCCAACTTTGTCGCGCGAGGGGCTTTCATCCACGTTCCAGCAGCATCTTTCCCTGTGCTGGAGCCCAAGCGGCCCTGTTTGCAGCCTTGCAAATGATTTCAAAGCCGGATTTGCCGGTTCTGGTCGAAGAGTTGACCTTCCCCGGAATGAAAGTTGCGGCCAAGCAGATGGGCTTGCGACTGGTGCCTGTGGCCATGGATGAAAAGGGGATTCTGCCTGAAGATCTCGACAGGGCCTCCAGAGCCAGCGGAGCTCGCACGCTTGTTGTCAGTCCCATCTTGCAGAACCCGACGGGTGCAACGATGGACAGGCAACGACGTGCCGACATTGCTCAAATCGCGGAAAAGCAGGATTTGCTGGTCATCGAGGAGGATGTCTATGGCGGCTTTTCCGGCCAACCGCCCCTGAGCTTGCAATTGCCCGGGCGATCTATCCTTGTTGGCGGGCTGTCAAAGCTTGTCGCTCCGGGCTTGCGTTTCGGCTATGTGATTGTCGCCTTTGACGAGGGCAAACCGCGTTCCTGGGATACCAATTTCGAACCGGACGAGTTGGTTCATGTAACAAGCTGGATGACCGCCCCCATTATGCTGGAATTGGCCTCTGACTGGATAGAAAGCGGCACGGTGAACGATCACATGGAGTGGCAAAGACAGGAAGCGCGGGCGCGTCAGGGTTTGGTCCGTCGACGCCTGGGCCTACCCGCAATCGGGCGCAAGCCTGCCGCTCCCCATTTGTGGATTCCTGCCGGGAAAAATGGCCTCTTTGGCAACAAAAGCGGCGAGCAGCTTACCTCTCTGGCGCAAGCTGCTGGCGTCGATCTTGTGCCCGCCAGCACCTTTTGTGCTGGTCGTATGCTGTCTGATGGTGTGCGGATTTGCGTCACCGCTCCGCGCGACCGGGCAGACCTCGCCGAGGCCTGCAAGCGCCTTGTCAAGGCATGGAGCCAATCTTGAATGCTTCATGCTTGAGAGATATGGGACCAAGCCTAGCTGACCGTCTCGGTTTCAGCGCACATCGGTTCTGGCGTTGCCTCAACAACGCGTTCTGACGGGAAGATCACTTCGACCAACGTGCCAAGATCCCTTTTGCTCGAAAGATTGAGCCGAGCCTTGTTTGCCTCCGTCAGCGCTTTGGTCAATGGCAAACCAAGGCCAGTGCCCTCTGCGGCGCTGCGTGTGGTTGGAGAAATCTGGCGGAACGGTTCGAGTGCCTGCTTGATCTCGTCCTTGCTCATGCCAATGCCGGTGTCCCGAATGCGCAACATGACATCTCCGCTTTCCTGCTGCGTTGTGGAAACGATCACCTGCCCGCCTGCATGGTTGAACTTAACCGCATTGGACAGGATGTTGAGGATGATCTGGCGCAACGAGCGGCGATCTGCCACGACATCTGGCAGGCGCGATGATGTCGACGTCCTGATAATGATCTGGCTGCGGTTGGCTTGAGGTTGCATGATGCCGACGCATTCGGCTACCAGCCAGTTGATCTGCACGGCTTCGAAATGCAGCTCCATCTTGCCAGCCTCGACCTTGGAAAGATCGAGCAGATCATTGAGCAAGCTCATGATATGCGTGCCAGAGAGCTTGATATCCTTGAGATAATCCTTGTAGCGCTCTTGCCCGATGGCGCCGAAACGCTCTTCCATCATTACATCGGAAAAGCCGATAATGGCATTGAGCGGGGTGCGAATTTCATGGCTGACCTTTGCAAGAAACTCGGATTTTTTCTTGCTGGCGTCCTCGGCGCGCAGCTTCTGCGCCATGAGCTCCTCTTGAGCCCGTTTCCACTCGGTTACGTCGCGCAACACGGCACAAAACCGGTTGGTGCCCGGAATGGAGACGCGCCCCATGGTCATGACCAGAGGAATGAGCCCACCGGATTTGAGCTGCCCGATGATTTCCTGTCCGCCATTGAGCATGCTTGCAAGCCCGTTGCTTTTCAGCCTGTCCAGATAGGCCAGCGCGTCCTTTTGGCTTTCTTGCGCCAACAGCTCGACAAAGAGGCTTCCTGCAATCTTGTGCCGGTCCACCTCGAACAGGGCTTCGGCAGAGTGGTTCATGCGCAGAATGCGGCCCTCGCGGTCCAGCACCAGCACTCCGTCTGTCGCCGTATCGAGAATAGCCTCCAGTTCAGCAATCTTTTCGTCTTCTTCGGAAACACCCGTGGACGGGGGCTCAATCGGAGTCTCTTCAAAGCAAAGCATGGCAGCAGGCTGGTCCCCCCAATTGATGGAAGAAATATGAGCCTGAACGGAAATTGGTGCACCATTTTCCCTGCGAAGCGTTGTACGTCCTTCGGTCTTGGTCAGCCAATCACCGGGGCGCCCCTCAAAAAGGCCCTCCATGCCACCCGCTGCTTGGAACGCTTCGGTGGAGGCATAGTCGAGCAGTCGCAGTGCCTTTTTGGAGGCGAACAGAACGTTGCTTTTAGCCGAAACGACAATGGCGCTAGGTAACTTGTTAAGGAGATCGATGAGGGGAGACGACTTGTCTCGTTGATCCCACAGGCTTCCACCGTTAAGGGCCGCCACGCCCGCAACAGTCGCAGCAGTTAGCGCTGCGGAGCTTTCCGACGGGACTGCATCGGCATGAATCAAACTATCAAAGTCTTCTTGAGGGGCAACAATGTCTGCATCTTCTTCAAAGGCATCGTCATCGCCAAAAGCGGAAATGACAAAATGGCTGGACGAAACCACGGGTTCATCCAGACTATCTTCGTCAATGGAGCCATCTGGCATATTATCTGGCTGAGAAACATCGGGCTGAGAAGCCGCAAGGATAGGAGCCCCCTCCTCATCTTGCGGGGCCGCTTCTGCGCTCTGGTCTTTCTCTGTCAATGGAGCCGGCTCTGTCGATGGATCCGCCCCCGAAAGAGGCTCATGCCCCCGCGTTTGGCCGCAATCTTGAGCGTCCTTCTCCGCGGTATGATCCTCACAAGGCGCGGTTTCTACGGCAGTGCTGCTTGCCAGATCCGTATTAACATGGGCATCGTCACTGATATCAGTTTCCTCGTCCGCAGAGGCTTCCTCATGCTTTGGGGGGGCTGCCGGAGGCTGCGGTTTTGCAGAAGATGCCTTTTCATGCAGCATCTTGAGCTTGGGATCAATGGCGAACATTTCGAGCAGAGCTTTGCTTGTTGCCGATTTATGGCCATCGTCGCGCCGTTCCCGCGCTTTGAGCATATCACCAAGAGATGCCTTGGATGATTGAAATGGCAGAGCAGAGTGTTTTTCTTCGGGTTTGGCTGAGCGTGAAGCAATTCTCACGGGGGCCTTATGGCCACTTTCTGTGTGAAGCTGTTCTTTACCTGGTGCAGGCGCTGGAGCCGAAGCTGTATCAGGTGTTGGCGATGCCTTTTGCTGTGCCTCTTGATGTGCTTCGGTCAGGATAGAGGAAATCCTCTCGCCAAGCTCAGACGCGGTAGCATCATCTTTTGCGGAATTGTCCTCGTCCTGATCCTCTTCCTCCTCATCGGAGAACGAGTCCAGTTCTTCATAATCTTCGTCCAGATCTTCAGCGGGCAGGCGGCTTTCGAAAGTCTCGTCAGAGAGTGCATTTGCTATCTCTTCGAACGCATGCTTTTCGCCAGCACTGAGCTTTTTATCTTCTCTGGCACCTTCCCCTAAGGTCTTGGTTCCCTGAGCAAGGACGGCAATTTCTTTCACGCCTTCACCATGTCCGCTCAAAAGCGAGCCAACACGGTCTCTTTGCGACTTAATGGTCTCGGCGCTGTCGCCATCATTTGCCTTGGTTTCATGTTCATCTATGACATGAATAGTCTGGTCGCTATTGTTGCTATTGTTGCTTTCCAGTCCCTTCTCTCTATCTTCACACACGGCTATCACCCCCGTTGTTTCGACCGATGCATCAAGCGCTTGTCCCGTTACGCTTGGCTCCTCGGGCGAAATCAGTTCTGTCGTGGTTGTTACGGCATTCTTTGCGGCTTTGAGTAAGTCTGAAGAGATCAGCTCTTCAAGCTGAGCAAATGGTGGCTGGATGACAGAGGCTTCTGGCTTCAGGCTCTGTTCTGGTTCTGCGTCACTGGTATCAAGCGCATCTCCGGACTTTTCCTGTCCATCAATGCTCTCGCTTGCAGATGCTGATCGGCGTTGGTTGGGGATGCAGTGGCCAAATCCACGATATCCCTGAAAACCGTGGGCATTTCCATAGATGGGAAGCCCGGTCAGCTCGACTGCAATCCGATAATCCCTATTCTCAACCGGCCACCAGACATAAAGGCTCGCCCATGTGTCTCTGGACTCAAAACCCGCGGTAACTTCTCCGTCCGGATCAAGCTCAAGGCGGCTTGCAATTTCGGGCCATGTCAGACCGATGATGTCTGCATTCTCCTCTCCGACGGTATTTGACAATTCCTCGGAGACAAATTTGAAGCGGCCGATCTCATCACTTTCCCAAACAAAGTGATGCTGACCTCCGCATTTTTGTGAGGCATCACTCTGATCGTGATCAGAATGAGTGGAACGGGGGCTGGAGCTTGCCTTTTTGCTATGGGGAAACTCAAGTTTATAGACATTCCCGCTTGCGCCATTTGATGAACCTGACCCAATGGAAACCACTTGGCTTTCCGGATCCTGATTACTTTGCAGAACTTCAGTGCCCGTGATCGGATCAAGATAAGTGTCAACCGGCGGCAAGCTGCTATCATCGGCTTCAAAGGTCTTGTAATTTTTATCTTGCAGCTTGTCGGGACCATCAAGGCGCCGGGTCTCGATTTCGGTCAGCTCGTTTAGCCCGAAATGGTCTTCAAAGACATCGGCTTCTGCTTCAGCAAAGGCTTGCTCCTCAACTGCCTGATTATCCGATTCCAGTTCGGCAAAGGGGTTGCCAAGAGGCTCATCAGCGGGCAGAGGGCTGGCTGGGTTTCGCACCAGTAACAGATAACGGGCTTGCTCATCATCTGATATGCGCGCAATGGCCGCGTCGGTTTGGCTGTCAACAAAGGGCAGGGATCCGCTTGCAAAGCGTTCCTCTTCATCGACCTTTGCCATGAGCTTGCCAAGAGCAACGGCGTTTTTACCAAAGGGTACAAATCCCTCAGATGACGCCATGACTTGTCCATCCTGATCGAGCAGGGCTGAAAACAGGTCTTTCTCTCCGGCCAGCGCATCAAGGAGCACCGTGCCAGCCTTGTCGTCATTAAGGGCGCTTTCTTTCAGGCCTTCGATATCTTCAAGGAGCTCGGTTGATAAAACCAGAAGCACCGTCTCTCCTCCGACCTTAAGCTTTTTGCAAAGGCAAGAAAGCGCTATCGGAGAAAGGCCCAGAAAGAAACGAAGCTTGTCGAGCGTTGGAGAATCTGTGCGAGCGTTGCGGGCCAAGCGCGCCAAATGGCGACGGGCAGGGTGGACATCTCCAAAGCTGCGGCTTAAAAGCGCCTCCATGCTGGTTTCACCAAAAAACAGCACTCCGGCAGCATTTGCCCATAATATGCGATTGCCTTCAGCATTCCACACCCATGCCGGGCGCGTGTCCAGCAGCACAGCTCCTATTGTAGGATGCGCCGATAGCGTCAAGAATGGTTTGGCCAAAGAAGCCGATTGGAAAGCTGGCATGGTTATAAAATCTTGCAGATTGCGAGAAACACTTAACAAAGTGTTTCCGGACTATGGGTTATGTTAATAAACTGTTATTACATTTTCGTCCGGCAAGGTCCAATATTTCGAACAAAATTGCCCCGGCAAAGAAGCAGCATGGTTAATCTGCCCAAGCTGAATTCCTTAACAAATTATAAATCATCTCTCGGCCCGATGCATAGGGATTTTTACCAGTCTTGTGAGTGTTTGAAATATAATTAGTCGCCTTCGCCCCATCTAAGCGGACAAGTTATGGGAAACAATGTTGCGATGCACAATTCTTTGCAATATGCTGCGCTGCACAAACTTTGAAACTCAAAGCTTGATTCTAGGAGATGGCCTAATGACTTCAGACGCGGGAATGTTCGGGATTCCTTCAGAGTTGCGTGAACTTGCAGAAAAAGGCATTGAGCAGGCTCGAAGTGGCTATGAAGAGTTTTATGTCTTGGCGCACGAAGCCTCGGGGTGCTTTGAAGAGCATAACAAAAATCTGCATGTCGGAATAAAGCGCGCCAACAAAAGAGTCTTTTCGGCTATGGATGAATGCGCAAGGGACACCTTTACGCTGGCATCCGATCTCAATAAGGCGGAAGACATTGGGCAGATGGTCTTTTTGCAGACCGATTATGCTCGAACCCAATTGATGCGATTCAATGAACTGGCAATCGAGGTTATCTCCGAATGGAAGGACGCTTCAACTGATTCTGTCAAAACTGATGGCGCCTAAACGGGGCAGCAACAGGCCCTGATTTGCGCCGGTATAAGCAGACTCTGGTGACGATTTATTGACAAGCTGTGGGAAGTCCTGAAATCTGCTCTTGCATTTTGTGTCAAGCTTCCCTAAAAAACAGCGCACTACAGGGTACCATGCAGTCGTAGCTCAGTTGGTTAGAGCGTCGGATTGTGGCTCCGAAGGCCGGTGGTTCGAATCCACCCGACTGTACCACTTGTCCCTTGTATCTCCTCCCCAAAAGCACAAAAGAAAACCGCGCGGAACAAACGGGCGTCCAGCGGCTATTTTTCATTTCCAAAAACGCATTCTGCCTGATCCGAAACAGCGTCTGGATTGGTAGAAATGGTGCGGGTCTGGTTTTGTGCCTCGCATAAGATTAAAACTAATAAAAACTTCCACTTTATTAAGTATAAAACGAAGTTTAAATGAGTGTTGGTGGCTAATGTATGTCATGTCTCATCAAAAATGGCGAAATATGTAAAATCATATACGAGAAATCGATAAACTAAAGATCTAAATTCAATATATTATTTGTGATTTTGGAGAGGGTATATATATCATAAATATCTGTAACTAATTGATAAATATATGCCAAAAGTAAATTTCGACTGTTTTTATAGTTTTGAATGGAAATATACAAAAGTGCTTTTGGTAGCTAAGTGAATTATCACTCATGAACAAAATGAAATATTAAATAGTGAGAAAAATAATAGCACCACCTTTAGTTTAGAGTTCAGGTGGAAAAATGATGATTAGAGTTATCGGTATTATATTTTCTATTCTACTTAGTAGCCATGTATTAGCCAATTCTCCGCCAGAACTAAGAGATGCAGATCTGCAGGATCTTCTTGTCTCTGTCGACGAGTGGCTTGAGGCCGACATCGTCTATCGAGGGGTCAGGTTGCAGAATGAGAAATATACCAAGTTAACCCTGGAAGAAATTCAGGCCATGGATAAGGAATGGCGCGCTGAAACGCAAAGCGATCAGCAGCCCGTTATTCTCACGATGCTGCGCAAGCCTCTATCCATTTATCTCATGCGAATGCAATCCGAATCCAAAGGAATGTTTGTCGAGATCTTCGTGATGGATCAGCGCGGTCTGAATGTCGGAACCGCCATGGTCACAACAGACCTGTGGCAAGGTGATGAAGCCAAGTTTGAAAAGACCGTCAAGGTCGGTGCCGATGCAATCTATGTGGGTGAGCCCTCATGGGATGATACCTACCATTTCTGGCGTGCCCAAGTGAACAAGAGCCTTGTCGATCCAATTTCGAAAAGGGTCATCGGGGCAGCTACGGTCGAGGTCAATCTGACCGAATTCATGCGCCGTCAATCGTTCAAGAAATAGAGAGGCTGACATGCTGAAGAATTTTTCCCTGACATTCAAAAGTCTCCTATTCTTTTGCCTTTTGGCCTCAATCGGCATCGGGGTTGGAACGATTGGTCTTTATCAGTCTGATGAAGTGCGCAAGACAGTACAGGAGCTGCAGGACGTTGATGAGCTGGTGGCTGATTTCAGCGAGCTTGGTGTGCGGCTGGTTGAAGAAAATCTGGCGCTGAAGACCTTCTTGCTAACCGGAGACCTGACGCAGGTTAAGCAGTTCCGCAAGGAAGAAGCCATGCTGCGCGACCAACTCAGCCAGATGTCTGGCAATGCAAAGGCCTCTGAGATTGGCGAGAAATGGCAAGCGTGGACCAATGAGTTTGCCAACATCCAGATCGACTATATGAGCGATCCGATGCGGGTTGACCTGGCACGAGCGATCGAAGTTTCGGGCAAGAGCAATGCGCGCGTGCTCGAAATGCTGGCCATGATCGATGACTATTTGCTGGAACTGAAGAACGTCACCAACGGGCTAACCGAAAAGCAGAACAGCAAGCTGCAGTCGGTCTATAATTCTGCTCTGATTGGTCTCGTCCTGTTGGTTGTTGGCACGGTTCTTTTGGGCATCATCAACAATCTTGCGATTTCCAGACCGCTGAAAGCGCTCACCAAATCGACGGAGATTTTGTCGCAGGGTGATTTGCAGGCCGATATCCCTCAGGAGGAAAGGCGCGATGAAATCGGGCGCATGAATGCTGCTCTCCTGATTTTCCGTGACAACTTGGCCCAAACGCGGCAACTGGAGCAAAACGCAGAACGCGAACGCGAAAGAGCACAGGAAGAAAAACGTGCAGAGATGCAGCGCTTGGCCAACGATTTCGAAAAGGCTGTCGGCACGATTGCCAGTACGCTGGCCAGCACATGCGCCACACTTCAGGATAAATCCCTGGAACTGTCTGCAATTTCCAAGGAGACGGCAACCAAATCCGAGCAAGTTTCTCATGCTTCGCAAGTGGCCAGCAACAATGTGCAAACAGTTGCTTCTGCTGCAGAGGAGCTGGCCGCATCAATTAGCGAAATCAGCGGTCAGGTTTCCCAGTCCGCAAGTCTTTCATCCGAGGCGATGAATGAAGTTGAGACCACGAGTAAATCCGTTGCTGCTCTGCAGGATGTCTTGCAGGAAATTGGCAGCGTAACGCGGCTCATCAATGATATTGCCGAACAGACCAACCTGTTGGCTCTGAACGCCACAATTGAAGCTGCCCGCGCAGGTGAAGCAGGCAGGGGCTTTGCTGTGGTTGCTGCCGAAGTGAAGGATCTTGCAAATCAGACCTCCAAGGCGACCGAGCAAATCGAGGAGCAGGTTTCCAATATGCAGGCAGCCGCCGCAAATTCGATTTCAGCAACCGTGAATGTGGCCGAAAAGGTCAAGGCGATTACGGCTCGCGTAACCGAGATGGCTGCCGCGACAGATCAGCAAAATGCTGCGACCGGTGAAATTTCGAGAAATGTGAATGAAGCCGCGGTGGGAACCAGAGACGTCAATGGATCCATGGCTGCAGTTTCTGATAGTGCCGTCCAGACCGGAGATGTGTCCGAACTCATGCAAGGGTTGATTTCTCAAATGAACCAGCAGAGTTCCAGCCTTCAGAATGAACTGGATGCTTTCCTCAAACGTATTTTGGCGGCTTGATCAGATGAAACAAACAACAGACTTGATGTGCCGACCATTGGTTCAATATGGCCTCGGGCTCAGAAAGAACGATAATAAACAGGAGATGGCAAATGAAGATCGTTAAACTTGCCGCATTGCTGCTTTATGCCGCTTTTGGTTCGCAGGCTGTCGCCTCTCAACCTCCCAAGATTGAGAACTTCAATACCAAAAGCCTGTTTGAAGAAATTGACAAATGGTTGGGCAACGATATCGTCGCCGTGAGTGTGCGCGCTCATAATGATCAATATGGAAATATCGATCAGGGCAAGGTTCTGGAGCTGGACAAACAGTGGCGGGCTGAGCAGGAGATGGACAAAAAGCCTCTCATTGCAGCAACGCTATCCAGCCCCTTGTCTGTGTACCTCACCCGCATGCAAGGCCAATCCTACGGGCTGATTGTCGAAGTCTTCGTGATGGATAAAAAGGGGCTGAATGTTGGTCAGTCCTCGGTCACTTCTGACTTCTGGCAAGGAGATGAAGCAAAGTTTCAGAAGACCTACGATGTGGGCCCGAAAGCTGTGTTCATCGATGAGCCGGAGTGGGACGACACGCTGCAAATCTGGCGCGTTCAGATCAACAAAAGCTTGCTTGATCCTGAGAGTAATCAAAAGATTGGAGCTGCAACCGTTGAAGTCAATCTGACCGAGCTGGCGCGTCGGCAGGGCTTTTCTTCTCAATAGGGCTCAATAGTTTCCTCGATTCCTTGTCCGCTTCTTTTCTTTCTGGAACTGACGGCAATGGTTCAGAAACCGCCATATTGCTGCGAGCAATTTTGGGGGGCATGAGATATGTAACGGCATGATGAGCATTTCATCATGCCGTTATTCGCTGTTTTGTGCACAAGACAATATTTCCTCTCCTCCATATTTTGGCAAATTTCAATAGATGAAATGTTTCATATGGTTACTGGCTGTTTGATGTCCAGAGGCCCGGACGTGTTTGCGGCAATTTGTGCGCCAACCCGTCTGTGACCATAGACAAAATGGCTGGCTGGCTCTGGTAAATTCCACCAGTTTGCGTTTAAATCGATCGCGTAACAGGGGCGTCCGGGAAACCGGGCTGAGATGAACCCTTCGAACCTGAACCAGATCATACTGGCGGAGGAAGTTGCGCTTTGGTCCTTGGAAACCGGATGGTTTCCACCTCGACCCGATGTCAATTCTTCCGCCTCAGTAGGAGCGAAGAATGACCGACTGGGGCCAATATCTCTTTCATATGCGCGAAACCGCGCCACTTATCCAGAATATCACCAATTTTGTCGCCATGAATGTCATGGCCAATGCCTTGCTGGCTTCGGGGGCTTCTCCGGCCATGCTGCATGCTGAAGAGGAAGCCGGTGAGTTCGCCGCCATCGCCTCCGCGCTGACCATCAACATCGGCACCCTTTCTTCCGATTGGGTGCGCGGCATGATCGTGGCAGCAGAGAGCGCCAATGATCACAATACCCCGTGGGTTCTTGACCCGGTTGCCGCCGGAGCAACGACCTTTCGCCGCGAAACGTCCGCTGCTCTTGTGGCCCTCAAGCCTTCCGTCATCCGCGGCAATGCCTCCGAGATTCTCGCCCTTTGCGGCGAAATGACAAAGGGTAAAGGTGCAGACAGTTCGGACAGCGTCAATGAAGCGGAAGAGGGTGCCAAAGCGCTCGCTGCGTCAACCGGCGGCATCGTGGCGGTTACCGGGCCTCAGGACTTTATCACAGATGGCACCCGCTCCTTCCGCGTTGACAATGGCCACCCTATGATGCCGCTCGTCACGGCCCTTGGCTGCACGCTCAATGGCGTAATCGCTTCCTTCATCGTTGGCAAGCCGCATCTGGAGGCGACAGCCGCTGCCATCGCCTATTACGGGCTCGCTGGCGAGGTGGCCGCACAGACAACCTCTGCGCCGGGCTCATTCGCCACTGCCTTTATCGATGCGCTTTACACCGTCAAACCAGACCAGCTTTCCGCTGCGGCAAGGATACAGGAATCATGAATCTCTCCGTCTATTTCGTCACTCCGCATAATCCGTCCGATTCGCTCGTTCTTGCTGCACTAAAGGGCGGAGCCTCCATCATTCAGCTAAGGGACAAGACCGCGCCCGATGATGTACTCATCGAACAGGCCTCGCGCCTCAACAAGATCGCGCAGGAATTTGGTGTGCCCTTCATCATCAATGATCGTCTGAAGGTCGCTCTTGCCAGTGGGGCTGCTGGGCTGCATATGGGGCAGTCCGATGGAGACCCAGTTGCTATGCGCAAGGCTCTGGGACCAGATAAAATTCTTGGCCTTTCCATCGAGAATGAAGATCAACTGGCCATTGCAGCCGCACTTCCCGAGGGCACGCTGGATTACATCGGTTGCGGGCCGGTGCGTGCGACCCTGTCAAAGAAAAATCATGCGACCCCGATCGGTCTGGAAACCATGGGGCGGATTGCGCGGGCAGCTCCTTTCCCCTGCGTCGGCATCGGTGGTGTCAAGTTGGCCGATATCCCGCGTGTGAAGGCCGAAGGCTGTGCCGGCCTTGCCGTTGTATCCGCGATTTCCCAAGCAGATGATCCTGAAGCTGCAACTCGTGAATTGATTCAGGCGTGGGAGGCTGCATGATTCCGAACATCCTCTCGATTGCTGGCTCCGATCCGTCGGGCGGGGCTGGCATTCAGGCCGATCTCAAGGCTATTTCGGCCAATGGTGGCTATGCCATGGCCGTGATCGCCGCCATGACGGCTCAGAATACGCAAGGGGTCAGCGGTTGGGTGCCGACCGAGCCGGAATTCATTGTCGCCCAGATAGAGGCCATCCTGACCGATATCCGCGTTGATGCCATAAAGATCGGCATGCTGGGCACCTCTAAAGCCGTAGAGGCAGTGGCCGGAGCACTCAAAGACTGTGCGGCTCCCATCGTGCTTGATCCCGTTATGGTCGCCAAAGGCGGGTCTCGCCTTCTCAATGAGGAGGCCGTTGACGCCGTGCGGGATGTGCTTGTGCCCATGGCGCACATCATTACGCCGAATTTGCCCGAAGCTGCCGATCTGCTCGGCTCTCTGGAAGCCATCAGCATGGACGACATGCAGGCGCAGGCTGAGGAGCTTTTGGCCCTTGGCCCCAAAGCGGTCTACCTCAAAGGGGGCCATCTTGGATCAGCCGAGAGCCCTGATCTATACCTTTCTGCCGATCAGAAAGAGTGGATTTATGCCCCGCGCATCGAGACGAAAAATACCCACGGCACCGGCTGTTCCCTGTCGTCGGCGCTGGCCACCCAATTGGCGCTCAGCGGTGACGGACGGGCCGCGGCCAAAGCGGCCAAGGCCTACATTTCGAATGCCATCAAGGGCAGTGCCAATCTCGATGTCGGTTCGGGTCATGGCCCGACGGACCACTTTTTCATGTTGAGGAGCTAACCTATGAACCCGTTTATCAAGAAAAACCTGCTGGCAGCCCTCATCACTTTGGGCATTGCAGCGCCAGCCAATGCCGGAACTCCGTTTTCCGTTATGCTGGACTGGTTCGTCAATCCCGACCACGGCCCGATCATCATCGCCAAGCAGCGGGGATATTTCGAGGATGCCGGGCTAGATGTTGATATCATCGCGCCAGCCGATCCATCCGACCCACCGAAAATGGCCGCAGCCGGACAAGTGGATCTTGGCGTAACCTATCAGCCACAACTCTATCTCCAACATGAGGCAGGACTGCCCGTTGTGCGCGTGGGGTCTCTTATCGACAGCCCTCTCTATTGCATCATGGTCGATGCTGACGGACCGATCAAAAGCCTTGCAGACCTTAAGGGCGGGCGCGTTGGTTTCTCCGTTCCGGGTATCGAAGAAGCTCTCATGCATCGTATGTTGCGCAATGATGGCGTCGAGCCCGAAGAGGTTGAGCAGGTCAATGTCAACTTTGCCCTGACCTCAGCTCTTGCGGCAGGCAAGGTGGACGCTGTCGGCGGGGCCTTCCGCAATTTCGAACTGCATCAGATGGCCATGGTCGGGCGCAAGGGGAAATGTTTTTTCCCTGAAGAACACGGCGTGCCGATGTATGAAGAACTGGTCTATGAAACCGCTGCTGATCGCAAGGATTTTTCCCAGATAAAGGCCTTTCTATTGGCCACCGCACGCGCAACGGAAGCCATCGCCAAAGACCCGGAAGGCACTTGGGAAGAGTTCAAGAGCTATGCCGCAGAGCTTGACGATCAGCTCAATCATGATGCCTGGTTCGACACCTATTCCAAATTCTCTGTTCAGCCGATGAAGCTGGACAAGGAGCGATACAAGGCGTTTGGCGCCTATCTTGCCGATATCGGCATGATCAAGAAAGTGCCTGCGATAAAGAGCATTGCCCATGAGCTCGCTGGCAACGAGTGAGGCCATGACGAAAAATTACAGCCTGTCGGGAACCGTGTGTCTTGATGGAGAGCGGCTTGTCGAGCCGTTCAAGCTGCATTTGGAAGCTGGATGGACTGGTTTGCTCGGGCCTTCGGGCTCGGGCAAATCAACCATTCTGCGCCTTCTGGGTGGGCTTGACTGCGAAGCCCGCTTCGAAGGGCTGCGCAAGGGAGCCGAACGTGTTGGCTGGATGGCGCAGTCTGACCTTATGCAGCCCCGGCTCTCTGTCCTGCAAAATATCATGCTGGTTGAAACGTTGGCAGGCCGCAAGCCAAGCCGCAAGCGGGCGCGTGATCTCCTCGATGCTGTTGGGCTTTCCGGCCTGGAGGCGCGCAAGCCAACTGAATTGTCGGGCGGGCAGAGGCAGCGGGTGGCCCTTGCCCGAACCCTGATGAGCGATGCTGATCTTATACTGCTTGATGAACCTTTTTCCGCGCTCGATCCGGCCACGAGGGCCACAATGCAGGAACTGGCATTTGATAAATTCGCAGGGCGGGTGGTTCTGCTGGTCACCCACGATCCATCAGAAGCCTTGCGTCTGTGCCAGACCATCTGGATGCTGAACGAGCATAAGCTTCACTTGATGCAGCCGCTTACCTCATCCCTAGATGAGACCAGGCCTCATGATCTTGCAGATCCAGAGCTGGCAAAAAGAGCGTCATCCTTGCTGGACGAGATAAGGCTAGGGGTAGGAGCCGCAGTATGAACAACACAAAGAGCAGGAGGCTGGCTATATGAGGAAATTTCTTCTCCCGCTCCTGCTCGTGCTTTTGTGGCAAGGGGTGGCCGCTTTGGGGCTGCTGCCAGCCTTCATCCTGCCCGGACCATCTGATGTTGCTGCTGTTCTGTGGTCAGACCGGGCACTCTTGCTTCTGCACAGTCTGGTGACACTCCAAGAGGTGGCCTACGGCTTTATTATTGGACTGCTGCTGGGGGCAGGGGCCGCTATCCTTATGATGCTGTCGCCAGTGGCGCGGCAAAATCTCAGACCTTTGCTCAACGCCTCCCAAGCCATTCCCGTTTTTGTACTGGCCCCCATTCTCACCTTGTGGTTTGGCTATGGCATGGCCCCAAAAGTCGTCATGACCGTTTTGCTGGTCTTCTTTCCCATAGCGTCAGGCCTTTTGGACGGCATGCTTTCAACGCCAGGAGAGTTTCTTGATCTTGCCCGCATCGCCAGAGCGAGCCGCTTGAGGGAGCTGGTCTGGCTGCGCTTGCCTCATGCCTTGCCGCAGCTGGCCGCAAGCATCCGCATCGCCATTACCTACGCTCCCACAGGCGCCGTGATCGGCGAATGGATCGGGGCGTCCAAAGGGCTTGGCTATTTGATGTTGATGGCCAATGCCCGTTCGCGTATCGCACTCATGTTTGCGGCCCTTGTCTTGATTGTGGCAATGACGCTCATTTTGCATCAAGTGGCCAATTGGCTGCTCAAGCGTTGGATCGCCGACTAGCCTGCAAGTCGAGCTAATGGCAGCTTTATGGTGGGGTGTTTCAAAGAGGCAAATCTGAAAAAAGCTCGACGAAAATAACGTTTGCTTTACGAGCGCAGGGTAGAGATAAGGGGGCTTCAAGAAATATAGCTAATTATAATGTAATATTTGAAAATTCTATATTAAGTAGGATTTATGAATTGATGCGCGTTTTGATTAGTAAAGTGCAACGCAATAATTATCTTGTTGCTCACTAAATTGTATCTATCCTTCTTGATAAAAACAATTACTTTGATTTTTGAGCGATTCCAGTCTTATTGGAAGAATATTGAATTTATTGAATTGCTTTAAGGACACGGATTGTATGACAAAGCGCATTCTTCGATTGGCGATGATAACTGTGGGCTCCATGGTTTTGTCAATTTTGACAGCTGCATTGTTGATGTATTTCTTTTTCGGCAATATTCCCTTCGCAGGTCTAGTCATTGCCGGTCTCGTTCCAATTCTTGCCGGATTGCCAATCACATTTCTGATCGATAGCCATAGACGGCGACTTCATGATGCACTGTCAGAGCTTGAGCATGCCCATAAGCAGCTGGCCGAGCTTAATCTTGAACTGGAAAAGCAGGCGCGTTTTGACTATTTGACCGGCTTTCTCAATCGCCGCTATTTTGTCGAGGCCGTAACCAGCCATTTGCAACAGAACCAACCGGCGACGATGTTTTGCATCGACCTTGACGATTTCAAGCAGATCAATGACCGTTTCGGCCATCTTGCCGGCGATGCGGCGCTCAAGCTGATTTCCCGAACAATCTCGCAGGTTGCTCCGGAAGACGCGCTTATTGCCCGCATGGGTGGGGAAGAGTTTGCTCTCTTTTTCCACGGAGGCAGCTTTGTTAAGGCCTATCAGGCGGCAGAGGCTGTGCGCACTGCAATTGAATGCCTCACTTTTGAGCCATCTGAAGAAGCAAAACACAATCTTTCGGTCAGCATCGGTGTTGCTTTCTCATCTGGAACCAGGGATTTTGAAACCCTTTTCGCAGAGGCTGATCACTTTATGTATGATGCCAAGAATAAGGGAAAAAACCGCATCGTCATGCCCGAGCCGGACAGGTTGGAGCAAGTTGCCTGAAGGCCCTTTCGCGCTTGGGATGCCAATCCGTCAGTGACGACCGACGGATTGAAACTCGTTTGAATAGGACGGTGGGTCGATTAATCCCGAGGCGGGATGTTGACGCCTTTTTGTACGGCCGGGCGGTCCATAAAGCGTTTGAGATAATCAACGACATTGGTATAGCTGGCAAAGTCTACCAGCTCGGCGGCTTCATAAATGCCAACAATCGGGCGTAGCCATGGAGCGATTGCCATATCTGCAATCGAATAGTCTCCGGCAATCCAGTCCCGATCAGCGAGCTCTGTGTTGAGTACATTAAGCAGACGCTTTGTCTCGTCGATGTAGCGCTGACGCGGACGAGGGTCTTCGATTTCGGCACCCTTGAACTTTACAAAAAAGCCCAGCTGGCCAAACATGGGGCCAATGCCGCCCATCTGGAACATCAACCACTGGATGATCTTGGCCCGGTCTCGGTCGGTTGCCCCGATGAACTTCCCTGTTTTATCAGACAGGTAGAGCAGAATAGCACCGGTTTCAAACAGCCCGATCGGGTCGCCATCAGGCCCATGGGGGTCAATGATTGCCGGAATCTTGTTATTTGGATTGAGCGAGAGAAATTCTGCGCTCTTCACGTCAGCATCACTCAGCGTAACCTTGTGTGCTTCATAGGGCAGGCCCATTTCTTCAAGCGCGATGGAGACCTTGACGCCGTTTGGAGTCGGGAAGGAATAAAGCTGGATCACGTCAGGATTCTGTGCTGGCCACCGCTTTTGAATTGGGAAGTCGGACAGTTTCTTGGGATCGATCATATGAATTTCTCCGAAAATTGATCTGTTCTTGCAGCGTTCTCAAAACGCAGCTTTGGTTATCTGCGAATGGATTTGCATATTAGGTAAGATACATAAAAGAGAATTGCAGCCCACAGAGAAAAAAGAATTTTGCTATTTGCCGGTCAAATTGAAAAAGCGTTTTTAAATCATGAAGAACCACGCCAAAGCACAACTGGCCGCGGTCTTTAAGGCGTCTTGAGGGTCTTGAGGGTATTGAGGGTATTGAAGGTATTGAAGGGGAAGGGGAGTGCCGAGCCTCTCGCCTTTTTGCCGCAAAGCTGGCGCTTGCTTTCGCTCAGGCGAGTAAGTGCCCACTGCGCCTTTCTATCGCTGGACGGACGCAATACGGCAGGCGCGAATATTCATGAGAGTTTGAGAACAAATATTTCAGGCAGCTTCTGGCAAGCCCATAGGCAGAGCCTCGATATGATCCAGACTCGCGAAGACCGAAGCTAGCAGATCAAGATCAACAGCATAATTCTCGACGAGGAAATCAACGATCAGCCCTCTGTCATGAGGGTTCATACCAGTTTGTAAAATCACTGTCTCAATTTCGGTTTCGTCCAGCAAATGCGGCCGTACCGAGATGTATTTAGGCATGATACTCCCCCTTCTTGCCGTTAAGTTTTACGCCAGCATCCAAGAAGCTTGGGCCACGCTTTCCAACGCCCTTGGCGGAAATGCTGGGTTTAATGGTTAATCAAGATAGTTAACAAATGGTTAAGTACAGCCTTGATTGGATATGAAGGTTTGATACTGAGCTAAAGTTGTTATGGGTTGTGGAGTGATGATTTCCAGCAAGAGACTTGAAAACATGGCTTTTGACTGCAACTATACGGAGTAGTTCAAAGCTTCTTTTTTTGAAGGAAAAGGATCAAAGAATGTCTAACAGTGAAACCATTGAAAATCTGAATACCGCACTGCAGATGGAAATGAGCGCAGCTCATCAATACCAGCTTAATGCACAGCGCCTTGACGATTGGGGCTTGGGAAAGCTGGCTAACCAGATGCGCGAGGAAATGCGCGAAGAATGGGGGCATTCTGACCGCTTCATTGAGCGGATCCTGTTCCTGAAGGGCGTGCCTGTGATGGCATTTGAAAAACCTCCAGTTCTGCATGACTCTCTTATCGAGCTCTTCAAGGCCGATCTGGCGGATGAAGAAAACGCGATCGCGACCTATACCAAGGCCTCAAAGAAAGCCTATGAGGTGGGCGATCTTGGCTCCAAAGCTCTTTTCGAGGAAATTGCCATTGAAGAAGAAAGCCACAAGGCCTGGCTGGAACTTCAGCTTGATTTGATCGATCGTCTCGGTGAGAAGGCCTATAGCGCCAAGTTCATGTCTATTGGCGAAGAAGAGAGCGCCGAGTAAAGCCCTCTCAAGTCTTGATCATACTGAAAGAATGAAAACCCCGCATCAGGAGACTGCTGCGGGGTTCTGCAATTTGGAACCTTGGGCGATAGGCGCTGAAGCGCTCGTAAACCAAGGCTATTGGGAAAGACTTAAATCAGTTCCGGAGCCACAGGAACAACGATGCGGCCACGAATTTTGCCTTCAAGGAACTTCGGAGCAACGTCTATCACTTCGTCAAACTCAACTTTGTTGATCATGGTTTCAAGCTTTTCCATATCCAGATCCGAAGCCAACTGCGCCCAGGCTGCCTGACGCACCGCTTTTGGTGCCATGACGCTGTCTACGCCCTTCAGCGTTACGCCACGAAGGATGAAAGGAGCCACGGTGGTTGGCAGATCCATGCTGTTGGCAAGGCCACAGGCAGCAACCGTGCCGCCATATTTGATCATGGACAGAAGGTTTGCCAGAACCTGTCCTCCAGCCACGTCAATGGCCGCTGCCCAGCGTTCCTTGTTGAGCGGGCGCGGCTTGCCCTGCAATTCTTCGCGGTCAAGAATGGAGGAGGCACCCAGTTTCTTGAGATAGTCAGCTTCGCTGGCCCTACCGGTAACGGCAACCACGTTATAGCCCTTTGCGGCGAGCAGAGCGACAGCAACGCTGCCCACACCGCCGGTCGCGCCAGTGACCAACACTTCGCCGACCTCAGGGGTTACTCCGTTGCTTTCAAGCGCCAATACGCAAAGCATGGCCGTGTAGCCTGCGGTGCCGATCGCCATGGCCTGACGCATGGAAATTCCGGCCGGAAGCGGAATGAGAAAGTCGCCGTTGACCTGCGCACGTTTGGCAAGGCCACCCCAATATTTTTCACCCACAGACCAGCCGTTCAGGATTACCTTGTCGCCCGGCTTGTAATCGGCATGGCGGCTTTCGGTGACGATACCGGCAAAGTCGATGCCCGGCACCATCGGGAAGCTGCGGACAACCGGTGAAGAGCCCGTGATGGCGAGGGCATCTTTGAAATTGAGGGTCGACCATGCAACGTCTACAGCCACCTGTCCCTCGGCCAATGGCTCAAAGGTGATCTGGCTTTTGGTTACGCTTTGGCCGCTGTCGTTCTTTTCGATCAGAATGGCATCAAACATGTTGTTTTCCTTCAGTTGGAAACGGGGGATTGGAAAAGGAGTTATTGGTGAGAAGAGCAAAGAAGCCGCGTGCAAAATGCCTTAGAGGCTCCGGACGACGTTCGAGTTTGGCGCGTAAAACCGCTCCCTCCCACCCGATCCAGAAGAACTCGGCAAGCGCTTCTGGATTCTGTTCGGGAGCAATCTGTCCTTCCGATTGAGCAAGACGGAGGCAGTCGGTTGTTCGTCTTTGCCAGTCTTTGAGAACTGAAATCAGTTGGTCGCACATATCTGGGGTGAGCGACGCCATTTCCTGCCCCAAATTGCCGACAAGGCATCCGCGACGAAAACCATGCTTTGCCATGCCTTGTTCGGCGCCTTGCACGAAGCTTTGCAAGCGGTCGAGAGGCGCCAGGCTATCGTTGGAAAAGCAACTATCCAGCTTTGCTGCGAAATAGTCATTGTAGGCTTCAATGAGGGCTTGTCCGTAATCGGCCTTTGATTTGAAATGATGGTAGAAAGAGCCCTTGGTCTTGCCGGATGCTTGCAGAATTTCGTCTACGCTGACATCGGCAAAGCCACGCTCGGTCAGATAGACAAGACCGACCTTGATCAGATCTTTGCGAGCCATCTGGTTGTTAGGTGCCCGGCGTGGGCGACCTCTCGGCTTCTTGGCCTCCATTTGTCCGTTCTGATCCGTCATTTTAGCTGCTTTCCTCCTGTTGTGGATTTAATAGACTAAATAGTCTGTTAAATACCATGGACGAAAGTGAATAGCTGGAATGATCTGTGCGCAGGCATGGATATGCAGTCTGGTTCTGCGTCTTGGAAGCAGCAAAGGCCTTTTATGCGTTGCATAAAAGGCCTTTGCGAGTGGGAAAAATCTGAACGGAAGCCCGAAAATCCTTTATCGGATCGGTCTTGTCTGCCTCTTCTAACCTTTGACCATATCAATCGCTTCTTTGAGGCCGACAAGATAGTTGGACATATCAGCCATCTCCTCTTCAGCTTTGGAAATCTGCTGCTTTTCAACATTGTCGAGAAAACGCTCTGAGGCATAATTCAACAAAGAACTGCGGTCCGAGAATTGCTGCAGCTGCTTTAACTCACGTGAAGAGCGGGCGATTATCTGCTGCGAAATATAGCCCAGTTTACCCGATAGCTCGGCCAGACGAATTCTCTGCTCATAGGACCAGTCAGTGTTATCTGTTATGGCGAGAGATTTGGTCTCTTCCAGAACCCCCGCATAGGGGGAGAGCAAGTGGCTGGTCGCAGCCCAATGGGGCTCAGGGATATCTTGCACCAGCTTCTCTAGCCCTGTGTAAAGCTCGACCGCTGCGTCATAAGCTGCTTGATAGTGCTTTTCGTCGATATGCGTTATGGAAGCCTGACAGGACGCCTGAAGGGATTTCAGCTTTTCCATCCAGAAAACAGGCATGGCGATGGAAAGCAGGTTGATGTCTTCTTTTCCCGTGTATTTTATTACCCAGCGCGCCAGCTTGCGATCAGCCTCCTTGATGGCGTCATAGGCAAGCTGCGAAGCTTCAGGATCATCGGCCAGAAGAGCGGCGTCAAGAGAAGCCAGATTTTTCTGCAGGTCTTGAAAGGTTACATCAAGCTGAGAAGCGGGAGGAAGAAAAGCAAGCGCCTCTTTTAGCTCTTGCTCGACGATATAGGCAAGACCACCGAGCTTTCTGGCAAGCTTGAATCGTCCCCGCTCTTCCCAGCCTTTTACGACAGCCCCCTTAACAAAAACATTTCTCGTGCCTTTGCGCACTTCACCGAACCGCACGATTGAATTGGTCACAAAGTGGCCGGCGTTGTGTGATAAAACAAGCTGCAGAATGTCGCTAGATTCTATGAGAAGTGCACGGGCTTCAGCAAACTTCTTCCGGTCAAGTGCCTGTCCGGCCTCTTTTAAGAAGGACAGCGCCGCGTTCAAATCTTTTGAACAATCAACATAGCCCGCATTTGGCAGAGCTTTTTTGGTCATCTTGCTTTCGATGTCAAAGCGCAGCATGAGCGCGATGCGATAAAAAGTCTGCACAACAATGTGAACAGCAAACTCAACAACAATGCCAATCAATTCTCCAATGATGGTGCCCATTTTAAAATTCCAGATAGATCAAGCGCCTTTAGCGCCGGAGTGGCTTCTAAGGTGGTAAAATAAATTTAAGTATCGGATTGATTGTAAACAGATTGGGAGCGGGCAAGATATTAGTAAAAGTTCCCAAATGGGCTCTGCGCTTGCCGCTGCGTTAATTTATCAAATAAAATTCGCAAGTCTTATGCTCTTCAAAGAGCAACAATGAAAAAGCCCACCGCAACACTTGCTGTGGGCTCTTGTCCTATATTTGAAAAACGTGTTGGCCGGGGCCTTAGCTATTCTGGGAGGCCTTGAGCCGCTGTTCGAATGTCTCGGCTGCTTCATGCTCGGGAAGGTTTTCCGTTTCCCACGCAGCGCCAGTGTCGGCCAACTGGGCTTCGATGCATTCAACATCAAGGCGTAGCTCAGCGTCTCCAGCAAAGATCAGAGAGATGGAACCGTCCGGTCCTTCTCCATTCGGTTCAAAGGTCAGCGCCAGCAAATTGAGCACTGCGTCTTTGGCACCAGCTCGAATATTGCGGCTTTTCACGCCGGTAACACGATCGAAATGCAATATCGCCTGATGGCGCTCATAGGATGGTTTGGAACCAAAAAGGCGGCGCTGCTGACGAATGGCTTCTTCCCAGGCAAAACGATGCATGGAAACCACGAGGCGTCCTTCATCCTTGAGCCAGTTGATATCACCCACCTTGACCACGGCATCCTGTGTCTGGCTGGAAAGCACATTCAGATCGTCTGTATCCAGCGCGGCAAGTTTTAGCATGGTCATGACACTCTCCTTGGTCAAAGTCCTCAAAAAGAAGATCCGAATTTGATTTTGGTTACGCAAACCGCATGGTTCGCACACATCGCCTCACCCTTCGCCTGTTATCTTTGAGCTAGGCCGACTTGTGCGCGCCGTAGAGACGATTTGCGTCCTGTTATGGATCACATAGTTAGGGAGGCCTATAAATGCAAGAGAGGCGCGTCTGAGCGCGCCTCAAAGAATTGAATTTATGCTGAAATTCGCTCGATTGTGGCACCACAGGCAGCCAACTTGTCTTCCAGCCGTTCAAATCCGCGATCCAGATGGTAAACGCGGTTGACCTTGGTTTCGCCTTCAGCCACCAGACCGGCGATTACCAGCGACACAGAAGCGCGCAAATCCGTTGCCATTACCTGCGCTCCCTTGAGCTTGTTCACGCCCGTGACATAGGCTTTCTGCCCGTCCAGAGATATCTTCGCGCCAAGGCGTGCCAGTTCCTGCACATGCATGAAGCGATTCTCGAAAATGGTTTCGGTAATGGTAGAGGTGCCCTCAGCCATGGTCATCAAGGCCATGAACTGGGCCTGCAGGTCTGTCGGGAAGCCTGGAAACGGGTTTGTTGCAACGCTCACCGCTTTGAGTGGAGCCCCATTGCGGGCAACCCGAATACCCTCTGGACTGGATTCAATTGTGGTGCCCGTATTGCTCAGAACATCAAGGGCCGACTGCAAAAGATCCGCTCTTGCCCCCTTGAGGAAGACATCGCCCCCCGTCATGGCAACCGCCATGGCATAGGTGCCGGTTTCAATCCGGTCTGGCAGAACACTGTGGCGCGCGCCATGCAGCTTTTCGACCCCTTCGATGGTGATGGTATCGGTGCCAGCGCCGGAGATTTTCGCGCCCATGGCAATCAGGCATTCTGCAAGATCGACCACCTCGGGCTCTTTTGCCGCCTGTTTGAGGATGGTTTTGCCCTTGGCCAAGGTCGCAGCCATCATCAGCGTATGCGTAGCCCCTACGGAAATGCGCGGGAAGGTATATTCGCCCCCACTCAGCCCACCAGGCGCATCGGCAACCACATAGCCGTTTTCAATCTCGATTTTTGCACCCATGGCAGCCAGACCATCGATGAAGAAGTCGACCGGGCGCGTTCCGATGGCGCAGCCGCCGGGCAATGACACCTCGCAGTGGCCCATGCGTGTCAACAATGGGCCAATCACCCAGAAGCTGGCTCGCATTTTGGAAACCAGATCATAAGGTGCACAGGTGTCGATAATCTCGGCAGCCTGAAGATGAACGGTCTGCCCGGCCATCGTATCCTGACCGGGGCGCTTACCCTCAATCATGTAGCTGACGCCGTGGTTGGAAAGAATTTGCTGGAGCTGCTGCACGTCGCGCAGGCGCGGCAGATTGTCCAGAATCAACGCCTCATCAGTCAGAAGCGAAGCAATCATCAAGGGAAGAGCCGCATTCTTTGCTCCGGAAATGGGAATCTCCCCGTTTAATTTTGCGCCGCCGACAATGCGAATTGCGTCCATTTCAAACTCTTTCTGTTTTCAGCCAATCATGAGCCAGCATGGCCGATTCTTGTTTAGTCCCGATAAGGGGTGGTCTTTAATCGCGATCCAGTCATCAGGCAAATCCAATTTCCCGCGAAAGGCAAAACTTTGCGCCAATCGCGCTCTTCCGTTTAGCTCCAACGCATAGATCCAAATGCTAAAAGATATTCTCTACCGATCAGCCTCGTCTGACGAGGGCCCATGAGCCGTATCCATTGATCGGCTGCTCATGTTGTTGCTTTCGGTTTTTCTGGCGCGGGTCAGAGCTTTGCGCTTTTTCAAATTCTCTCTTAGCGCTTGTGATAGACGGGCCTTGCGATCCTCACCTTTGCGCTTTGATGAATTTTGAGATTCTTTTTGCTGCGAGCCAGAGCTGCCACTTTTGCCAGAAATGTGAATATCGTTAGATGACATTGTTTTACTGCAATTTTTGCAATGAACGGATCCTGAAATTTGCCTTTTGGCAGGTTCTATACCAAAAGTTCGGGCTAAGAAAGCCCACAATGAGGCCATTTTGGGGCTCTTATGCGCTTTTTCGGGAGTCTTGGTTTACGGCTCAGGGGCCAGACTTGATGAGGCAAGAATGTTCACTGGAGGCGTGTATGATTTTCACAGATGTCACCAAATTCACAAAATTGTTGTCTTTTTTCAAAAACGCTCTTGCATAATCGAAATCTGTATGCAAAAAACCGCCCGCATCAGGTGATGATCATTTGATCAAAACACCTCGGAACGCTGCAGTAGCTCAGTGGTAGAGCACTCCCTTGGTAAGGGAGAGGTCGAGAGTTCAATTCTCTCTTGCAGCACCATCCCCTCTTTGTGCTCAGAAATATCATCTAACACCTTGAAAGTTAAGGCTGTTTTTGGTGTTCCATACCCCTGATTTTTGGTGTAGGAAATTTTGTCGGTAAAAGCCATTCTGAGCACTAATCTCTTCAACTTAAGATCACCAGAAACCCAAATATTATAAGGGTTTGCGAGAAATTTCATGGAGAGTTCCATGAATTCCTCTTGGGTGCCTTTTCTCGGTCCCTTATTTTGAAGCTTTTCGGATAAGACGAGCTTATTTTTCTCAAGCTGAGTGATCTTATCTTCATAGGCATGGATCACGGTCGGATTGGATGTCGCCATAATCCGCTCCAGAAGATTTTCTGTCTGCTTGTTGATGCCTTGGATTTCTTTCTTGAGAGCAAGACGCATTTCCTCGAACTGCACCGAGCGAATATCCCATGCATGTTTGAACATAGCGCGCGTCATCTCGAACAAACTCTTGTTTGGTTGAAGAGAGCGGACGACTTCCCCGAACTCACCTTCGATCTTGTTACGAGAGATGGATTTGCCGTAACAGGAGCATTTTTTATTATCGCAGCGATAATAGGGATATTTTTTGTATTTGCCCTTGGACCATACAGCCTTGTAGTTTTGTCCGCACTCCCCGCAGATTACAAAACCGCGCAACGGAAAATCCTCGCTTATGTCTTTACGTGTCGGCGCGTAGCCACCCGTTTCGAGATTACGCTGGATTTTCTGGAAGGTATCAAACGAGATTAGTCCTTGATGATTGCCTTTGCGAAGAGAAACTCCCCATTTGGGGGCTTCAACATATCCTGCATAAACGGGTTTATTGAGAAGTCGCGTCACGGTGTATGGGCGCAGTTCTCCATTGGGGAGATCTTTCGGATAAACTGGATGACGCTCTAGGAAGCGTTTCAATTCTGTCTGCGTAGCAAAGCGCCCTGATGCAAACCCTTCAAGCCCGTCTTGCAGGATTGTCGCGACAGGTTCATCCCGCATGAGCACTTTTTGCGCCATTGGGCGACCTCACATACTTATAGCCAACGGGCGCGCGAAAAACACAATAGCCTTGCTCAACGCGGGCAATCATTTTCTGCAAAACCTGACGACTGTTTTGGGTGCGCTCCAGCTCGCCTTGCGCAGCGAGAATGGTCTCTATGAATTTCCCTTCGGGCGTATCCTCAAAATTGAAATTCAAACACTCACGACGGGCATTGCGCGCCATCATTTCACGGCGCAGCTTTAGATGAAACTCAGTGTCACGGGCATAGCGTTTAAGATCGTCAAAGATCACAACGTAGTCATGCTGCGGAAAGGCATCGAGATAAGCGAGCAAGGCCACCATCCCAGGGCGCTTCATAAAGTCGCCCCCGCCTGAAACATCATCTGGAAATACAGCCTCGACGTCATAGCCGCGTTCATCCGCATACTCACGGCAGCGATGCTCCTGCGAACTCAGACCACTTCCTTCGGTTTGTTTCTTCGATGATACCCTGCAGTAAATAACCGCCTTTTCTGTTTTAGGTTCCATTTTATTTCCTCTGCGACGAATTGGTTTGTGCATCAAAGTCGCTTTTCAGATAGCCCTCAGCTGTTCCAGTATCGCCAACCAAATATGAATAGAGATCAATTTCTACTTGAGCACTGTCATCCATTTTTGAAGATTCTCGAATGTCGAAACCCAATTCGACAAATCCGACGATAATTTGCCAGATGGATTGCAGGAGAGCTTCTTCTTGTTCTCTTGAATAGCCTGCTTCAGCCAGATAAGGGCGAAACCGGTTCGGATCCAGAATTAGTGCTCTTCCCCCCGAGGGGGATTTTGCCTTCTCAGCAACGGGCTTCTCTTCATCATGTTGCATGTCACTTACCTCTCTGTGCATTGCGTCAGATACTCTCCGAATACCTGTTGAGGCATCTGAGAGAGGTCGGAGGCGAATGTCGCTCGACCAGAGAGGAAGTGGGTTCAAGTTGAGATAAAGAAAAAATATTTTTTAATTTTTTTTATAATCAGAATGACACCATCTCCTACGGTTGGGCTTCTTTTGAGTATACAAGAATTTCGCTCTAAGTTCTTATGAAAACGGCGTGTTTAAGCCAAAAATCTGCATCGGAGAGAATTCAAAATAAAAATTTTTCTCAAAATCGAATTGGACCCATTTCCTGATCGTGAATTTCAAATCAAGGAATTGGAAATGAAAAACGATCAAGTGAAAAATCAGCAGAATCTAAGTGAGCAGCAGGAAGAGCCCTGCCAAGAATTGATGACTTATCCTTATCGCCTCAACGATGGGAAAATTGAAAGGTGCATTAAGAAGGATGGTGTCTACAAATGGGTTGCAATTTTTAGTGAGGTTGAGGTCCTCGCATTGGTCCGAAACGAGTCATCAAATGAATGGTCATATCTGGTTTCGGTGAAAGATCGTGACGACAAAAGGCATCATGAGCTGGTGAGGGCCGCCGATCTGCATGGAACACAAACAAATAACGCAGAAATAAGAAGCAAACTAGCCAGTCTTGGTTTGCGCTTCTTTGACCTAAAACTTGGCTACATTTCTTTGATGTCATTTATCGGGCAAAGCCTGACAGATAAACGACTGACGCTTGTCACAAAAACAGGTTGGCACTCCTCAGGTTCATTTGTCACCCCAGACTGGGATATTCAAGGTGATTTGAAGACAGATCTCTATTATGGCAAAGAAAACTGCGATGATTTGAGCCTGTTTGAGACTAAGGGTTCTGTCGAAAGCTGGCAGCAGGAAATTGCTCATCTTGTACAAGGCAATGAGATGCTCGTGTTTGCGATTTGTCTCGGTCTGGCTCCAGTTCTGCTCGAACCGCTGAATGCTGATGGTTTTGGTGTTCATCTGTGGGGTCCGAGCAGTTGCGGAAAAACCACCGCGCTTTATTTGGGGGCATCCATCTGGGGTAGTCCGGCCAATTACATTCAAAATTGGAATCTGACCACGACAGCAATTGAAGGAACAGCTACCCGCCACAATCACACGCTGCTCTGTCTTGATGAAGTGGGACAAGCTGCGTCCGATGATGCGAACAACGCGGCCTACATGTTGGCCAACGGGCAGGGAAAGGGACGAGGCACAGTCAAAGGCGGCGTGCGAGAACGTTCAACCTGGCTGCTTGCTTTGCTTTCGAGCGGGGAGGTGCCTTTTGATAAGCATGTAGGATCGTCGAATGGTCGGGAAGCAAAAGCAGGGCAAAAAACAAGGATCATTAATATGCCTGCAGATGGTGGCGCAGACATGGGAATCCTAACTCACTTGCCGAATTGTTTTGAGAGTTCCGGCGAGTTTGTCAATGCGCTCAAGAAGGCTGCATGCGCGAACCATGGCACCGCCTCCAAATTCTTTGTTGAATATTTGATCTCGCTTGGCCGGGCAAATGTGGTCGAAGAAGCATCTCGAATCCGGAATGAATTTGTGCATGACAACTGCGATCAGAAGTCTGATGGACAAGTCAAAAGAGTTGCAAATCACTTCGGTTTGATAGCCGCTGCGGGTGAACTTGGAATTTCTGCAGGGCTGCTGCCATGGCCTTCCAACAGCGCTATTACTTCCACAAAATTTGCTTTTAAACAGTGGCTGACTCAGCGAGGTGGTACAGGGGCTGATGAAATAATCCAAGGCATTAAAAAAATTGCGGCGTTTCTTCAAAAGCATGGAGAGGCTCGATTCACCGACATGGAAAAGAGGGAACGCAGCTGGGTCATCAGCCCTGCGGACGACAACGAACGGAAGCCTTTGCCAACGAGGGACGCCGCCGGTTACAGGTTGCTTAACGAAAAAAACGAATGGGACTATCTTATCTATCCCGAAGCTTTCGAAAATGAGGTGTGTCGAGGACTGGACAAAAAGCTCATCGCAAAGGAAATGGCGAATCGCGGTTGGCTGAAAACGGGAGGTAATGGAAAATTATCTTGTAGTCATAGGCTTCCAAATTCTGATATCCAACGTGTCTATTATGTTAGATCAATTTTTCTTTCTTCAGTGGACGAATAGATGAAATTATAAAGCCTGCTGTAACACAGAAACACCACATAAATATCATTCATGTAAAGGAATCTGAATTTCAACATCAGATTCCTTTTCTTGAAATAAATGAATAAAAGTAATTGTCTAAAAATATATTGTGTTACGGTGTTACAGGTAATGTAATTTATATTTATAAAATATTTTTAGATTTAATTTTTAAATCGAGAAATATTGCCTATTTCCTTTTTAGGTCGAAAACTTAGAAAGGATGATGTCTCTTGAACAATGGCAATAAATGGAAAAGAGCAAGGCGACCCGCGTCATACGACGCAAGGCCTTGCGAGGGAAGGCAAGCCTTCCCCTCGACCCCAACCAAGAAGCAGCTTTCACAAACGGTTGTTATGCGTTGTTCTGCTGCTGACAAGGCGAAGCTTACCGCTCGTGCTGAGGCCGACGGTCAGTCGATGTCTGAATTGTTGCGCTCGACTCTCAATCTGATCAAACCATCGCGCAAGCGGGGAGCACCAAAAGTCGATCACGATCTCCTTGTTGCAATCAACCGCATCGGCAACAACATCAATCAATTGGCCAAAGCAATCAATTCTGCGCGCCGCGCCGGAGATTTACATCACATTGACGCAGTAAATATCGTGGCGGCCTTAGTTGGCCTCGATCGGCAGTTGGCCAATCTCATGTGCAATAGCGAGAGATGGGATGCCCGTGATGTTGATTAAATTCTTTCGATCTGGTCAAGGCAATGGATCTGCTCCCATCAATTATCTCATTGCGTCCCATGTCAAGGAATACGACGGTAATCGGCATCTCATATTCGGTGCAGACAACAAACCGAAAATGAAGGTCCGTGATCCTTTGCCAGATATCGTTCGAGGCAATATCGATGTCACCCGTTCACTTATCGATCAGTGCCGGCACAAATGGCGCTATCGGTCAGGTGTCATCAGTTTTGCAGCATCTGACATGCCAACTTACGATCAGCAAATTGAAGTAATTAACGAATTCGAGCAACTCGCTTTTGCGGGTCTTCATGCTGACCAGTATAATATTCTATGGGTTCGGCACCAGCATGAGGGCCGGGTGGAATTGCACTTCCTGACACCACGGTGTGAATTAACCACAGGCAAGAGCCTGAACATTGCTCCTCCGGGATATCGGAAAACTTGCGACACTCTTCGCGATTTGAAGAACCTGCAATATGGCTGGGCCGATCCCTGCGATTCATCGCGAATGCAGAGTGCCATTGCTCCCAAAAGAGAGATGGTGGAGAGAGCCAGAAGTCGTGACCAGCTGCAAATATGGATTGAAGAGCTCATTTCAATCGGGGAGATCTCTGACCGTAAAGAGATGGTCGCCATCCTGAAAAAAACAGGTTTTCTAATCCCACGCCAAGGCAAGCAGTACATCACCGTTCAAGATCCCGAAACAGATACACGCTGGCGAATGAGAGGAGCCATTTATGATGAAAACTGGACCAGACAAAGCTTTGTTGAGCAAAAAGATCACGGATCGAATGCAAGAGATCGAGAAATCCAACAGCATCAGATCGACTCTGTGGTATTGGCCACAGAGCAATTCGTGAACGATACGATCTCCAAATTGAAAGACGCAAAGCTTACAATCAGCGACGATATCCGACAAATCCGGGAATTCTCGAAACGAGCCCGAAATGCGGAAAGGGATGTCGCGACCATCGAAAGAAAGGCGTACCAGGAAAGGTCCAAGCGCCTCTTCTACATGATCCTGCTTTGTATTCCGACATGGGCGATGGTCACACTTCTGGCTGTGATGCTCTGGTCACCAGGCACGATCCTTCAACCCGGCAACTACATCATGATCGACATGCAAAACCACACATTCCAGAAATGCGAAAGCGTGGACGGCGGAAGCCTTTGCACCAATCTCGAATAGGGAATACGGATCATGAAGCAGTCCAGCAGGTCCATACCATCCTTGATGACGCCGATAGAGAGAGAATTGATATCGTCTATCGAAGACTGGTCAGTCTCAATCGACGGCTACATCAAGCTGCAGACACAGCAGCTAGAGGCATTGTCGGCATCTTTAGAGGCATTTCTGTATGGTCAGAATGCCTTCAACGAGGCTTTGATCGGCTGGGCGGACAATCCCAACGATGCCGATTATCAGGAACTTCTCAGAACAGCACTCTTGAAGCTGAACCTTCTTCAGGAGGCAAGCTTCACAGAAGAGCTGGACGGCTCCGAGTGAAGGACCAACAACGCGAAGAATAAAAGCGGGGCGGTATAACCGCCCCTTTTTGCTAATCGCCATCAGCGAACTTGCTGCTTCATTTGATTTCTACTATTTTCAATCTGCATCCTCAGTTTAGGACATTACAGAATGCCCAACGATGATATCATGACGATGAGAGAGCTCGCAGATTATCTCAAGATCGCGGAGAAAACGGCCTATCGATTTGCGTCGGAAGGAAGGGTTCCTGGCTTCAAAGTGGGGAGTGCCTGGAGATTCCGCAAAAGCGAAATTGAGCGTTGGATTGCTGATCAGGAGCAAAGGCAAGAAGGGAACAAGAAATGACGGGTCAGCAACAGATTGAAGCTTTACATCGGCAGATTTGGCAAATCGCCAACGAGGTGCGGGGCGCGGTCGATGGATGGGATTTCAAACAATTTGTTCTTGGAGCCTTGTTTTATCGTTTCATCAGCGAGAATTTCACCACCTATATCGAAGGTGGAGACGACAGCATTGACTATGCCTCAATGGCCGATGCAGACATCCCCGATGAAGCCAAGGACGATGCGATCAAGACCAAGGGATATTTCATCTATCCCAGCCAGCTATTCGCCAACGTGGTTGCGACGGCAAAAACAAATGAAAGCTTGAATACAGATCTGGCGGCGATCTTCAAGGCGATTGAAGCCTCTGCCAATGGCTATCCTTCGGAAGAAGACATCAAGGGCCTCTTTTCAGACTTTGACACCACCAGCAACCGCCTTGGCAATACGGTCAAGAACAAAAATGAGCGTCTGGTGCAAGTGCTCAAAGGTGTGGCAGAGCTTCCTCTTAATTTCGAGGAGAATGAAGGCGATCTGTTCGGCGATGCTTACGAGTTCTTGATCTCGAATTATGCTGCCAACGCCGGGAAATCTGGCGGCGAGTTTTTCACGCCACGACACGTATCCAAGTTGATTGCTCAACTGGCATTGCACAAACAAACCAGCGTCAACAAGATCTATGATCCGGCATGTGGGTCCGGTTCGTTGCTTCTTCAGGCCAAGAAGCACTTTGACAAACATATCATTGAAGAAGGCTTTTTCGGGCAGGAGATCAACTACACCACCTATAACCTCGCCCGGATGAACATGTTCTTGCACAATGTGAACTACGACAAGTTCAATATTCAATATGGCAACACGCTGGAAGATCCGCATTTTGGTGATGAGAAGCCTTTTGACGCCATCGTGTCGAACCCGCCTTATTCGGTGAAATGGAAAGGGTCCGACGATCCGACCCTGATCAATGATGAACGCTTTGCCCCGGCTGGCGTGTTGGCTCCGAAATCAAAGGCTGACTTTGCCTTCGTGCTGCACGCCCTGCATTACCTGTCTGCGAGAGGTCGCGCGGCAATCGTCTGCTTCCCTGGTATTTTCTATCGAGGTGGAGTCGAAAAGAAGATCCGACAATATCTGGTCGACAACAACTTTGTTGAAACGGTGATCGCGCTGGCGCCAAACCTGTTCTTCGGGACCACCATCGCGGTGAACATTCTGGTTCTGGCCAAGAACAAGCCCGATACTGCCATTCAATTCATTGATGCCAGTGGGGAAGAGTTCTTCCACAAAGGCACGAACAACAACTTCATGGAAGACCGGCACATTGCCAACATCATTGAGATGTTTGACAGCAAGAAGACCGTGGCCCACGTCGCTGAAGCCGTACCCTATGACACGATTGTCGAGAAAGACTACAACCTTTCGGTCAGCGCCTATGTTGAGCCCAAGGACACCCGCGAAGTCGTCGATATCGCGGAGCTGAATACCGAGATTGAAACCACCGTTGCCAGGATCGATCAGCTGCGCGCCGATATTGATGCCATTGTCGCGGAGATCGAGGCATGAGCGAGTTGGGATTTCTGGAAAAGCTGTTGGACGGGGCTTCAGTGGAGTGGAAATCTGTTGCGGATATTTTTCATGTCAAAAACGGGTATACTCCCAGCAAGAGCAATAATGTGTTCTGGGAAAATGGCACTGTTCCTTGGTTCAGGATGGATGACATCCGCGAAAATGGCCGAGTGTTGAGCCAGTCGCTCCAAAATATAACTGAAGATGCGGTGAAGGGGGGACGGCTGTTCCCCGCGAATTCGATGATCTTTGCTACCTCGGCAACCATCGGGGAACATGCTCTGGTAACTGTTCCGCACTTGGCAAATCAGAGGTTCACCAACCTTGCGTTAAGGGATGAATATACCGAGCATTTCGACCAAAAATTTTTGTTCTATTATGGTTTTCTATTGGCTGACTGGTGCAAGAACAATACGACGAAGTCGAGCTTCGCATCCGTCGACATGGACGGGTTTCGAAAGTTCCTTGTGCCCATCCCATGCCCCGAAGATCCAAAGAAGTCGCTTGCGATCCAGGCAGAGATTGTTCGGATTTTGGACAAGTTCACCGAGCTGACCGCCGAGCTGACCGCCGAGCTGACCGCCCGCAAAAAACAGTATAACCACTACCGCGATCAACTGCTGAGTTTTGAAGACGGTGACGTGGAGTGGATGACTTTGGGGGATGTATCATCTCTAATAACCAAAGGGACAACTCCAAAATCATATACTTCAGATGGCATTTCGTTCATAAAAACAGAGGCATTTGAAGGCTCGTATATAAACAAGAAAAAATTGAGTTATATTGATGAAACAACCCACAAAACGGCGCTGAAGCGTTCGATTTTAGAAGCCGATGACATACTGTTCACTATTGCAGGAGCAACGATTGGCAAGATTGCAATGGTTGACCAAAGCATCCTTCCTGCAAATACAAACCAAGCACTCGCGATAATCCGCGTAGATGCATCGGCACATAAGAAGTTCATTTTTTACCTTCTGCAGTCGAGGTTAATGAAAAACTACATTGAGATGAACGCCAAAGGTTCTGCACAGCCAAACTTGAACCTGAAACAGCTGAATGACTTTCCCATTCCTGTCCCCTCTGTAGCCGAGCAAATTCGCATCGTCGACATTCTCGACAAATTCGACACCCTGACCACGTCCATCAGCGAGGGCTTACCGCGAGAGATAGAGCTTCGGCAAAAACAATATGAATATTACCGTGATCTGTTCTTGAGCTTCCCTAAATCAGGGGAGGCTACATGAGATGGGAAAGACTCTCGAAGAAATTGCACGGCAGTTACGAGATGCCAACAAAAAGGTACAATTGATCTATGCCTTCAATGGCACCGGAAAAACGCGTCTGTCCCGTGCAATGAAAGATCTGATTGCCCCAAAAGGAGTTGTGGGAGAAGAGCCTGCGCCGGTAAAACGGAAGTTTCTGTACTACAGCGCATTTACTGAGGATCTGTTCGTCTGGGATAATGATCCTGAGCATGATGAAGATATCAAGATGCGCATTCAGCCAAACTCCTTTGTTGACTGGATCCTTCGAGACAGAGGTCAAGAGCCAAACATCACCCACAACTTCCAGCACTACACAAGCCGTAATATTACTCCGACTTTTCCGCCTAAAACCGTCGTCGAAATAGTTGAGGGAAGACGGACCAATGTTCAGACTTTCCCCGAAATCAGATTTGCATACACTGGTGGAGATGAAATCGAGAACAATGTCAAAATCTCGAAGGGTGAAGAAAGCAGTCTTATCTGGAGTATTTTTTACACTTTACTACAGGAAGTTGTTGACCTCTTAAAGGAGCCAGACCCAGACAAACGAGACGATGGAGAATATGACGATCTCGAATATGTGTTCATCGACGACCCAGTCAGCTCACTGGATGAAAACCATTTGATTGAGTTGGCGATTGATATTGCTGGGTTGATTTCAAAAAGTCGTTTCGAGAATGGCGATGGAGTAAATTATATAATAACAACGCACAACCCTTTATTCTTCAATGTCCTATGTAAAGAGATGAAGAAAGCCTCTAAATATCTATTAACTAAACAATGTGACGGCACTTTCGTCATTGAGAAAAAAGACGGAGCAGCGAACTCAAGCTTTGCATACCACCATCACCTGATAGGGATCTTGCGATCTGCCATTGCACAGAACGATATTCAAAAATTTCACTTCAATCTTTTGAGAAATATATACGAAAAAACTGCCAATTTTCTGGGGTATGGGCATTGGACCGATTTACTTTTGACTGTGCCCGATGGCCGAGCTGAATACCTGAAAAAGTTGACCAACCACTACAGTCATCGTGAGCTTTCTTTCGAAGAAGTGGCCGATCCCACCGAGAAGCAAAAGGAAGACGTGGCGGTTTTGTTGAACAACTTGATAACCAAATATGGTTACTGGCAATCGGAGGAGCCAAATGGTTGAACAGATCACCCCTATTGCAGAAACGAAAAACTTCATCGTTCTCGATAAATACTCAAGAGCGAGTGATGTTGCCAACCAATATCAAAGCGAAGCGGATCTCGAGCGTGAACTCGTTCAGGATCTGATCAATCAGGGCTATGAGTTCGTACCTGGTTTGACCACCCCGGAGGCCATGCTCGCAAACATACGTCTGCAACTGGAAATGCTGAATAGCGTCACATTTTCAGGGAATGAGTGGAAACGGTTTGTCGAAACCTATTTGGATAAATCCAGCGACAGCATCACCGATAAAACCAGAAAAATCCACGAAAACTATATTTATGATTTTGTGTTTAATGATGGGCATATCCAGAACATCTATCTGGTCGACAAAAAGAACATCGCCCGTAACAAGCTTCAGGTGATCAACCAATTCGAACAATCCGGTTCGCATGCCAACCGATATGATGTGACCATTCTTGTCAATGGCTTGCCGTTGGTTCAGATCGAGCTGAAAAAGCGTGGTGTGGCTATTCGTGAAGCCTTCAATCAGGTCCACAGATACAGCAAGGAAAGCTTCAATAGCGAGTATTCTCTTTTCAAATATTTGCAGTTGTTTGTGATTTCAAACGGAACCGATAGTCGGTACTTTGCCAACACGACGAAGAGAGACAAGAACAGTTTCGACTTCACCATGAACTGGGCGCAGGCCGACAACAGCCTGATCAAGGATCTAAAGGATTTCACGGCGACGTTTTTTCAGAAGCGTACGCTGCTCAATGTGTTGCTTCATTATTCCGTATTTGATGTCAGCGATACCTTGCTGGTCATGCGGCCGTATCAGATTGCCGCAACGGAACGCATTCTCTGGAAAATCAAGAGTTCGTATCAAGCAAAAAAATGGAAAAAGCCAGAAAGCGGCGGGTATATTTGGCACACCACAGGTTCGGGAAAAACACTGACCAGTTTCAAAGCCGCACGCCTTGCGACCGAGCTTGATTTTATCGACAAAGTCTTCTTCGTCGTGGACCGAAAGGACCTCGATTATCAGACAATGAAGGAGTATCAGCGTTTCTCGCCAGACAGCGTAAATGGATCGGACAGCACTGCTGGTCTGAAACGAAACCTGAGCAAGGACGACAACAAGATTGTCGTTACAACCATCCAAAAGCTCAACAACCTGATGAAGAGCGAAAGCGATCTGCCGGTCTATGATCAGCAAGTGGTGTTCATTTTTGACGAGTGCCACCGGAGCCAGTTTGGTGAAGCGCAAAAAAATCTGAAGAAGAAATTCAAACGGTTCTACCAGTTTGGCTTCACCGGCACGCCGATTTTTCCAGAAAACGCATCAGGAGCAGAAACGACAGGGAGCGTGTTTGGTGCCGAGCTGCATTCCTATGTGATAACGGATGCAATCCGTGACGAAAAGGTGCTGAAATTCAAGGTCGACTACAATGATGTGCGACCCCAATTCAAGGCGATAGAAACGGAACAAGATGAGCAGAAGCTCAGCGCAGCAGAAAACAAACATGCTCTCTTGCATCCAGAACGAATTGGCGAAATTTCTCAGTATGTTTTGAAAAATTTCAATCAGAAGACCCATCGACTTTACGGGCGCAATAAGGGCTTCAATGCCATGTTTGCCGTTAGTAGTGTTGATGCTGCCAAGCTTTATTATGAGACCTTGAATAGGTTGCAGAAGGATGCTGAAAGGCCGCTCAAGATCGCAACCATCTTCTCGTATGCAGCCAATGAAGCTCAAAATGCGATTGGCGAGATTCAAGATGAAAATTTCGAAGTTTCGGCAATGGACAGCAGCGCCAAGGAATTCCTTAAGGCTGCAATTGATGACTATAACGCCTATTTCAAGACCAACTTCAGTGTAGATAGTAATGGTTTTCAAAATTATTATCGGGATCTGGCAAAACGCGTAAAGTCCAAAGAGATCGATTTGCTAATTGTGGTGGGCATGTTCTTGACAGGTTTCGATGCTCCAAGCTTGAACACTTTGTTCGTAGACAAAAACTTGCGATTTCATGGATTGATACAAGCCTATTCCCGTACGAACCGCATATATGATGCCACCAAAACCTTTGGCAATATCGTCACGTTTCGTGATCTTGAAAGCGCAACTGTTGAAGCCATTACTCTGTTCGGTGATAGCAATACCAAGAATGTTGTCTTGGAGAAGAGCTACAAAGAATATATGGAAGGCTTCTCTGATACCGCAACAGGGGAAAATAGGCGTGGTTTCCTTGAAATTGTTGAAGAGCTGGAGCAGAGCTTTCCCAACCCGTCAGACATTGAGACTGAGGAAGAAAAGAAAGCCTTCTCCAAACTCTTCGGTGAATATCTACGTGCTGAGAACCTGCTCAGAAATTATGACGAGTTTGACAATCTCAAGGCATTGCAAGACGTAGATTTGACCGATGAGGCCGCCGTTGAGGCGTTCAAAGCAGAACGGTATTTAACTGATCAGGACGTTGAAGAGCTCCAAGCGATCCATATGCCTGCGGAACGCAAAATTCAGGATTATAAATCTACATACAACGATATTCGTGACTGGCTTCGTCAACAAAAAGCGGGAGACGAGCAGGATGAATCAAAGATCAATTGGGATGATGTCGTATTTGAAATCGATCTCCTCAAATCACAAGAGATCAATCTAGATTATATCCTTGAACTGATTTTTGAGCATAACAAGAAGACAAAAAGCAAAGGCGATCTGGTTGGCGAAGTACGCCGATTGATTCGAGCGAGCATTGGAAACCGTGCGAAAGAGGGTCTCCTTGTAGATTTCATCGGTCAGACAGATTTGGATAAGATCGGAGATAAAGCCGGTATAATTGAGGCGTTTTTTGCCTTTGCTCAGATACAACAGAAAAGTGAGGCCGAAGAGCTTATCAGGGGAGAAAATTTGAATGTGGATGCCGCGCGAAGATACATGGAAACCTCGCTGAAACACGAGTTCGCCAGTGACCGTGGAATTGAACTCAATGCCATACTGCCAAAGATGAGCCCTCTCAACCCTCAGTTCCGAGCAAAAAAACAGAGCGTATTTGAGAAAATCGCAGCATTCGTCGAGAAGTTCAAAGGCGTAGGCGGAAAGGTCTAAGGTTTAGACCTCCCTGCTGCCTAGTATTCGTTCAAGATCGCGTCAATATCGATGTTTTCTGCCTTCAAATAACTTTCCCATTCTGTCAGTTGCTCAAAAACAGAGTTCCACCTTTCTCTCTCTAGGCGCACCATCCCCCCTTCCTTGCAAGTAATTGTTATTAAGGAATAAGCTGTTTCTGAAGCTATGTTCCTGACGAGCCGGATTCTTGATTGTCTGGCTGTTGAGGAGCTATGCTGTAAGCTATCTCTTTCAAGCTGGCGCCAACTCACAGGAGTGACCTGCCTTACATTTTGCAGACCTCATGTCGCATTTAAATTTAATCAAATCGTTTTGTATTTAAATTTCATATGTGATAAATGGAATATTGTCGCCCTTTCAAAGGGTGCTTAGCCTTGAATGTCGCGCTGGATTTAACTTCTTTAGCTTATACTCCGCGAAAAGGATGGGCGCTTTGAAGCTTGTGGAATCGTCGGGTCGGTGACTGGCGCATTCCTGACGAGACTGTGATTTCGGAAGGCAAGGGAGTGAAATGAGCGATACGGCATCCAAATACAAGGCTCCGGCCCTTGAACGTGGGCTTGATATTCTCGAATTGCTCAGCGAGCAGGACGAAGCGATTTCCAAAAAGGATATGGTGACCAAGCTTGGCCGGTCAGTAAACGAGCTCTATCGTATGCTGGCTATTTTGGAGGCGCGCGGTTATATCGCGACTGAGCCAGAGAGTGGAAAATATCGCCTCACGCTTAAGATGTTCGAATTGTCGAACAAATTTCCTCCGATGCAGCGGTTGCTGAATGCTGCGGGTACGGAAATGGCCAAGCTGTCGGAAAAGACGCAGCAATCCTGCCATTTGTCTGTGCTGCACGAAGCGGAGATGGTTGTCGTCGCAGTGCAAGACAGTCCCTACAAGATGGGCTTTTGCATCCGCTTGAGCGCGCGTGTGGATGTGCACGGCTCCGGCTCCGGTTTTGCCATGTTGGCTTTTCAGGAGGAAGGTCAGAGGCGGGCCATTCTGGAAGCAACAGAGACACCAGAAGCCGTGATCGAAAGTGTGCTGAGCCAAATGGATAAGGTTCGCCAGAAGGGGTATTTCATCGGTGCGAGCCCGCAGATCAGTGGCGTTACCAACATCAGCTATCCTATCTTCAACAGCAACAAGCAGGTCGAGGCTGTCTTGACGATGCCTTTCCTGACGTTGAATTCAGACAGTTTGCACCATCAGGTCGTTAGCTTCGAGGAATCACGGCTGGCGGTCGCTGATGCTGCTGACAAACTTATCCACGCAATTGGTGGCAGCAAGCCCGAGTAGGCTTGCCGGTTGCCTGTCAATTTCTGGCATTGCTCCACCTTGCGGCCGCGCTGCTCGGTGGAGGTTGAATTCTTTTGCCAATCGCCGCCTATTTCTCCTGCCTTTTAAATCTGGATCTTACGGGCTCTTTCGCTCGATCGAGAGGGGGGGGATGTCTCTTCATGACAAGCCTGTCCATGAGCCCGGACTAAGTGTGCTTATGGTCGGGTGCGCTTCGCGGTGGGAATTGGATTGATGGGATTGGATGGATTTAGTAATTTATATATAAATTAATATCTGAAATCACAGGAATTGCGCAGTCCACCTTATACGATGGTTCTAAGACAAATGTCTGTTTTAGAGGTTGCTAATGTAATGGTGTTACGAAAATATCCCAAATGTAAGAAAAATTATTTCATAAAGTCTGATTTGTAACTATTTTTATCGTTTAGATTTAAATAGTTGAGAATTTTGTTCCATGTACGTTTCTATCCGCCTTGCGGTGAATTTTGCCTAAAGATCTAAATGTAAGCTAAGATATTGAAGGGATTGTCTTACAAAACCTGACAAATATTTGCATATTTTGCGCTTTGAAATTCATACTTGACTTGATTTATTTATTTATGAATAGTTCGCATATCCGCGATATATGACACATGTAAAGAGCGAGACATCTCATGACAGAGCGTAAGAAGTTTGTTTATACGATTAAGGATTTGCCCCTGACCCCTATTGTTGAAGATCAAGGCATCAGCACCAGATTCCTGCTGAGCGACAACATTATGATCAGCTTCATCGAGAACCCTCCGGGAGCAACATTCCCGATCCATCAGCATGAATGCGAACAGATCATGATCATGACTGAAGGCTCCGAGGCCCATGAAGTGAATGGCGAGATCATCATGATGAAGGCTGGCGATGTCGCTGTGCATCCGTCCAATGTTCCCCATGGCGGCAAGACGGAAACAGGCATGAAAGCGATTGATATCTTTGCACCGCATCGCGATGCCCATCTTGAAAAGATGAAGCAATACGGCACCATGCCTAACCCGGATGGTACCTACCCCGCCAAGAACAACATCAAAGAGTGAAATTTTGAAGACCGTCTGAATATTTACAAATAGATCGACACGCTGCGGGAGGAAATTATGCGAAAATTGTCGAACCTTTTTAAGGTATTAGTCTGTGGCTCAGCTATGAGCTTCATGGTGATGGCCTCGGCTCAGGCCATTACACTGAAATTGGGGCATTATGTGGAGCTGGATCACCCCGGCAACATAGCAGCCCAGCAAATGGCTGATCGTGTGAAGGAGAGGACACACGGTGAAGTCACCATCCAGATTTTCCCGGCTAACCAGTTGGGTTCACCTGATGAGGTTTTGGAACAGAATGTTCTGGGCGCCATCGACATGTCTTTGCCGACACAGGGGCATCTGGATAAATATTCCAAGAAATTTGCCACTGTCATGACGCCATTTGCGTTCCGTGACAGACAGCATGTCTATCAGGTGCTGGATGGTCCATTCATGAAATGGGCTGCTCCCGATCTGGAAGCGCAAGGTCTGGTCTATCTGTCCAACTGGGACTATGGCTTCCGTAACATCACCAACGGCAAGCATCCGATCAATGTCCCCGATGATGTCAAAGGGCTGAAATTGCGCACGCCACCGGAAGTTCAGCTCCAGTCTGCAATGTCTGCTCTGGGTGCCAACGTAACCCAGATGGCCTTCAATGAGCTCTATCTGGCTCTGCGTCAGGGCGTGGTCGATGGTCAGGAAAATCCACTTTCTGTCATCTATCACAACAAGCTCTATGAAGTTCAGGACAATCTGGCCATCACCCAGCATGTCTACAACTCCATGGTTAGCGTCATCTCCAAGCGTAGCTGGGACAAGCTGACCCCGGAACAGCAGACAATCCTGAAGGAAGAAAGTGCATCTGCCGGTCAGCTGATGCGCGACCTCATGGAAAAAGAAGATGGCGAGCTCATCAAGAAGCTCGAGGAAAAGGGCATGAAGGTTACCTATCCTGACAAGGCTCTGTTCAAGGACAAAATGGCACCAGCCTATGAGGCCGTCGGCAAATATGCTGGCGAAGAAAACCTGAAAACATTCCTTGAAATGCTTTGAGATCATGGCGGCTGGCGGGGAGGACCCTGCCAGCCGTTTTTCGGGAGGGAACGAATTAAATGTCACCGGCAATCATTTTCATTGGGCTGATCGCCCTCATTTCCCTGGGGGTGCCAATCGCGATTTCCCTGGGGGCCATTTCTCTGGCTGCGATGACCGACAATATACCGGCTCTGGGGTTGATGGCGCAGCGCATGTATTCCTCGACGACGGGGTTTACGCTGCTTGCGATCCCCTTCTTCATTTTGGCCGGCAACTTGATGAATACCGGTGGCATTACAGAGAAGATCTTTCGTTTTGCAAAAGCCGCCGTTGGCCACTATTGGGGTGGGCTTGGTCAGGTCAATATCTTTTCATCCATTATCTTTTCAGGCATGTCCGGCGCAGCGGTTGCTGATGCGGCTGGCTTGGGCAAGATTGAAATCAAGGCAATGGTCGATGATGGCTACGACAAGGAATTTGCAGGCGCCATCACGGCAGCCTCTTCGACCATCGGGCCGGTAATTCCACCATCAATCCCTTTTGTCATCTACGGCTCCATGACGGGCGTCTCTGTCGGTAAGCTTTTTATGGCAGGCATGGTGCCGGGGCTCATGATGGCGGTTGCCATGGCCTTGGCCGTCTACGCTATTTCGCGCAAGCGCAATTATCCCCGTCGCCCTCGGGTGGCCTGTTCTGAACTGTGGCGCAGTTTTGTAGATGCCTTTCTGGCGCTGCTAACGCCGATCATCATCATCGGCGGTATTCTGGGGGGCTGGTTCACGCCCACGGAAGCGGCCATCATCGCCTGCATCTATGCGATCATACTGTCCGGTCTGGTCTACCGCGAGCTGACATGGAGCAAGCTGCTGTTCATTCTGGAAGACACGCTGCTGCATACGGTGCGCGTCATGTTCATCATGGCAACCGCAGGCTTCTTTGCTTGGGTCCTGATCCTCAATCAGGTGCCGCAAGCGCTGATTTCCGGTCTGACAACCGTGACACAATCGCCAATCTTGCTGCTGCTTATCATGATTGGGGTACTGCTCATTCTGGGAATGTTCCTTGAAGGGATCGCTGTCATTCTGATCTGTGTTCCTATCTTCATGCCTGTCGTGGATATGATTGGCATGGATCCGATCCAGTTTGGTGTGATCATGATTCTGGCCTCAATGATCGGTCTGCTCAGTCCTCCGGTTGGCATGTGCCTTTATGCAGTTGCTTCCATCGCAGATGTAAAGATCGGAACGCTCAGCAAGGAGGTGTTGCCCTATATCCTCGGCATTCTCATTGTTTTGCTGCTTATCGCATTCGTTCCCGCACTGTCCCTTTCCACCACTTATCTGATCGGGTGATATCGTGATGAAGTTCATCAAGTCCGTTGACCGGGCCGTCTTCACCTTCTTTCGGGTTCTGGCTATTGCCCTGTTGTGTCTGCTGTTCATACTGATGTCGCTCAATGTGATCCTGCGCTTCTATCCGGTGTTTTCCATCGGCTGGTTTGACGAAATCGTCGAGCTTTCCTTTGCCTGGATGGTATTCGCAACGGCAGCTGTGCTGTGGCGGGGGCGTATGCACCCGAAAATCGACTTCGTGGAAATCCTGCTCAAGAATACTCGCTGTCAGCCGGTGCTGTTGGCGGTCGTTGAGGCAATCAATATCCTATTCTTGAGCATCTTCACCTATTACGGTTTTTTGCTGGTCATGACGGCGGCAGCAACCTCGCCGATCTTCAAGATTCCGCGTAAGATCTTCTATGTCGCCATGCCAACGGCAGGGCTCTATATGACGATCCTGTCGGTCATATTCCTGGCTGGCTATCTTAAAAAAATCTATTCATTCAAACCTACAACCACACAACCAGTTGAAAAAACAATCTAGAAACGAAAGGAAATCGTTGTGAGCAAAATATTGATCACGGGTGCAAGTACTGGCATCGGAGCAGAAACCGCCCGCATGCTGGCCGCAGGAAACGAGCTGTTTCTGGTCTATAATCAGTCGGTCGAAAAGGCAAAAAAGCTTGAGCAAGAAGTCAAGGATTTGGGGGCTACAGCCCATATGCTTCAGTGCGATATAACCAGCGAGATCGCTTGCATTGATCTGTTCAAGCAGATTGGCGAATTGACCGACAGTCTGGATGTGCTGATCAACAATGCCGGTGGGCTGGTTCGCCGTCAGGCCGCCGATGCGCTTGAGTGGCAGTTGATGCAGGAAATCTTTTCCCTAAACGTCTTCTCGCTGATGAAGATCACCTCTCTGGCCATTCCGCTGCTGCGCAAGGGCGTCAATCCCAACATTGTCAACACGACCTCTGTCGTGGTGCGCCATGGTGGTCCAACGGCAACGATCTACGGAGCGGCAAAGGGTGCTGTAGACACCTTCACGCGCGGACTATGCAAGGAATTGGCTCCAGACATCCGCGCCAACTCGGTTTGCCCGGGTGTGATTGATACGCCATTTCATGAGAAGGTATCGACGCCGGAGCAGATGAAATCCTGGGCCGAGGGAAATCCGCTCAAACGCAATGGCTATCCTAAGCATATTGCGCTGGCGATCAAATTCCTGATCGAAGATGACTTCGTCAATGGCGAGAGCATCGACGTCAATGGCGGTCTGACCATTCGGTGAGGCCTCTCGCGGACTGGCCAGATCGCCCCTGATCGGTCCGGTCAAATTCGCGATTTGAACCCTTCAGCAAAACAGGAGCTGACCATGAATAGTGCAGCAAAGGCGCGTGACCTGATTTATGGCAACATCGATGCCATAATGAGAAACTCTCAACGCCTGCAGGCGCTCGAAACAGTTTCCCTCGACACGCTTCTTGACGAGACTTTCATGCAAGAGCATTGCACGGTGAATAGCATCGAAGCCCTGTTTGCACTGGCCGGACAATCCGAGGTCAGCGAACAAGCGCTGGATGCAATCCCGGATGATATCTGGGATGAACTTGTGAGCAGCAACAGCTCATTCAGCTCTTGGGACGACATGTATAACAAGGCGGCCCAGCGATTTGTCAGGGCACGCCTGCTGGAAGGGATCGAGCAAAACTGACGGCTCTGTGGGCGGGTGTCTTTCCTCCTATCCGACCGTTGAGCTAATTGAAACCGGCGCCCCCGATCTCATTTGATGTCTCGGGCGGCGGTGTCGTGAACAGTGCCGCCTCCATATAATCCCCAGATTGTCTGGATGGTCAGGTAACTGTTCACGCTTTTGGGCCCCTTTTGCCTGCGGCCTGAATTTGGCCGTGCGCATTCAGCGCGACGGTAGCCGTGGCGCCATCACATATCAGGATTTGGCCCGATCAATCTTGATGGCAGGCTCTTGCTGTGGGGAAGATTTGGGGTTCCATTCCACCCGATAAAGATCAAAGCGGCGGTCTTTGAGATTTTGAACCGTGCCGGAGTTGCGGCTGATGGTCAGCTGGTCGAGCTTGAGATCTGAGAAGATGATCGTCTCGGTGTTGGCATCGGCCAGCGCCGCAATGCCATCGCGGGCAAACGGGAAATCGCATGGCGTGTAAATGCCGCTTTCAGCGTAATGTACGTCCATATTCTCCACATCGGGAAGGTTGCCGACAATGCCCGAGGTGACAACATAGATCTGGTTTTCAATCGCTCTGGCCTGGCAACAATAGCGCACTCTGAGATAGCCTTGTCGCTCGTCTGTGCAGAAGGGCACAAACAGGATTTTCATGCCCTGATCAGTGAGGTGTCGTGCCAGCTCGGGAAATTCTGAATCATAGCAGATCAAAACGCCGATCGGGCCACAGTCCGTCTGGATCGGCTTGAGCTTGTCGCCCCCCTCAATGGTCCACCAATAGCGCTCGTTTGGCGTGGGGTGGATTTTCGACTGGGTGTGCACGGCTCCTGAGCGCAGGAATACATAGGCGAGATTTTCAAGACTACCGTCTTTCATCACCGTGGGGTGGCTGCCGCCGATGATGTTGATATTGTAGGATACCGCCAGCTTCTGCATGAAGGCGACGAATTTTTCGGTATAGGTCGAGATCTTCTCGATGGATTGTTGCGGCGTGAGCTTCTTGCTCTCGATGGAGAGCAGGGGGATGGTCAGCATTTCCGGAAAGACGACAAAATCAGAGCGGTAGACCGTCGCCACGTCGACAAAATACTCAAGCTGAGCAGCAAAATCCTCGAAGGATTTCACCTTGCGGGCCTGATATTGCACCGAGGCGACACGGACGCTGTCCTTGGGGCGATCCCCCTTTGGGTGCGGCTTGGCATGATCTCTATCGATCTTGGGATTATACCAGACCATGTGGGTCGCATAGCCCATGGAGTCGCTATCAAATGGCAGATAGTCCTTGAGTAATCCGAGCACGGTAAAGCCATTGCGGATCTGGAAGCCGACGACCGGGTCGCTCTGCTTGCCGTTTATCACCTGCTCCAGATAGTCTTCAGCCGTTCCATGCTGCTTGAGCTTCTTGCGCAGGTTCGGCATGCGACCACCAAAGATGATGCCTTTAAGTTCGAGTGTCTCGCACAAGCTTTTGCGGGCATCATAGAGCCTCTGCCCGATGCGCAGACCGCGAAACCGCTTGTCGACAACGACTTCCATACCATAAAGATAATCGCCGTCCGGATCGTGGCGAGAGGCATAACCGTTGCCGGTGATACTCGTCCAGCTATGGGGCTTTAGTGCGATTTCGCCTGAGATAATGAAGGTAGCGCAATGGCCGACAATCTCGCCATTGAAGGTGGTGACGAACTGGCCTTCCGGAAAAGCCGAGATCTGCCTCCGACCATTTCCTCCAGAACGCCGTGGTCGCCATAAACCTTTTCGCTTAGCGCCGTAATTGCGGTAACGTCGTCATAGGTTGCCTGCCTTACCACCACATCAATTTTCTTGGCTGCCATTTTATTGTCTCCAGTCCTGCCAACCCTTCACGCCCATGCGCAACCAAGAGTGATGCGCAAAGATTGGGCCTTTTCAAGGGCCAAAAATGAGTTTTCCAGCCTGCTGTTTTGAACCGGTCAATCTTTGTCATCTGTTTGCATGTCTGGGTCGCAACGGGCGAGGTTCGCCTTCAGGCTTCTTCCTGTAACCAGACAAGCATGGAGCCTTGCTCCCTGTTGGCCCACAAGTGGTAGGGGATGGCTGTAATAGCCGTGTCTTTGAGGTCCGCTCTGTGCTTGGAATAAAGCCCGTCTGGCCAAGTGGCACCATCGGCCGCCAGAGCATTGAACTTGAGGGTTGTCGCCCCGCCCAAAAGCCCATCCTCGAATGTCGTCTCAAACTTCGCATCGCGGGGCAGGCGCAGTCGTTGGGGCGGAAAGCCCAAGTCGGTCTCTTCCACGCAATAGACGAGCGGGCCACGCTTGAGGGCCACGCGACCGAAATCCTCCGATACATCAGGGTGCGCATAGAGACGCTCAACCGGCATCGGCAAGGACAGGCGGACCCTATCTCCCTTCTGCCATATGCGGGCAAGGATCGCGTAGCCATTGACGATGACGCAAGAGAGGTCCACAGCTTCCCCGTTTACGCTAAGGCTTGCCCCTTCGCACCAACCCGGAATGCGCAGACACAAGGCAAAGTCCATGGGCTCGCATGGTTCCAGACTGATGCAAATATCCCCGTCCCACGGATAGCGCGTCTCCTGCGAGATCGTGACAAGCTTCTCTCCCAGGATGATGTCAGCCTTGCTGGCCGCATAGAGATGAATAGCTAATCTGTGTTGCGTATTGGAATAGACATATGCGCCAAGCGAAGCAATGAAACGGGCGATATTGGTCGGGCAGCAAGGGCAATAATGCCACTTCCAGCGCCGATGCTGGCCATGGCTTTCGAGCACATTCTCATAGAAGTAATGCTCTCCATCGCGTGCAATTCCGGAAAGCGCGCCGTTATAGGCGATCAGTTCGAGGATATCGGTATATTGGGAGTCAAGATCAATTTCGGCCATGCGACTGACCCAGAAACCAAGGGCAATGGCCGCGCAGGTTTCCGCATAGGCCGTCTCATTTGGCAGATCAAAATCACGGGTAAAGCCTTCGTTGTCGCCGGAGGAACCAATGCCGCCGGTGACATAGAGCAGCTTTGAGGTCATATGCTCAAACAGCTTTTCCAGCGCGGCCCAAAGGCTCGGATCTGCGGTCTCATAGGCCAGATCGGCCATCGCGCTGAACAGATAGGTCGCCCGCACGGCGTGGCCTTCCACTTCACTTTGCTCGCGCACCGGCTTGTGTGCTTGCGAATAGGCGTAGGTCTTGTAGACATAGTCTTCAGGATTTTCGCCACGCTTGCGGGCTTCTTCATCATAGTAGGACGGCATCTGGCCACGTTCATCAACGAAATAGCTGGCCTGCTTGAGAAAACGGTCTTCGCCGGTCAGCCGGTATAATTTCATCAGCGCAAGTTCGATTTCCGCATGGGCACCATAGCCTTTGAGTTTTCCAGCCTCGGTTCCGAAGGTCGCGATAATGTGGTCAACCGCTTTGATCATGATATCGAGAAAGGCTCGCTTCCCCGTTGCGTCATAATAGGCGACAGCCCCTTCCAGCAGATGTCCCATGGAATACATCTCGTGCAGATCGCGCAGGTTGGTCCAGCGTTTTTCCGGTTCGCGGCGGATAAACCATGAATTGAGATAACCATCCGCCATTTGCCCTTCACCAAGCTTTTTAACGATGTCGTCGATCTTGGCCTCGATGTCCGGATTGCGTTGATATTTGAGCATGTAGCTCGCCGCTTCGATCCACTTGCCAAAATCGCTATCAAAGAAATGCTGCATGGAAAGGCCCGATGGCTGAATGGGGCGGGCAAGGGGGCCGGGAGGACTCTTGAAATCGAGAACTTCGAGAAATTTCTCTTCTTCCAGTCGCATATACTGGGTCGGAATAGTGACATCGCGCAGGATGTCCTGCCACCCCTTCCAAAAACCGTCGGTGAAATGCACCTGAGCATGATTGACCGGTTGTAAGCGTTTGGTGTGGCGAGAGAGGGGGGCGTGCTGATCTTGGCTGTCATGCGTCATGGAACATTCCTTCCCAATCGCTTGGTTGCATTTGGTGCCTTTCAGCTTAGCGCAGAACAAAATAATGTCCACACACTGTCGACAAATAGTATTCAATGCGCTGTAATCGGCACGAAGGATTTCCCGGATATCATTTTTGTGTAATTCTGGAAGCTCTTGGAAAATTTATTAACAGACTGATTTTAAGAGATAAATTTCATATAATTCTGTTGCTTGGATGGAGAGCCTAGACCGGTTTCCAGCGCCGGAATGAGGAGCAAAACAAGTCCTCATCACCCAATTTTAGTAAAACAAATCGCATTTCTATTGACAATATGAGGTAAGTTATCCCCAATTTCCTAATCTTGAAATTGGTCAGACCTATTACCAAAGGGATTGAGTGTTGAAAGACGGCAAAAAGAAAATCACAGGATTAAGGCCTCTCCCCCAACAGGGGCGCAGCGAGCAGGTGATCAAGGCATTGGCCAAGTTCATCGAGCGGCAGAAGATGGTGCCGGGGGACAGGTTGCCTCCCGAGCGCGATCTGGCCGAGGCGCTGGGCGTGGCTCGCACCAGTGTCCGAGAAGCGGTTAGTCAGCTGGCGGCATTGGGCATTCTGGAGCCGCGCATCGGCTCTGGGACTTTCCTTTTGCGCACCATCACGTCCGATACGGTCTATATGCCGCTCTCACTGGACACGGATGGTCTGGAAGATCTTTTGCTCAAGGCGCTGGAAGTGCGGCGCGGCATAGAGGTGGAAGCCTCCATCGCTGCGGCCAAGCGGCGCACGGATGAAGACGTGGAACGCATGGAAGCTGCTCTCCTGCACATGGAAAGCCTGTTCAAGCCAGAAGGGGGCAGTGGTCCCGCCGATCTGGCCTTTCACCTCAGCATCTATGACGCAGCACACAATCCGTTGTTCCGACAGCTTCTGGAGCAATTCCGCGACCTATTCGAGCGCTTCTGGACGCGCCCTTATGGAAGGCCGGATTTTGCCTCGAACTCCTTCCCCTACCACCGGACCCTGTTCGAAGCGATACGCGATCAGGATCCTCATAAAGCCGAACAGGAAACCCGTAAGCTTCTGACTTCGGTAGAAGACGACATCAGGATGATGAAACCATGAACGCATTCGTGGAACGGGCACAGCTTATTCTTGCCCATGATGATCACAATCCGCAGGACGCTGTTGTCCCTCCCATTGTGCAGACCTCCCTTTTTACCTTCAGTAGCTATGAAGAAATGGTCGCCACCTATCGGGGAGATCTTGAACGTCCGGTCTACAGTCGCGGGCTCAACCCGACTGTGCGGGCCTTTGAAGAAAAGATTGCAGCTCTGGAGCTGGCCGAAGACGCCATTGCTTTTGCCTCTGGCATGGCGGCGATTTCTGCCTCCGTGCTCTCCAACGTTGAGCCGGGCGACCGGATTGTGGTTGTGCGCAATGTCTACCCCGACGCATTTCGCCTGTTCGGCACCTACCTCAAGCGCATGCGAATAGATGTAACCTATGTGGACGGAACTGACCTCGCAGCGGTAGAGGCCGCGCTGCCCGGTGCCCGTCTCTTCTACATGGAAAGCCCGACCAGTTGGGTAATGGAAGCGCTCGACGTTGGCGCTCTTGCTTCCATGGCGCGTAAACACTGCGTTTTCAGCGTGATCGATAACAGTTGGGCAACACCGGTGTTCCAGAACCCGCTGGAACTGGGCGTTGATCTGGTGGTGCACTCTGCCTCCAAATATATCGGTGGGCATAGTGATGTGGTTGCCGGTGTTGTTGCCGGATCAAAAGAGGATATCGGCCGCATCAGGGGCGAGGTCTACCCCTATCTTGGGGGCCGAATCGCCCCCATGGATGCCTGGTTGCTGCTGCGCGGATTGCGCACTCTGCCCCAGCGTGTCTTGGCCCATCAGGAAAGCGCACTGGAGCTGGCTCGGCGCCTTTGTGAGCGGGAAGAGGTGGCAACGGTCTATCACCCCGGTCTTGCGCCTTTGCCTGCCGGCCTGAAAGGCACGACCGGTCTCTTTTCCATTCTGCTCAAGGATGACGTCGACATGCGCACCTTCTGTAATAGGCTCTCCCTGTTCAAGCTGGGTGTCAGCTGGGGCGGGCACGAAAGCCTGATCGTGCCGGGCGATGTTGGCTTGCAGCAAAAATCGGAACCCAACTCTGCCCGAGCCTTTGGACAGTCCCCTCAATCTGTGCGCCTGCATGTCGGTCTGGAAGGAACCGAGGTGCTCTGGCAAGACCTGAGCGGCGCTCTTAAAGCTGCATACAAGTCCTAATCCTGATCGAGCGCTGTTAAAATTACCAGTGCTCAGAGAGGGATTTCAACTGCGTCATAATGAGATGTCGACAATTATTATACAAAATATTGACGTTTCATTATTCAGCTATAATACTAAATAAATACAAAAACAAAAAAGCACACCTTTCCAATTGTCATCTTCAGAGGAGAAACTGATGAACCAGTTCAAAATGAAGAATCGCAGCCTTTCAGGTCTCATGACCCGTGCGCTGCTGTGTGGCGTTGCTGCCGCAGCAACTCTTTCTGCTGGCACGATTGCCAATGCAGCTCCGCAAAAAGGAGGAACCCTCAAGGTCGTCGGTACAGCTGATATCGATCGCTTTGATCCGACCAGCGCAGGTCTGGTGACCACCAACAACTTTCTGCGCCCGACCCAGCGCACGCTGATCAGCTATGAGTCTTCCACCGATGAAACTGTGCGGATCACGCCTGTCGGTGATTTGGCAACCGAGGTTCCTCAGCCAAGCGAGGACGGTCTTTCCTATACCTTTAAAATTCGTGATGGAGCGACATGGAATGCACCAAGCGGCGCTCGCCAGATCACATCGGAAGACGTTGAGCGCGGCATCAAACGCATGTGCAACCCGGCGCTCGGCTCTTTTGCGCTGACCTATTACACCTCCCTTATCGAAGGAATGGACAGCTTCTGCGAAGGCTTCTCCAAGGTCGAACCTACCGTTGATGCCATGAAGGCCTATATCACGGGTAATGATATTTCGGGCATCACCGAAGCCGACGACAAAACCGTTACCTTCAAGCTGAAGGAAAAGGCCGGCGACTTCATCTATATGCTGTCCCTGCCGAGCGCCACACCGGCACCTGTTGAAGTGCTTGACTATATGCCGGACAGCCCGGACTATCGCGATCACTATATCGCATCAGGCCCTTACACCCCGACAGACTATGTGCCCGATAGCAAGCTTGTATTGGAGCGCAACCCGTCATGGAAGGCAGAAAGCGATCCGCTCCGTGCCGCCTATGTCGACAAGATCGACATCACCTTCGGTCTTCAGGCCGATGCCGCCATCCAGCAGCTTCAGGCAGGCGACGCCGACGTGGTCTGGGATATCATCATCCCGCCTGCAATCCTGCAAATGTTGACCATGACCGGTGACGAAAAGCTCTCCACCATGGGCGTTGGTCGTACATCCTTTATCTTCGTCAACACTGTGTCGGACAACAACAATGGTGCCCTGAAAGACGTCAAGGTTCGTCAGGCTCTTAACTATGCCATCGATCGCGCGGCCATCGTGCAACAGATGGGCGGACCGGCTGTTGCCGCTCCTCAACACGGCATCTTCGGACCGGGCGTTTTGGGTTATCACGACTTCGACCTTTATCCGTCTGCCGATTCCAAAGGGGATCCGGAAAAGGCCAAGGCTCTTCTGGCCGAAGCCGGTTATCCGAACGGCATTACGCTTAAAATGCCATATCGCAACAAGGGCAGCCTTCCTGCCATTGCCCAGACCGTTCAGGCTTCCATGGCAAAAGCAGGCATTACACTTGAGCTGACACCGGTTGCACCGGCGGACTATTATTCCAAGTTCATGACCAATCCGCGCAACACCAAGGAAGGTACTTGGGATATTGCTCCGGTTGGTTGGTCTCCAGACTGGGTGGGCGGTGCTGCGCGCTCCGTTTTCCAGCCACAGTTCACTTATGACGGCAACCATCAGACCTACAACTACACCGACTACAACAATCCGGAAGCAACGGCACTGGCCAAAAAAGCCATCAACGCTACCACTCCGGAAGAAACGGCTAAATTGTGGGGCACCGTGGACGAAATGGTCATGAAGGACGCCCCTGTCGTTCCGATGGTCAGCGAGAATATCGTCATGTATCACGGTGAAGCTGTTCAGAACTTCCAGCCATATGCGCTCAGCGCACAGGGTGACTACACCAACATCTGGCTGGATCGCTAAGACGTTTCCCTCTTGAGAAAAGCAAGGCCGGTCGCGATTTCGTGGCCGAATCTTGCCCGCACTTTGGCTCTGTCGCCCGCATCAGGCGAGCGGCAGGACTTGTTGCCTAGCTGAAAGCCCCATTGAACAGACGAACGGAAAGCTGCCGGTCATGCCGTTAATCGAAGCCCACAATGTTACGATCCGCATTCCCACCGAGGATGGGGTTATCTATGCCGCCAACTCTATTTCTTTCTCGGTAGAAGCTGGCGAGGTTTTCGGCATCGCCGGAGAATCCGGTTCGGGCAAAAGCGTGTTGATGCAAGCCATTACTGGCCTTCTGCCCGGCGCGGAGATTACCGGAGAGGTGCTGTTTCAGGGGCAAGACCTGCTGAAAATGTCGCAAAAGGAGCTGCAAGACCTCAGGGGCTCCCATATCGGCATGGTCTTTCAGGATCCGCTTTCCAGTCTGCATCCCTATTTTACCATCGGGTCCCAGATCACCGAGATGATCCACACCCATCGCAAGATGAGCCCTGAGGATGCGCGCGCCCTGACGGTGGACATGCTCGAAAAGGTGGGCATCGAAAATGCAGCGAGTCGGTTTGATGATTATCCTCACCAGTTTTCCGGCGGCATGCGTCAGCGCGTGATGATCGCCATGGCGCTCGTTTTGCACCCGCCGCTGATCATTGCCGACGAACCAACCACGGCCCTTGACGTGACCGTTCAGATGCAGATCGTTGAGCTGCTGGACGAAATGCGCCGCACCTTTGGCACGACGGTCATCATGATCACCCACGATCTCGGGCTGCTCGCCAACATAGCTGACCACGCCATGGTCATGTATGCGGGAACGCGCCTTGAAATCGGTGCAACCGAAAGCCTGTTTTCTACTCCGGCTCACCCCTATACGCTGGGCCTTCTGAAATCCTCTCCCTCATCACAAGAGACTGGCGGGGCAAGTCTGGAGCCAATTCATGGCAACCCGCCCAGCCTGCTGGATCGCCCTGATGGCTGTATCTTCGCCGAGCGTTGCCCGCAGGTTCAACCCCTGTGTCTCGGCACCCGCCCACCCTTGCATGTCTATGACGATGGTGCCGAAGCGCTCTGCCATTTCAGTGCTCACGATGCTCCCAAACAGGAGGCGTCAGCAGAAGTGGCAAAAGCCAGAGCCAAGAGACCCGTTGTCGTCGATGTGCAGGACGTGAAGCTGACCTTTCATGCCAAGAGCATGTTTGGCAAAAAACGCAGCAATGAAGTGCTCAAGGGCATCAATCTGCAAATTCATAAAGGCGAGACTTTCGGTCTTGTGGGGGAATCTGGCTGTGGCAAATCCACGCTGGCTCGGGTGATTGCCGGGCTTATTCCGGCCACCGCCGGTGAAGTGACGCTCGACGGGGTGCCCATTTTGTCGGTCACCGGCCAGCGCTGGCGGCAAATGCGTCGCCATGTGCAACTAGTCTTTCAGGATCCTGTTGGTTCTCTCAATCCTCGCAGACGAATCGGAGCCATCATCGGTGATCCATTCCGCATTCATGATGTCGCCCATGGTGAAGATCAGAAAAAACAGGTGCAGGAGCTTATGGAAATGGTCGGGCTCAATCCTGAGCATTACAACCGCTTCCCCTCCGAGTTTTCCGGTGGCCAGCGCCAGCGCATTGGCATCGCCAGAGCCTTGGCCCTCAAGCCGTCGCTCATCATCTTTGATGAGCCGGTTTCGGCACTTGACGTGTCCATTCAGGCCCAGATCCTCAATCTGATGCAGGATTTGCAGCGCGAGCTCAATCTGACCTACCTCTTTATCAGTCATGACCTGTCGGTGGTTCGCCATGTCTGCGACAAGATCGCGGTGATGGATGCAGGGCAAATCGTGGAGCTAAACAGCTCGAACGCGCTTTTCTCCAAGCCCGAGCATCCGTTTACGCGCAAATTGCTCGATGCGATTCAGGATCCACCACCTCTGCAAGAGGGCAGCACCAGAAAGCTGATCAGAACCGTCTCTGCGAAAGACCTTGCCGGCAGCGCCATGGAGGGTGCCCTATGACAAACAAAAACCAGACCATGCCTGCTGAAGCCAACTCTTCCAAAGCGTCCGAAAAGGTCGTGCAAAGAGGGTCTTTCGAGTTGACCATGCGCCGGATCTTGAAGGATCCGGCTCTGTTGACTGCTGTTGTTTTCATCGTCCTGCTGGCCCTGTTTGCCATCTTTGCCCCGCTCGTTGCCCATTGGACAGGGCATGATCCCAATGCACAATTCAGGGAAACCGGCATGTCACCCTTCGGCCTGCCTGTCGGGCCGAACGGGGAATTTATGCTGGGGGCCGATCAATTGGGCCGTGATGTGCTGGTGCGCCTTGCCTATGGTGCGAGGATCTCGCTGGCGGTAGGCGTTCTGGCGGCTCTCGCTTCGGCGGTGATTGGCATCACCATCGGTATGATTTCGGGCTATTTCGGTGGCTGGGTTGATGTTGTGCTGGGGCGGGTGATGGACCTTGTCATGAGCGTGCCATTCCTGCTCTGTGCGTTGGCGCTGGTCTCTGTTTTTGGGCCGTCGCTCACCTTATCCATCGGTGTCATTGTCTTTTTCAGCTGGACAACGATGGGGCGCGTCATTCGCGCTGAAACAGCGTCTCTTACCAAGCGTGAGTTCATAGAGGCCAGCCGCAGTCTTGGTGCAAGCCCCTTGTCGATCCTCATGCGAGATATCCTGCCTAATCTGTCGGTCCCGATCATTGTTTACACCACCATGATGATCCCCAGCTCCATCGTCTTTGAGGCAACCCTGAGCTTCCTTGGCCTCGGCATCACGCCTCCAACGGCCAGTTGGGGCGGCATGCTGGCCGACGCTGGCGCCAACTCGGTTTATCTTGTGGCATGGTGGCTTGTCGTATTCCCAGGCCTTGCGCTTTTGATGTCAACGCTGGCCTTCAACATTCTGGGCGATGGCCTGCGTGATGCTCTTGATCCAAAAGGACGGCGCATCAAACCACGGAAGAAAAAGAGAGCCGCTTTGTTTGGCTTGCTGGGCAAACCGAAGACCTCCGAGGAAGGACTAGCCAAATGACCCGCTATCTCATGCAACGACTGCTTTTTGCCTGTCTGGTGCTCGTGTCTCTGTCTGTGTTCGTATTCTTTCTGTTTTTCGTCGCTCCGGGCGATCCGGCGCGCGTGGTCGCAGGCGATAAGGCAACTGAGGCACAACTGGTTCAAATCCGCGAAAATCTGGGGCTGGATAGGCCGATCATCGTGCAATATGGCAGCTTTGTCAGCAAGGCCCTGCATGGAGACCTCGGCTATTCCTACCGCAATCAGCAGCCGGTTCTGGACCTTATTACCCGCCGTATTCCTGCAACCGTATCGCTGGTTATCGGCGGGGTGATTGTCTGGCTGGCCATTGGCATACCCATCGGGGTCATGTCGGCGCGCAATGCTGGCACCAAAAAGGACAGGCTCGGCCAGACCTTCATTCTGATCGGGCTCAGCTTCCCCACCTTTGTGCTTGGGATGCTATCGCTCTATTGTCTCTATTTTCTGCCGCGAAAAGCAGGGTTCATGCTCTTTCCGGCAGGTGGCTATAAGCCCTTTCTTGACAATCCCGTTGATTGGGCATGGCATCTGGTTTTGCCGTGGACCACACTGGCGCTGGTGACCTCGGCGATCTACGCGCGGCTTACCCGCGGACAGCTGTTGCAGGTGCTGGGCGAGGACTATATCCGCACTGCGCGCGCCAAGGGCATCTCCGAGCGCAAAGTCATCTACAAGCACGCCATGCGAGCAACGCTCACCCCGCTGATTACCCAGCTTGGCGCAGACATTGCCTTCCTGCTTGGCGGCTCCATCGTCATCGAGCAGGTTTATGGTCTGCAAGGGGTCGGGGCGCTCGCCGTGCAGGCCGTCGCCAACCAGGACCGCCCGATCATCATCGGCGTTGTGATGCTGGGTGGTTTGTTCATCGTGATCGCCAATATCATTGTCGATCTTCTTTACACGCTTCTGGACCCACGCATGCGCTGACGCCTTGGCAAAAGCGCAAACCAAGCCCGGGATTTACGACAGGATGCTATCATGAGCACCGAAGTTACCGTTCCTTCCCATCAAGACCGCCTTGGCGCACTGCGCCAATGGATGGCAGAGCATAAAGTGGATGCCTATCTCGTCACCAGCGCAGACGCGCACCAGAGCGAGGATTGTCCGGGGCATGATCGTTGCCTTCACTGGCTGAGCGGATTTTCCGGCTCTTTGGGGCGAGCGTTGGTGATGCAGAAGGGAGCCGTGCTGTTTGTTGATGGTCGCTATCAGGTGCAAGCAAGCAAACAGGCCGATCCCGCCTTGTGGCAAATCGCCCATTTGCACCAAACCCCTCCGGGGCAATGGATAGCAACAGAAATTGGCCGCCCAGCTTTGCGCGTCGGATATGATCCGATGCTGTGGTCGGTCAATCAGGCGGATGACTTGCGCAAGGCACTAAAGCCCTGCGGAGCGGAGTTGATCCCGCTTGGCGATCCCTTCAGCGCTATTTGGGCGGACCGGCCAGCCTCTCCCAAGGGAAAGGTGCGGATTATGCGCGACGCCTTTAGTGGCCTCTCTTTTGCTGAGAAGCTTGCCAAAATCCGCGAGGATATGGGCAAGAAACAGATCGGGCTTTGGGTTGAAAGCCGCCCAGATGAAATCGCCTGGCTGCTCAATCGTCGCGGCAGCGATGTGCCTATGCATCCAATCCCGTTGTCTTTTGCAATCATTCCGTCAGAAGGGGCGGTCAGTTGGTTCATCGACCCCGAAAAGCTCTGTGAAAACAGCCTTGAGGGACTTGACGTCGATATGTTCGAACCGGCTGAATTCATCAGCCAACTATCACGGCAAGCAAAGGGAAAACGGGTCGGCTTTGACCCCGTTTTTGCGCCTGATGCCGTCAAGGCCACCGCGCAGGAAGCCGGAGCCGAGCTTATCGGTTGCGACAATCCGATCATGATCCGAAAAGCACAGAAGACCGAGGCAGAGCTTAAGGGATATCGCGACGCGCACCATGCCGATGGTATCGCTTGGGTGGAATATTGCCACTGGCTCTCAGTCGAGGTGCCCAAACGGGCAGCAAGCGGCAATCCTGTCACCGAATGCGAAGCTGGAGACAAGATCAATGAATTCCGCAAGGCCGTTGCAGGGTATCTGGAGCCAAGCTTCAAGCCGATCTCGGCAGTCGGGCCAAATGCTGCCATGTGCCACTACAATCCGACGCCGGGCAATGATACCCCGCTTCTGCCGGGCTCTCTCTATCTGCTCGATTGCGGCGGCCAATATGAAAGTGGCACCACAGATGCAACGCGCACCTTTTCCTTTGGCGATATTCCTGCCGGTTTAAAGCCCGCCGCGACGGCCGTGCTACGTGGCTTTCTTGCTTTATCCATGGCAAAATTCCCTAAAGGCACTTTCCCACATCAGCTGGATGCACTTGCCCGCATGCACCTCTGGCAACTTGGGTTAGACTATGATCACGGTACGGGGCATGGCGTAGGCCACAATCTGCTGGTACATGAATATCCTCATCGTCTTGGCAAACTGCCCAACTGCTTCGGGCTTGAGGCTGGCAACATCATGACGATCGAGCCGGGCTATTATCTGGAAGATGGCTTTGGTTTGCGGGTGGAAAATCAGGTGGAGGTTGTCGCCCACGACGATGGTTTCTGCTCCTTCCGGCCCTTGACTCTTGTCCCGATTGATCTCGGCCTCTTCTCTCTGGAAAGCCTGACGCGGGAAGAAGTGGCTTGGCTAGATGCTTATCATGAGCGGGTGAAACGGGAACTGATGGAAGAACTAAGCCCGGACAGCAGGCGCTGGCTCGAAAGCAGAACCAAGCCGATCGGATGACCTTAACCCGATCGCAAGCCTACTGGGGCTTGGGGCAAGCAAGGAAAGCATTCGGGCAATGGTGCGGGCACCATTAGAAGGTCACGACCGCTTCAAAGCCGCGTTTCTTGTCTTGGATAGGTGAATTAAGCGCCAGAGTGGCTCCGCTGCCGGTTGTGATCGCCTTGACGATGGCAAGCCCGACGCCGCTGCCCTTGGCGCCAGTCTTTCCGCGCTCGAAGGAGCGGGTAATTCTCTCAAGGACATCGTACGCAATAGGGTCGCAATCATTGCGCACGATCAGTTTTCCATCTGGCTCAAGCTGCACCTCCACCTCACTTTGTGCGCTGGCATGCTTGAGTGCATTCTCGACCAGATTGCGCAGGAGAATAGCAAAGACATTGGGGTCTATCAGCAAGGGCACCGGACCGTCCGGCATGGAAATTTGCAATCTGTCTGCGTCTTCCCGGAACTCATCCAGAACCAGACTGACGATGGGCAAGATGTCCCGCTCTTGTTCTGACAACATTGCACCACCTTCCGCGCGGGCGAGCTGCATCAGCTTTTCCGTAAGGCGCGACAAGGATTTGAGCGCCGTTTCGATCTGTATTGCCCTGTCTTTTACTGCTCCTTGCTCTGCCTCAGAAATCAGGCGTTGGGTTTGGGCAAGGGCTGCCGCTACCGGCGTGCGCAATTCATGAGCGCTGTTGGCCGTAAAGCTGCGCTCCGCTTCCAAAGTCCGGCGCATGCGCTCCAGAAGATTGTTGACCTCATCGGCAACCGGCTCAAGTTCAGAAGGCAGTCTTTCTGCGCTGATGGGCGAAAGATCACCGCCGCCGCGCATTTCGATCTCGGATCTGAAGCCTCGAATGGAACGCATGGAAATGCGCACCAGCAGCCACACGCCCAACATGCTCAGGGGCACCAGAATGAACAGCGGCATGGCAAGGGCTTCCAGCGTATCGTGGGCCGCCCTTCTGCGTCGTGCCATTGGATCGGCAACGGATATGATCACGTTGCCATCAAGCGTTGATCCGGTAAAGATCCGGTGGTCATTGAGCGTCCTGAAGCCGAGTTTGTCGATACCGGGAAAAAAGTCCGGATTTGCATTCTTTGACTGCAACAGAATCCGGCCCATGGGGTCGCGAACGATATAGGTCAGAAACTGATTTTCAGGCAGCGAAAACTTTGTTTTCTGCTCTTTGCCTGTTTTCCAGTCCTTGTCCTCATCATCGCTCTTTTTATCGTCGTCTTTCTTGTCCCGATCATGACCAAAGCGGCGCGTAAAGCCGTTTTCATGACGCCATGAGCGGCCAATGCGGCCAAGCTGCAAGCCGTTCACCTTCAGGTCTTCCACTTCGTCATCCACCTTGTTGCCTTCAACAATATCATGGATGACCGGAGGCAGGATGCGCTCGACCGCTTCGGCCAGCGCCTGATCAAAAGCCCCATCCAGTTCGCGTTTGACGATCACGCCGCTAACCATGGTCGCAGCCGCCCACAACAGCCCCACGCCGAGTGCAAGGCCAAGCGATAGACGAAGCTGCAGGCTGTTTTTCAAGAAGGATCCTGCGTTCATGCATGCTCCAGCCGGTAGCCCATGCCGCGCACGGTTTCAATGATGCTTCCGCCAAGTTTCTTGCGCATGCGACTGATGTGCACCTCTATCGTGTTGCTTTCGATTTCCGTATCAAAAGCATAGAGGGTTTCTTCCAGCTGGCTTTTGGAAAGAAGGTTGTTCGGGTGCTGCAGGAAAGCTTCAAAAATGGCCCATTCGCGCGCAGTGAGTGACACTGCCTTGCCTGCCCGCAAGACGGAACGCGCAGCAATGTCGATCTCAAGCTCACCGATTTTAACAAGGGGATTGGGGTTGCCACTGTAGCGTCTGGCAACAGCCTTGAGGCGTGCAGTCAGCTCCTGCAAATCAAAGGGTTTGACCAGATAGTCGTCGGCACCAGCGTTGAGGCCGTCGATTCTGTCGGAGATCTGATCAAGGGCTGTCAGAATGATTACCGGGGTGACGTCCCCCGAACCGCGCAGCTTTTTGAGGAAATTGATGCCCAATCCGTCGGGCAACATCAGGTCCAGAAGGATCAGGTCATAAGGCGCCGCATGAATATAGTCCCCGGCATCATCAAGCCGTTGCACCCAATCTACGCTGTGCCCATCGGCGGCGATCTGATCGCGCACCGCAGACCCTAGCACCGTATCATCCTCGACCAACAAGACCCGCATTTGCCTTCCCTCACAATTCTTGCGACCAGCCGCTTAATAAGTCCGCAGCAGTGTCGCTGGCAAACCTTACAGCAAGCTGAAGCAAAAAGAAATTATCGGTCAGGTCACCTTCAGTCTGGCGCGCGATAGTGCATGCATCGAACACTTGGAAGGGAATGTCGCAACCATGAAAAAAATACTTCTGATCTCAACCCTGCTGATTGCGGACTTCGCTTTTGCTTCCGGCGCAAGCTTTGCCGGAGGGCATGGCCACGGATATTTCGGCGATCATGATCGCAGGGGTGAGGCCTATTACCGTCGCCACGATCATGATGGTGTCCGTCACTTCTATCTGTTTGGCTGGCGGCTCCCGATTGGTTGGGATTTTGACGACGACGACGATGACCAGGTCTCGGGCTGCACTTCTGTAACCCAGGCGCCAACCGGTCCTGTCAACAGCAACAAATTTATCAATAAGGGCACAGCCCCCAAAGTCACGATCAACTAGAGCCAATCAAAGCAGCATCTCACCAGAAAAGCGAAAAGAGCGGTCAGTTGTTGCTTATCAAACCAAGGACAAAACCATGAATAAATATCTCGTTTCCGCAGCCCTTGCTTCTGCCTTTGCGTTACCAGCAGCGGCTCAGGCCAAACCGGTCACCTTCACCACCACCATGACCAATTATGGCGGCCCGGAAGCCTATATGGTGATGTATGTCACCGATGCTTCCGGCACCTATCAGGGCTCATTGTGGATGTCTGGCGGGCGCTCCAAATATTACAGCGATCTGCGCGACTGGTATCGTGCAACGGGGGGCAATGTTTCAGAGGTGGATGGCATTACCGGGGCCAGCGTTGGCAGCGGCAAGACGCTGAATGTCACCCTCGATTTGTCTGACGCTCTGTTCGATGCCGGCTACCAGCTGCATATCGACACCGCAGTTGAGCACATGGGGGACGCCCCCTCCGAAATCGTTGTGCCACTGGAAAGCAAATCCGCAGGTGAGGCCACTTCGGGCAAACGTTTCATCCAGACCTTCAGTTTTGACATGTAAGGCCTTTTTACTTTCAGTTTTTGCCAAGCCATAAAGAGATTTCCTGCCATGCAGCAGATCATTCATAAAATTACCGGCCTGTTTCTCCTGCCTCTCGTGCTGGTTTTGTCCATCAGTGGAGCTGCCTTGTCAATCTACCCCATCATGGAACGCTTCAGTCAGCCTGCGAGCTCCGGGGTGACCCTCTCTGTTGCCGAATTGGCCGACACGGTCAAGCAAGCCCATCCGGGCACCTCGCAGATTGTGCGGCGCGCTTCGGGGCAAGTCATTGCCTATTACTATGAGAATGGGGTGTCCGGTGCCGAATTGATTGATCCCGCAAGCGGAGCAAGCCTTGGAGCCTATCAACCCTCACAGTCCCAAATCTGGCTGACCGACTTGCATAGGTCCCTGTTTCTGGGTGACGGGGGGCGCATGACTGCAGGCGCCGGGGCTGCGGTCATGCTACTTATCTGTGTATCTGGCCTCATCATGCTGAAACGGCGGATGGGAGGCTGGCGCCAACTGTTTGGCCCCATTCGCGGAAGCCTTTCTCAGCGGCTCCATCTGGAAGTCTCTCGCCTTGCCATTCTGGGCCTAACCCTTAGCGCATTGACCGGCCTTTACATGACGGCCGCAACCTTTGGAATTGCACCAGATGGTTCTGGTACGGATGCTGCTTTCCCTCAGGTTGATGGCGGCACCCCGGCGCCAATCATCTCGTTGGAGGGGTTGCGCGACGTGCCGGTTATTCAGCTCAGAGAACTTACCTTTCCCTATGATGGTGATAGGCAAGATGCCTTTTCACTGACCACCGCAAGCGGTGCTGGATATGTGGATCAGGCAACCGGTGATCTCCTCGCCTATACGCCAAACAGCAGTGCCAAGCAGATTTATGAATTCATCTATATGTTGCACACCGGAGAGGGGCTGGCCCCACTGGCTCTGTTGCTTGGTTTTGCCTCGCTGGGTGTTCCCTTCATGGGGGCAACTGGTGCCATCATCTGGTGGCGGAAAAAGCAGAGCAAACCCAAAATCGCACGCAACGTCAAATCAGGGGATGCCGATGCCATTATCCTTGTCGGCAGCGAGGGTAACAGCACATGGGAATTTGCTCGCAGCCTGCATGATGGTTTGACCCGTTCGGGCATCTCTGTTCACACCGCCGCGATGAATGACTTTGCCAAAAGCTACCCGCACGCAAAGCAGATCTTCATTCTAACGGCCACTTATGGCGATGGTCAGGCCCCCAGCTCGGCAAACGGCTTCATGGCAAAATTGCAAGCCTATGAAGGCACCAATCGCCCGACCGTTTCCGTGCTTGGTTTTGGTGATCGTCAGTTTCCTGCCTTCTGCCAATTTGCACGTGACGTCAGCGAGGCAATGAGCCTGAAGGGCTGGCAAACCCTGATGCCATTGGCAACGGTAAACCGGCAGTCAGCGCAGGAATTTGATCGCTGGAGCAAGGTGTTATCTACTCGGCTAGGCACCAAGCTTTCGCTTGAGCCCGTGCAATTGGTTGTCAAGGAACATGAATTACGGCTTGTCTCACGCAAGGACTATGGGCGTGAAGTTCAGGCTCCGACATCGGTCTTCCGCTTCGAGCCGGTAGGCAGAAATGGTTCTCTGGTCTCTTGTCCGTTTGGCAAAAGGCTCCCAGACTTCGAGCCAGGAGACCTCCTCAGCATAACCCCGGAGGGTGATACTGTTCCAAGATATTACTCGCTTGCGTCGGGGCGCAAGAACGGCTTTGTCGAAATATGCGTCAGAAATGTGCCGGGGGGCCTGTGTTCGGGCTTTCTTCATAGCCTTCAAGTCGGCGATACGATCAAGGCTGCCTTTCAGGCCAATCCGAACTTTAGGCTCAAGCCATCCCGGAAGCCGGTCATTCTAATCGGGGCCGGGGCCGGAATTGCTCCTCTCATTGGCTTCATCCGCAACAACCAGAGCAAACGGCCTATGCATCTTTATTTCGGGGCTCGCCATCCGCAATCCGATTATCTCTATCAGGAGGAACTGTGGAACTGGAATCAGGCAGGGCTGCTACAGTCTGCAAAGCTCGCCTTCTCTCGTTTTGAATGGCGTTTCTATGTGCAAGATCGCTTGCGTCAGGATGGGACTGAGCTGGCAGTTCTCATCCGCGAAGGGGCTCAGATCATGGTTTGTGGCGGGCGCGATATGGCCAAGGGGATCGAGGCCGCATTGAAAGATATCCTCCAATCTACCGGCATAGACATTGCCGATCTCAGAAAAGAAGGGCGTTATGTTGAAGATGTCTTTTGATTGTCCGAGAGGCGAGAAGCCTGACGCCTCCGCTTCAGCCTCGGCGCACCACCGTCATGTTTTCAATGGTGCGACCATGGGTACCCGCTATAGTGCCATCATCATGACCGATGAAGCGCAAGCGCCAGACGGTCTCGATAAGGCCTTGTTTGCGGCGGTTGATCGGGTGGACAGGCAAATGTCCACCTGGAAGCCCCAGTCCGACTTGATGCAGCTGAACCGTGCGCCGGTTGGTCAATGGATTGTTGTCCCCGAAGATCTGTACACGGTTCTTGCCGAGGCATTGGCAATCAACCGCGCTTCAAGTGGCCTGTTTGATCCGGCGGTTGGCGATATGGTCGACGCATGGGGCTTCGGAGCATCCTCCTCCGAGCTTGATGAGCAAGCCATTCGCGCTCAACTTGGCCATGCGCGCCCGATGACGCACGAGCTTTTGGAGCTTGACCGATCCCGTCTGGCTGTGCGCAAGACAGCGCAGATGAAGCTAGATCTTTGCGGCATCGCCAAGGGGTATGGGGTTGATGCTCTGGCAGACGTGCTGAGCCAATTCGGGATCGAAAGTGGTCTTGTGGGGATCGATGGTGAAATGCGGGCTATCGGAACCAAGGCCGATGGCAATCCGTGGGCAGTGGCTCTGGAAAAGCCGGATTATGCCATGCGGGAAGCGAGGGGAATGCTGCAATTGCAAGACGCTGCCATAGCAACGAGCGGCGACTACAGACACTTCGTGAAAGTTGGCAACCAGACTTTCAGTCACACGATGGACCCGCGTCGGGGTGGTCCGCTGCAAAATGATGTCGCCTCCGTCAGTGTCATCGCCCAAAGCTGCATGACGGCTGATGCCTGGGCGACCGCACTGATGGTTATGGGGGCCGATGCAGGTTTGCATGTTGCCCGATCAAAGGGCATCAACGCGCTGTTTATTATGCGTGATAAGGGCCAATTGCGCGATATTGCCGTGGGGCCAATTTTCGAAGATCAACAGGGCTGAGATCAAACATGCCTGTTGAGGGCCCGTCGCCAGACCTGCTCAAATTGCCCGCAAGCAGGATGCCAGGCTGCGGTTTGTTGCGCCTATTTTTCCTTGTCCTTGTTGGCATAGGACATGTCGCTCAGCTCGCTCCGTATGAGCTCCAGGCCGGAAATCAGTGCTTCTCTTTGGCTGTCCGGAATGTGGCTTAAAACGCGATCAGAAAGCGTCTGCCCGATGCTTTGCCCAACTGCGCGGGCCTTGCGCAGCAACACTTTGCCCTCGTCAGTCAGCAAAACCAGTTTGGCGCGGCTGTCCGAAGGATCGACAACGCGCGAGACCAGCTTTTGCTTTTGCAAACGGTCGAGAATGCCGCTCATGGTCATCGGATCTCGGTCAATGGCCTGAGCTATGTGTCTCTGGGAAATTCCTTCAGGATAATCGTCGAGAAAGCTGATAACGCGAGCCTGCTGCATCGTCAGGCCCAATCCTTTGGCCTCCTCCTCGAACAGACGCCGCATGAGGCGGGATACTTCAAAGATCAGATAACCCAATTGAAGCTCATCGTTACTCTCATGCATCATCAGCCCTCCTGGCAGTTTCTGTTTTGGTTACAGTAAGTCAGCTAGGAGACTGCTTCAAGGTCTTGAAATATGGGGTTCACTTGAAAAGCCAGAACCCGGCAAGATCGAAACAGTCACTCAAATATCGCGCGTTTCTGCGCGAAAATCTCCGTCATGTCAGGATTTCTGATCACAAATCCGGCTTGGGTGGCGTAAACAATCGAGGCCTAGAGAAAGGCTGCAGGCAGAATTTAAGGTAACCGGAATAGACCGGATTGCGTTCTTACTTGTAGAGGATATCAATAGAACGCAGCCTGCTAATTGACGCAGGATGTTTCAAACGGTACTTTGTGATCACAAATTTATTCAAGACAGCTCCTTGGCAGGAGTTATGGATCGCATTGATGACTGACACCTTCACACTGGGCATTCTGGAAACCGGACGCCCTCCTGAGACACTGGCGCAAAAATTCCCATCCTACGCACAAATGTTTGCCCAGATGGTTGGCGCAACAGCGCCTGCCCATTGGCAATATGAATATTTCGTTCCACTGGATGGCGAGTTGCCGCCAAGCCCGGATGCCTGCAATGCCTGGCTTATCACGGGCTCCAAATTTGGTGCCTATGAAGACTATCCATGGATTCATGCGCTCAAGGATTTCATTCGTGATGCCTATGCTGCGGGCGTGCCGATGGTCGGCATCTGCTTTGGTCATCAGATTCTGGCCGAGGCACTGGGCGGCAAGGTCATGAAGTCCGAAAAAGGGTGGGGCGTTGGCCGTCAGACCTATCATTGGAGCAGCGATAAACCGGACTGGTTGGGAAAAACCGAACTTTCCAAGCGAGACGATTTCTCCATTCTTGCCTTTCATCAGGATCAGGTGGTCGAGGTGCCGCCAGAAGCGCGAGTCATTGCAACAAGTGATTTTTGCAATGTTGCTGCGCTCGCCTATGCCGATCAGGTCCTGTCTTTTCAGGGGCATCCGGAATTCAATGCCGATTTTGTTGCAGATTTGATCGAAGATAGACGAGAGGTCGTTCTGGGAGACGCCGTTGCAGCCAATGCGTCGGCATCGCTCAAGACGCCAATTGACCGTTCCGCAATCGGTGAAGGAATTGTCGAATTTCTTAAGTCGCGAGAAGCGGCATGGATGAAAAGCAAGGTCGCCAAAGCCTGAGACAGAGACAAGCGCAGAGGGGGCGCAGCAAGTATGTTGGACAAACGTAAATTCTTCATCGGAGGTCGCTGGGTCGATCCGATTTCGGCAACGGATCTTGATGTCATCAATCCGGCAACCGAAGAGGTCATCGCTGTCATTTCCATGGGCAGCGAGGCCGACGCCGACGCCGCGGTGAAGGCGGCGAGCGCAGCTTTTCCGAGCTTTTCCCAAACCAGCAAGGCAGAGCGCATCGAACTTTTGGAAAACATTCTGGCCGTTTACAAAGACCGCTACGATGAAATGGCCGAGACAATCACTGCCGAAATGGGCTCTCCATGCACGCTGTCTCAGGATGCTCAGGCAGCCGTTGGCGTGGGGCATCTGCAAGGCTTCATTGATGCGCTGAAGGGCTATGAGTTCGAGAGCACTTGCTGTGGAGACATCATTCTGCGTGAGCCGATCGGGGTTTGTGGTCTGATCACTCCGTGGAACTGGCCAATGAACCAGATGGTTCTCAAGATCGCTCCGGCGCTTGCCACTGGTTGTACGATGGTTCTGAAACCGTCTGAACTGACGCCACTTTCAGCAATGCTTTATGCAGGCATTCTGCACGAAGCCGGAGTGCCCGCCGGTGTGTTCAATCTGGTGAACGGGGAGGGGCCTGTGGTTGGTGCTGCCCTTTCCCGCCACAAGGATGTGCAGATGATGTCCTTTACCGGCTCCACCCGTGGTGGCGTGGCCGTGACCAAGGATGCAGCGGAAACCGTCAAGCGCGTGGCCCTTGAGCTGGGTGGCAAGAGCCCCAATATTGTCTTTGCCGATGTGGAGGATCTTGAAAAATCCGTAACCCGAGGCGCACGGCAGGTTTTCAATAACACCGGTCAGTCCTGCAACGCCCCGACCCGCATGTTGGTTGAGAAAAGCGTCTATGAGCAAGCGATGCAAATCGCCAAAGCTGCCGCTGAAGCAACCCAGGTGGGAGATCCGACAGAGGAAGGCCGCCACATCGGACCGCTGGTCAGCCAGATGCAATATGAAAAGGTGCAGGCCCTCATTCAGAAAGGAATTGATGAAGGCGCAACGCTGCTTGCTGGCGGAACCGGCAAGCCGGAGGGGCGCAATGTCGGCTACTTCTGCAAGCCAACAGTTTTTGGCAATGCAACCAACGAGATGACCATCGCAAAGGAAGAGATTTTCGGCCCCGTTCTGACCATGATCCCCTTCGAAGGAGAGGAAGAGGCCATCGCCATAGCCAACGACACGCCCTATGGCCTTGCGGCCTATATCGACACAGGCGATGAGGCTCGCGGCTTGCGGGTGGCCAAGGCGCTCCGCGCTGGCATGGTGCGGCTCAATGGCACGGATATCAATTGGGGAAGCCCGTTCGGAGGCTACAAGATGAGCGGTTTAGGGCGCGAAGGCGGCCACTTCGGCATGGAGGATTTCCTCGAAATCAAGGCCATCTCGCGCCCGTAAGCTTAGGAACCATCTTTTGAAGCACACTGATGAGAAAGGGGTCGTGAGCCCCCTTTTTTATTTATGGGGTTGCTGCTAAAAGTAAATGTTCCCATTTATGCAATCGAGTCTTTCAATGAGTAAACAATCCACCTTCGAATCTATTAATTCCGCAGACGTTCTTCTTTCTTTAATTGGTAAGATCAGAAATTCTGGAAATAAAGAGTTGGGCAATAATGGCGGTAATATAAATTCTCTCTTAAAATCAGTAAGTTCGTCTCTTGGATATGAAAATACAACAGAGTTTGTATTTAGATACTACCAAGCATGTAACCATGTACTGCGAGATATTGAATATATCGAGGTCGCCAAACCTGAGATTAAGCAGAGGTGGATTTCAAAAGTTAAGGAAATTAGAGAAACTTTTGAAATTCAAATGGGGTCTGCGACTGCGAAAAGCTTGTTTGAGCAGCGTATAGAGCGCAACGAAGAAGTTCTGTACACTCTTTCAGAGCGTATTCAAAAAGAAGGTGGATTTACCGCAAGCAAAGAGAAAGTGACACAAGCTTTTGATGCGATGAGAGACGCTGTTCAAGAATTCTGTAAGTCAGAAGCCATTTCGGATCGGTTTAAACGCTTGCTATTGCATTACATGCAGCAAATTGAGTTAGCTTATAAGCAATACGATGATTTTGGTGAGGAGCAATTCTGGAAAGTGTATAAGGAAACTTTTAGCACATTCGTTCAGCTGCACCCACAGATCATGAAAGCTCACAATCGAGATTCGATTGTGAGCAAGGTAAAAACAGCGGCTGACACCATGGTTGTGGCGTTGAGCGTTGGCGCCGACGCAGCAACTTTGACAACTGGGGCATATCTTTTGCTTAACAATTTTTCTTAATTGCTCATCTTAAATTATCACTAGGCTGGCGTGCCGATGCGGTCTCTTGTCTTGTAATAGAGCATTGCCATGACCAGAAGCGCATGGCGCAAATGGCGCCCGCCGGGAAATGGATAGGTGGGCACCTTTTCCATGGCGTCAAAACGGCTGGCCTGCCCGTCGATCAATTCGGCCACCAGCTTGCCGGCGATGGTGGCAATCGCCACGCCGTGGCCTGAAAAGCCGCTGGCATTGATGATATTCTTGTCCAACTTGGCAAAATAGGGCATGCGATTGACCGTGATGCCCAGAGTGCCGCCCCAGCCATAATCAATGCGCACGTCTTTCAATTGCGGATAGATCTCCAGCATCGGCTTGCGCACGAAGGATTTGATGTCCTGAGGGAATTTGAAACTGTAGGTCTCGCCGCCACCAAACAGCATGCGCTTGTCCGCTGAAAGACGGTAATAGTTGATGACGAACTTGCTGTCAGCAACGCCGAAGTCATCGCGGATCAATTCGCGGGCCAAATCATCTCCCAACGGCTCTGTTGCGAGAATATAATTGTTCATCGGCATTACGCGAGAGGCCACTTTGGGCACCAGATTCTCTATGTAGCCGTTGCAGGCGATGATCAAATGCTTGGCTTTGACATGGCCTTCCGTGCATTTGATAGTGACTGTATCGCCCTTTTCGATGCTTTTGACTTCGCTATTCTCAAAGATTGCCGTGCCAGCCTTGCGAACGACTTCGCCGAGTCCCAGAGCATAATTGAGCGGGTGGAGATGAGCTGCGAACATGTCCACCATGCCGCCATAATAGGCTTTCGAGCCGAGCATCTCTTCCACATCGGCTTTGCTTACATAGCGAATATGCTTATAGCCATATTCCTGATTGAGCTTGTCGACATAGGCCTTGGATTCATCAGCATAATGGGGTTTGTGGTCGACATGCAGGGTGCCAGGCTTGAGGTCGCAGTTGATACCGTGATCGGTGATAAGATCCTTGACCATCTGGATGCCGTCAACCGCAATATTCCAAAGAAGACGGGCCTGCGCGGTGCCGACCATCTTTTCCAGCGCGTCTTGCTCCAACCGTTGCCCGGTGCAGACCTGCCCGCCGTTGCGCCCTGAAGCCCCCCAGCCGACCCGATGGGCTTCAAGCAAGATGACCTTGTATCCCTGCTGGCTCAAATGTAAGGCTGAGGAAAGTCCCGCATAGCCGCCGCCAATAACGCAAACATCACAGAGCTGTTCGCCTTGAAGTGAGGGGAACGAGTCATGGGGATTTGCCGTAGCAGTATAATAGCTGTCAGGATACGTTCCCTGCTTGTCATTGCCATGCAGAAAACCACCTTCGGGGCTGCTCAAACTCATAAGGCACCTTCTTTCCGGGGGAGGGGATGGGCCAATCTGTTGCTTGGCCCACCGCTACGCAGGGGGGGGATTATTTATATAAACCGCGGGCCTTGAGATCGGCGAGCGTCAGGTCGATACATTTTTCGGCCTTGCTCACCAACTCGTCAATTTCGCTATTGGAGATGATCAGTGGCGGGGAAATGATCATAGTGTCACCGACATGGCGCATCACCAGCCCGTTGTTGAAGCAATGCTCCCGACAGATGAGCCCGGCAGTGCCCTTGCCTGCAGCAAATGGTGCACGCGCAGCCTTGTCCGGCGTCATTTCAAGAGCGGCAACCAGCCCTTTCGAGCGCGCTTCCCCGATCAAGGGATGATCGGAGAACCGTTTCCATTTTTCAGCCAGATAGGGGGCGGCTCTTTCGCGCACGCCCTCAATGAGCTGTTCTCTCTCCATGATTTCAAGATTGGCCAATGCGGCAGCACAGGAAACCGGATGGCCCGAATAGGTGTAGCCATGGGTAAACTCGCCGGCATTTTCGATGAAGCCTTCGGCCACACGGTCCGAGACGAGGACGCCGGCAATCGGCAGATACCCTGAAGACAAGCCCTTGGCAATCGGCATCAGGTCTGGTTTGATATTGTAGGTGTTGGTTCCGAACCAGTTGCCAGTGCGGCCAAAACCGCAAATCACTTCGTCCGCGATGAGAAGGATTTCCCTTTCATCGCAAATGCGCTGGATTTCCGGCCAGTAGCTGTCCGGCGGGATGACTACTCCGCCAGCACCCTGAATGGGTTCGGCAATGAAAGCGGCAACCTTGTCCTCGCCAATCCGATCGATTTCCTCCTCCAGAGCGCGAGCGCGCATGAGGCCGAATTCAGCCGGATCCATATCGCCGCCTTCGCCATACCAATAGGGCTGGTCAATATGGGTGATGTCCGGAATTGGTAGACCACCTTGGGCATGCATGCCTTTCATGCCGCCCAGCGAAGCCGCAGCCACAGTCGAACCGTGATAGCCGTTCTTGCGCGCGATAATCACTTTCTTGTCCGGCTTGCCCATGCTCGCCCAATAGTGACGCACCATGCGTACGACGGTGTCATTGGCCTCCGAGCCGGAATTGGCAAAGAAGACATGATTGATATGATCAGGTGCAATGGACGCCAGCTTTTCAGCAAGTGCCACCACTGGCGGATGGGACGTCTGGAAAAAAGTGTTGTAGTAGGGCAGCTGTTCCATCTGCCGCATGGCCGCTTCCGTGATCTCCTTGCGGCCATAGCCGACATTGACGCACCATAGTCCGGCCATGCCATCGAGCAGGCGGTTGCCATCACTATCATAAAGATAAACGCCTTCAGCGCGGGTGATGATGCGAGCACCTTTTTCATTGAGCTGCTTGGAATCTGTAAAAGGATGCAAATGATGGGCTGCATCCAATTTCTGCAGCTCTTCAGTCGGAAGCTGATTGGCCATGAAATTCATTGAAGTCTCCCGTCTCTGGGCGCGTTCTTATGACGGCTCGGCAGATGGTCGTTTGGTGATGATTGATAAATCAGACAGTCAGAAGCAGATATTCTCTTTCCCAAGGGCTGATGACCTGATTGAATTCTTCGGATTCATGCAATTTGATCTGGCTGTAGATCCTGACGAAATCCGGTCCTAGCAAATCATGTAGCTGTTCGTTCTTCTCAAGCCGTCCCAGCGAGTGATGCACCGAGCGCGGCAGAGTAAACGGCATGTGGTGAGCATGGTGCTGCAATTGCGGCTTGGGCTTGTCCTTGTTGATTATGCCCAAAAGACCACAGGCCAGACTGGCGGCGATGGCCAGATACGGGTTTGTATCTGCACCGACCAGCCGGTTTTCAATGCGTCTGTTTTTCGGATCGGAGTTTGGAATTCTCAAGCCAACGGATCGGTTGTCGATGGACCATTCCAGATTGATCGGCGCAGAGTCTCCGGCCAAGAGGCGTCGGTAGCTGTTCACATAAGGCGCCAGAATACTCATCACGTCAGGCAGATATTTCTGCTGCCCGCCGAGGAATTGATAGAATAGCTCGCTGGGCTCGCCATCAGCATCAGAGAAGACATTCGCTCCGGTTTTGGCATCAATGACACTTTGATGGATGTGCATGGCGCTGCCGGGTTCGTTATCCATCGGTTTGGCCATGAATGTGGCGTAGCAATCATGTCGGAAGGCTGCTTCACGGATCAGACGTTTGAAAACGAAAATCTGATCCGCCAGATCCAGCGGATTGCCATGAATGAGGTTGATTTCCAGCTGACCGGCACCGCCTTCCTGAATAACAGTGTCAATTTCGAGGCCCTGCGCTTCGGCAAAATCATAAATATCCTCGATGATCTGGTCATATTCATCGACCGCGGCGATGGAATAGGCCTGCCGTCCCACAGATTGGCGCCCTGAGCGACCGATCGGTGGCTCCAGCGGGTAATCCGGGTCCGAGTTGCGTTTTGTGAGATAGAATTCAAGCTCTGGCGCGACCACGGCTTTCCAGCCCATCGCCTCAAAGCCGCCAATCACCCGACGCAGCACATTGCGCGGAGCCAGTTCAACAGGGTTGCCGTCCAGAGTGAACAGGTCGTGGATGACCTGAACCGTCGGATCATTTGCCCAAGGAACGGCTCTCACGGTGGAAAGGTCCGGTACCAGCTGGATATCGCGTTCCATCATGAAATCCTGCCGGTCTTCCATTTCAATATAGGTGCCAGTGATGGTCTGGAAGAAAATGGAGGTTGGCAGATAAGTAGGGTTGAGCCCCGAAAATTTGGAGGCGGGCATCGCCTTGCCGCGTGCAATGCCGACGATATCGGGCACAACGCATTCCACCTCATCGATATGGCGGTCGCGCATCCATTGACGCACTTCTTCCGCTTTTCGAGGGATCGGGCTGTCTCTGTCAGAAATGTTTGTGGAAGCTGCAGCTATTTCTTGCGTTATTGAGTCTTTTGAATTGGTCATGGAATTACCTATGGTGTCAAATCGCAGCCTGTGCGATTGCTCCTCCAACTTACTTCAGGATGTGATCACAAAGCAAGTGAATTTTGTGATCACAATTTTTCTGAGTGGCTAGAGTTGGGTAAATCGCGATCTTCCGCATCGGGAAGCTGTCGAAACGATTGGGTTGTAAAAAGGGGTGTTAGCGCTGGTCGCTGATGAGCAGCATGCCCTGTCGTACGTCTTCGGAGATGGCGGTGCGTAGTGCCAGGCTGTCTCGGGCCTGTAATGCTTCAATCGCCTGTTTGTGCTGATCGATCAGATTCGCAGTTCCGTGCCGTCCATAAACAAGGCGCATGAATGGGCCAAATTGCATCCAGACGCTTTCCACCAGTCTGGCGATTACGTCTGACTTTGCGATGTCGTAAAGAGCAAAATGAAAGGCGTGATTGCCCCGCATATAGCCTTCCACATCGCCATTCTCAAGGCAAATATCGATCTCGTCATCAATCGTGATCAAACGCTTGATATCGTCATCTTGTACGTGAGGAAGAGCCATAACGGCCAGTTCTGGTTCTAGCAGCGATCTTGTTAAGTTGATTTCCTGATATTTCTTGTCCGTCATATCGGGGATGGAGACACGGCGATTGCCATGACTCTCAAGTGCGCCTTCTGCCGTGAGCCGTCGCACAGCGTCGCGCACCGGCATGGGGGAAACTTCGAGATAGTCGGCAAGTCCACGCAAGGTGACTGCTTTGCCTGGCAGGAAGCCGCCAAAAAGCAAACGCTCACGCAATGCCTGATAAATGCGCTCATGCGCAGTGAGAGGTTTGGAATCGATACCGTCCTCTCTGTCTGGCGCTGATTGAAATATCTCTGAGTTATCCTTGTCCATGACTTCTTTATAATGGCGCTTTTCATCATTGCAAAGAGAGTTTGATCGAAAAAGCTTGCAGCACTGAAAAATTTGTGATCAAATTTTGTCATAATAGTCGAAAAGACTAACGGGGCGAAAACAGCCCATCGCAATCACCACAATTCCCGATAGAATCGAGGGGACATATATGATGGCAGATAAAGCAGATAAGCTTTTCTCCAAATCCGCGCTTGCTCTGGCGGCTTTGCTGGCTGCGACAAGTGCCGGAATGGCGGCCGATAAAGAGCTCCACATCTTCAATTGGTCGGACTATATAGACGAATCCATTATCACCGACTTCGAAGCGGAAACAGGAATCAAGGTCACCTACGACGTGTTCGATTCCAACGAAGTGCTCGAAACAAAATTGCTGGCAGGGTCAACGGGCTACGATATTGTGGTGCCGACTGGTACATTCCTGCAGCGACAGATTCAGGCTGGCGTTTTCCAGAAGCTCGATAAGTCGAAACTGCCCAATCTGAAAAACATGTGGGATGTCGTATCCGAGCGCACAGCGGCTTATGATCCGGGCAACGAATATTCCATCAACTATCTGTGGGGCACCACTGGCGTCGGTTTTAATGTCGCTGCCGCCAAGGAACGCATGGGCGATGTACCGCTCAACACATGGGACATGATCTTCAAACCGGAAAATGCAGCAAAATTTGCAGATTGCGGGATCTATGTGCTGGATGCGCCGACGGAAGTAATCCCGCTCACCCTGATGTATATGGGCAAGGATCCTAACAGCCACGATAAGGACGACATTGCTGCGGCCGAAGAGTTGCTCCTGTCGATACGCCCTTACGTGCAGAAATTCCATTCCTCGGAATATATCAACGCTCTGGCCAATGGCGATATCTGTCTGGCGATCGGCTGGTCTGGCGACGTCTTTCAGGCGCGCGACCGCGCAGCGGAAGCGGGTAATGGCGTCGAAGTGAACTACATCATCCCCAAGGAAGGGGCTCAGATGTGGTTTGACCAGATGGCAATCCCTGCCGATGCCAAGAATGTTGAAGAGGCACACATATTCCTCGACTACATCATGCGTCCGGAAGTGATCGCCAAGGCATCGAACTATGTGGTCTATGCTAATGGTAACTTTGCTTCGCAGAAGCTGCTTGATGAGGAGGTGATAAACGATCCTGCTGTTTATCCTGATGAGGAGACGACGGCCAAGCTGTTCGTGCACTTGCCATATCCTCCGAAAATCCAGCGCATTGTCACGCGCGCCTGGACCAAGGTGAAGTCGGGGCAATAGGTTTCCCGATTGAATTGGGGTCAGGCTGTCAATTGGCCTGATCCTTCTTCTCGGCGTGGCAAACGGGTGTGAATTGCCTGAGCTGGCCGAACAATATTCCTATTTGAAGCTTCCGCGTCTGAAGAAGAAGAGCAGACGGCAAGGGGCTGGCCTCAATCCATTGGCTTCTAAAGATCGCCGGAGTTTCTGTCGGTGGCAAGGAAGCCCGGGTAGCGAGATATAGTATGAATGGTTCCCCCAATTCCGGGTCGGGTAGCACATTTGCGCCTTGGGCTGATCCTTATGAAAAGCCTTTGATACGATTTGATGCCGTTACCAAAAAATTTGATGATTTCGTCGCAATAGACAATTTGAATTTGAAAATTTACGAGCGCGAGTTTTTCGCCCTTTTAGGCCCGTCAGGCTGTGGCAAGACAACGCTGATGCGCATGCTTGCCGGCTTTGAGCAGCCCACGACCGGCTCCATCATGATGCGACAGAAGCATCTCACCGACATTCCGCCCCATCGGCGGCCGGTCAACATGATGTTTCAGTCCTATGCGCTGTTTCCGCATATGACGGTGGAGCAGAATATCGCTTTCGGCCTCAAGCAGGAAAAGCGCCCCAAGGCGGAAATCAAGGACCGCGTGGAAGAGATGATCGCACTGGTGCAGTTGCAGGCCTTTGCCAAGCGCAAACCGCACCAGCTTTCCGGGGGGCAAAGGCAGCGCGTCGCTCTGGCCCGTTCGCTCGCCAAGAAGCCCAAGCTGCTGTTGCTGGACGAACCATTGGGAGCGCTTGACAGAAAGTTGCGTGAGCAGACCCAGTTTGAACTGATGACCATTCAGGAAAAGCTCGGCCTCACCTTTGTTATTGTGACCCATGATCAGGAAGAGGCCATGACTGTGGCCAGCCGTATTGCGCTCATGGAAGCGGGCAAGGTGGTGCAGGTGGCAACACCTCGGGAAATTTACGAGACACCGAACAGCCGTTATGTTGCTGATTTCCTTGGGGACGTGAATATCATTGGAGGTCACATCCTCGGCCCAGACGATAAGGAAGAAGATATCGTCCAGTTGGCCTGGCATGAAGATTATGCGCCTTTGCGCATTCGCCTGCCGCAGCCGGTAGCCTTCCCTGAAAAGGGGGCAGAACGTTGGGTCGCAGTGCGTCCAGAGAAAGTGCGTATCACCAAGGACTATCCCACAGACACCCACAATATCCTCAAGGGCAAGGTGCTCGACATTGCCTATACGGGCAATATTTCCACCTATCATGTTCAGACCGAAGACGGGCAGATCATCAAGTCACAGGAAGCCAATCTGGAACATTTGCACCGACGGGCGATCACTTGGGATGATGAGGTCTATGTGCATTGGCGCGCCGGTGGTTGCGTGTTGCTGGAGCGCTAAGCCATGAGCAACCTGACCAACCTCACCGAAGTCACAGACATGATTACCAGCCCGGAACCAGACGATCCGATCCGACGCCGCCGCTTGGTGTTGCCCAAAAATCTGGGGCGGTGTCTGTTGATTCTGACACCCTACATCTGGCTTCTCGTGCTCTTTCTCATCCCCTTTATCATCGTGGTGAAGATCTCCCTGTCTGACACGGCCATCGCCATGCCGCCTTACGCCCCAACCTTTGATTGGATAGAGGGCTGGGCAGGACTCAAGGATATGGTCGGCGGTTGGGATTTCGAGAATTTCACTTGGCTGATGGAGGATGACCTATATTGGAAAAGCTATGTTTCCAGTCTTGAAATAGCATTTGTCTCCAGTCTTCTGGCGCTGCTGCTCGGCTACCCGATTGCCTATTCCATGGCAAGGGCGCCCAGTGAATGGCGGCCAACCTTGCTCATGCTGATTATCCTGCCCTTCTGGACCAGCTTCCTCATTCGCGTCTATGCGTGGATTGGAATCCTCAAGAAAGAGGGCTTGCTCAATATGGCGCTAATGCATTTGGGCATCATCGACGACCCTCTCACGATCCTGAATACCGACATCGCAGTCTATATCGGTATCGTCTATTCTTATCTGCCATTTATGGTGCTGCCGCTTTATTCTTCCCTTGAAAAGATGGACGACTCCTTGCTCGAAGCGGCAACGGACCTCGGCTGCTCGCCATTCAAGGCTTTCTGGTTGATAACGGTGCCTCTGTCGCTGCCCGGCATTCTGGCTGGCTGTTTCCTCGTTTTCATTCCGGCGGTGGGTGAATTCGTCATTCCGGACCTTCTGGGCGGCTCGAACACATTGATGATCGGCAAAACCCTGTGGGTGGAATTCTTCTCCAACCGGGACTGGCCGGTTGCCTCGGCGGTGGCCGTCATACTACTCATTCTGCTGGTCGTGCCTATTGTGTTGTTCCAGCGTATGCAAGAGAAGCAACAGGAAAAGGGAGCGTAAACAATGAGGCGTTTCAGCTTTTTCAATGCATCGGCTCTAACCCTTGGCTTTGCTTTTCTCTATCTGCCGATTTTGCTGCTCATCATCTTTTCTTTCAACGAAAGCAGGTTGGTAACGGTTTGGGGAGGCTTCTCCACCAAATGGTACAGCGCCGTTTTCGCCAACAAGGGCTTCATGGATGCCGCTTGGGTAACAGTGCGGGTCGGAGTGGTCTCTGCAACATTGGCAACCATCCTTGGCACAATGGCTGCCTTGGTGCTGGTGCGGGCAGGGCGGTTTCCGGGCAAGACGCTCTTTTCGGGCATGGTCTATGCGCCCCTCGTGATGCCCGAAGTCATCACCGGTCTGTCACTGCTGCTGCTCTTTGTCTCGCTGGATTTCGACCGTGGTTTCTGGACCATCATTCTGGCCCATATCACCTTTTCCATGTGCTATTCGGCGGTGGTCGTGTCCTCTCGTCTTGTTACCTTCGACATGTCCCTTGAGGAGGCGGCCATGGATCTTGGGGCGAGCCGTATGGCGACCTTCTTTCAGGTCACGGTCCCGATCATCCTGCCTGCCATCGTTTCGGCGTGGCTTTTGAGCTTTACGCTGTCGCTGGATGATCTGGTGATTGCCTCCTTTACCTCCGGGCCGGGAGCGACCACATTGCCGATGAAAATCTATTCGCAGGTGCGTCTGGGAGTGACACCGGAAATCAATGCCCTTTCAACGATTCTTGTCGTACTGGTCTCGACAGGTGTTATTGTAGCTTCTCTTTTGACCAAACGCCGCGAAGTGCGCCGCAGGCGTGAGGAAAGAGCGGCAGTTGCCGAGGCCAGTTAGACATGCTAGAGGCCAATTCAGCCCTTAGCCCAGATTGAAAGTTCTGCCAGTTCGCAGGGAAAATTGCAGAGGTGCCTCTGCGCCAGATTCCTGCCAGAACACTATCCAGAGCACTATAACGATAAGAGACGACTATGCCGACCAATACGACCATTGCAAGCCAGCAAGATGCTTTTCGGGCCGAAGCCGAGGCCTTCCTGAAAGCTCATCCGGATCTGGTAAAGGTGGAAATGCTGCTGCCTCGCTTCTGCGGGTCTCTGATGGGCAAGTGGCTGCCCGCCGCCATGTTGCCAAAACTTGCTGATGGAGCCGTGCGCCTGCCGCGTTCTACAGCTGCGCTCGATATATGGGGCGATGATGTGCCTCTGGTTGGCATTGCACTGGAAAAAGGCGATCCGGACGGCATCTGTATGCCGGTGCCCGGCTCGCTGTGCATGGTGCCCTGGGCCAGTGAACCAACCGCTCAGGTACTGGTGACCATGAAGGATCTCGTTACCGGCGAGGACTGTGGCTATGATACCCGCGGCACCCTTGCGCGCATGCAGGCGCGCTTTGCCGAAAAGGGGCTGACCCCGGTTGTCGCCACGGAGTTGGAATTCTATCTCATCGATGGTGAGACGACGGTCACCGGCCACCCTCAAGGTCCCATGGTGCCAGGCCTTGGCGAGCGACTGACAGGGTCTCAGGTTTACAACATGGATGTCATCGCCGCATTTGAACCTGTACTGGCCGAGATCTATGAAGCTTGCCAGATTCAGAATATCCCTGCCGAGACGACGATTTCCGAATTCGGTCCGGGGCAGTTCGAAATGAATCTATTGCATGTGCCAAGCGCTCTGCTTGCGGCGGATCATTGCATGTTGTTCAAGCGCATCGTGCGCAACGTGGCACGCAAGAATGGTCTCGATGCCACCTTCATGGCCAAGCCATATGCACATTCTGCGGGGAACGGCTTCCATATTCATATGTCGGTACAGGATGCGGACGGCATCAATCTCTTTGGTGGCGATAGCGATATCGAGGCGAACGGTCTTCTGCGCAACGCCATTGGGGGGCTTTTGCAGCATATGCGCGAATGCCAGATCCTCTATGCCCCACACGCCAACAGCTATCGGCGCTTTTTGCCTGAAAGTTACGCGCCGACGACCCCATGCTGGGGCTACGACCATCGCGCAGTAGCCATTCGCGTTCCAACCGCAAAGGGCGCTGCCGCCCGCCTTGAGCATCGGGTTGCCGGAGCCGATGCCAACCCCTATCTGGTGATCGCATCGCTTTTGGCCGGGACGCTTTCCGGCTTTGAAAATCAAGCCAATCCCGGTGAGCCGGTAGAGACATTGGAGGACGTGGCTGCCAAGCAGCCGCTTACCCCAATTTGGCAGGAGGCAATCGCCTCCTTCGAAGCCTCTCAATGGGCCAGAGAGGTTTTCGGGCAAGATTTCCATATCAGCTACACCCGTTCGCGGCTGGCTGAAGAGCAAATCATAGCGAGCACGATAACAGATTTCGAATGCCGTACCTATCTGCGGACTGTCTAGTCGGCGTTTGATTCGGTTGAAGCCGTTCGAAATAAAAGCTCGCACTCTGGCAATGTGGAAGCCGGGACGCCGCCAGCCGTCTGCTATAAAAGGGGCAAATCATTGTTTTGTCCTTTTTGGGCAGCCCGGGATTGATCAACGGTCGTTTGGAGCGACATTGGTTAGTTCCTAAAACGCATAATAGTGTAAGATTTAATTGGTTGCGTTGAGCGCTGAAAATGCTTCAGAATTGTAGTATAGTAGGCTCGAAGCGTCAGGGAGATGGAATATGATGGAAAATATCTATTGGATCCTTTTCGGGGCAGCCGTTGTGCTGGGTGCTTTTTGGCTGTTTATGATGTGGTTCCGGGCTCCAAAGGACAGTCGTTGGCCTCGCAACTCTAAATAAAGCGCGCTAAATATTGGGCTCTGGAGGTTAGATGATCCTGCTCGTCAGGAATGGCTTCCATGCGCTTGTGTCCTGGTTCAGCTTCGCTTGCCCGAAATCTCTTGCCTAATGCCGAAATGGCTTGCGCCAGTTGCAAAAACGCGATCGGCAGCGAGCTGGCGGACCACCATGCCCCAAAGCCGGGTGTTGAAGTTGAAGCTTTCTGAGATTTTCCCTTGCCTCTCACAAAAGAAACTCTCATAAATGCGCCGACGTCCAAAAGCAGATCCTTGGGCGTATATTTGCAAGAAAGCCGCACATGAGAGGACCTCGCCATGGCCATTCGTCTTGACGCAACCGACAGTAATTTCGATGCTGCATTTCGTGACCTTTTGGCGATGAAGCGAGAAGTTTCTGATGATGTGGACGCCATTGTGCGCGATATTATCGAAGATGTGCGCGGGCGTGGCGACGATGCGCTTTACGACTATACCGCCAAGTTTGACCGCTTTGACGCGCGCGCCAAGGGCCTGCGCATCAGCGAGGCTGAAATTCAGGTCGCCATCGGCAAGGTTGATCCGGATGTGCTCAAGGCGCTGGAACTCGCTGCCTTGCGCATCCGCTCTCACCATCAACGTCAAATGCCAAAGGACGATTTCTACGAAGACACGCTTGGCGTGAAGCTCGGCTCTCGCTGGACTGCCATTGAAGCTGTAGGGCTTTATGTTCCCGGTGGTCTTGCCGCATATCCTTCGTCTGTGCTGATGAATGCCATTCCTGCCAAGGTGGCTGGTGTGAAGCGTCTTGTGATGGTTGTCCCCACTCCCGACGATGTGCTGAACCCGTTGGTTTTGGCTGCAGCCCGACTGGCCGGCGTGGATGAAATCTACCGCATCGGTGGCGCTCAGGCTGTGGCTGCATTGGCCTATGGCACCGAAACCATCGCTCCGGTTTACAAGATCGTCGGGCCGGGCAATGCTTTTGTGGCTGCTGCAAAGCGTCGGGTTTTCGGTCTGGTTGGCATTGATATGATTGCCGGCCCTTCCGAAGTGCTTATTCTGGCTGACAAGAATAATGACCCAGACTGGCTGGCGGTTGACCTGATGGCGCAGGCCGAGCATGACAAGTCGGCTCAGGCCATGCTGATCACCAACGATACCGCGACAGCAGATGCCGTAGAAGAGGCCGTAAAACGCCTGCTGACCACGCTGCCCAAGGCAGATATTGCGGGCACCAGCTGGGCCGATTTCGGCGCGGTTATTACCGTGCCCGATTGGGAAACCGGCTTGAAGCTGGCCAACCGTATTGCTCCGGAACATCTGGAGTTGGCGCTGGATGATGCCCCCTCTTACATCGACAAGGTGCACAATGCAGGGGCCATTTTTGTCGGCCACTATACGCCAGAGGCTGTGGGGGATTATGTCGGTGGCTCGAACCATGTTTTGCCCACGGCTCGCTCTGCGCGCTTCTCCTCCGGCCTGTCGACGCTCGATTTTGTCAAACGCACTTCGGTGCTTGAGTGCAATGCCGAGAATCTTCGCCAGATTGGCCCGGCAGCAGTCACACTGGCCCGTCAGGAAGGGCTTGAAGCCCACGCACGTTCTGTTGCTAAGCGGCTCAACATGGAGTAATGAGCCGGAAATTTAGCAATTTCGTGCTACTGCATAAGCAGAAAGTTTGACTCTGGCGAACAAGTTGGGCAAACATTCTTGCCGAATAATCGGGACAATAACGCATGGTGCAATATGGCTGAACGGGAAGAGGAGGTTGATCTTATGGTAGCCTCCGATCAGCAGCAGGACGCAAAATCTTGCACAATCCAGAATGAGACGCTCCAGCAGGGTCCATTCTCTCTATGCCTGATTATATTGGACCCGACTTCCATCCAGCCTGCCACGCCCGATGTCGAGCATGAGCGCTCTGTCGCCATCTATGATCTCGTCGAAGAAAACAGTTTTCATCCTGTGGGCCATATCGAAGGCGGCCCCTACCGGCTGGATCTCTCCATGATCGAGCGAAAGCTTGTCATGGATATAAAGCTGGAGAATGGTGATCAGGTGGCAACCCATATCCTCTCACTGACCCCTTTCCGTCGTATCATCAAGGATTATTTCCTCATTTGTGACAGTTATTATGAAGCGATCAAAACCGCGACCCCCAGCAAGATCGAAGCGATCGATATGGGGCGGCGCGGCTTGCACAATGAGGGGTCTCAAATTCTTCAGGCTCGTCTCGATGGCAAAATCGAAACGGACTTCGCCACCGCGCGGCGTTTATTCACGCTGATTTGCGCATTGCATTGGCGGGGCTGACATGGTTCTTGGTCTCATCGGGCCTGATCTTCGCCCCGACTCCATTCTCTTTGCTTGCGGCATGAATGCCATTCGCTCGCCAATGGCAGCGGCATTGGCCAAGCATTTGTTCCCCGGAGCATTCTACGTGCAATCGGTCGGCGTGCGCTGTGGCAAGCCGGACCCGTTCGCTGCAGCCGTTATGGAAGAGATCGGCCTTGATATTTCAGAGCATGAACCAAGTTGCTTTGATGATCTTGAAGACAGCTATTTCGATCTTATCGTTTCTCTGGCTCCTGAGGCTCACCATCGCGCGCTCGAGTGGAGCAGGGGGCACGCGGTTGAAACCGAATATTGGCCCACCATGGACCCCGCCCTTGTAACAGGCTCTCGCGAGCAGATCATGGATTCCTATCGGGCAGTGCGCGACGGTCTCATTGTCAAGCTGAAAGATCGGTTTGAATGGATCGCGGACATCAGGGGATAAACCTGCTTTGTCCGGCTGCATTCCATTCTTGTTTTATGAAGTAATCACGTAAATTGAAGGCAATTGAAGTGCTATTCTGAATGGCAAATCATCAGATTTCGTGAAAAATGCGGGAAGCGATTGCACTCATTTGCGCTTTAGACTAGATTGCGCGCAATCTCATTGATAATAACAAGTATATAGGATCGAATTCTTGCATAGTTGCAACGTGATTCATGCTATACTCAATTATCAATAAAATCAGTGGGTGGATAGAAATTGCGAGCCGATTTTGGGCAAAAGCCCTTGGCCGGCTCAGTGGCTCTCCATTCCTCCTGCCCGGCGCTGACAGGCACAGCAACAAATGTCTTATTGGCGACGGCAGGAAAATGGACAAGAACGAGACTATTCCCAGCCGGATTAGCCTCTTGAACAGAATACCAACCTAAAAGGACTAAAGAACGCTTATGGCGAAAGAAGAAGTATTGGAATTTCCGGGTGTTGTTACCGAACTGCTGCCAAATGCTACATTCCGTGTGAAGTTGGAAAATGATCACGAGATCGTTGCTCACACCGCTGGACGCATGCGCAAAAACCGCATCCGTGTTCTGGCTGGTGACAAGGTTCAGGTGGAAATGACCCCATATGACCTGACAAAAGGCCGGATTACCTATCGCTTTAAATAACAAGCCCACAAACCGGACATCACAAATTGGTCAAGAACAGAGGCATGATTTGTGTGCGACCGGTAAACCTGCGTTTGGGCCAAGATAAGACAGTGAAACAGGCAAAATTTCTCATGTCTTTGGCCCATGATCGTTCGGTTTGGTTCCTTTGAACGGCTTTGCCACCAGAAGACTTGCGCATTTGAGTGAGGGGCAGATCCCTCTCGGTCCTTGCGCAGTTGCCCTGAAAATGCGCAAGAGCGAAGGACTTACAAGAGCGAGCCGCCAAATATGTTAAGACAAACAAGCAATTGATTGCATTATGACCGATACCCATCGCCTTATCCTGGCCTCTGCCTCTCCCAGACGCTTGCAATTGTTGCAACAGATCGGTATCGAGCCTTTTGCGCTCAAGCCCGCCGATCTGGATGAAACGCCACGCAAGAATGAGCAACCCCGCAACTTGGCCCAGCGTCTTGCCGAGGCAAAAGCGGAAGCAGTCCACAAGGCCTGCAAAGACGATCCCGAACTTGCTGGATGCTATATTCTGGCCGCGGATACGGTTGTTGCTGTGGGGCGTCGCATTTTGCCAAAAGCCGAACTGGCCGAGGAAGCGTCACAGTGCCTGAACCTGCTATCAGGACGCACCCACAAGGTCTTCTCTGGCATTTCGGTGATCACGCCAAAGGGTAAAACGCGCACCAAGGTTGCCATAACCAAAGTGCGCTTCAAGCGTCTTAGCCATGACATCGACCCCTATATCGCATCGGGCGAGTGGCGCGGTAAGGCGGGCGGCTATGCAATTCAGGGAATTGCAGGCACCTTTGTGGTCAATCTGGTCGGCTCCTACAGCTCAGTTGTCGGCTTGCCTCTCTATGAAACCGCCAATCTGTTGATCGGTGAGGGCTTCCCGTTAAGGCTTAAGTGGCTCGGTGGTGAACAATAGGGCCAAAAGCCCTGTAAGATAACACCACGCATAAAGGATCATCCCCGATGGCAAACAAGGCTGACGACAGCTCGGAAAGCACGAACGGCAAGGTGACCGGCCTGCGACGGGCGCGGCCCTGCCCAATCTGCTCCAAACCATCTACCAAGGAAGATTATCCCTTCTGTTCGGATCGCTGCAAACAGGTTGATCTCAGCCGTTGGCTTTCGGGAGTTTATGCTGTTCCGGCAAGCGAAGAAGACGATCCTGATGAAAGTGATTTCGAACTTCTTGAATAGATAACGGCTCTCACTTTTTGTGGTTTGCCAATTTTTGCGGGAAAACAATAAGATAACAATCAAAGGCCCGGCGTTTGGCGCTTTTTCAGTTCTTGATTTATGAAAGAAAGGCATGTCTGAGCCGACTTCTTCAAAAAAAATCTATCGCCCTGTAGAAAACATCAAATGTGCACTGGACAGGGCAATATGAACCTTCTATAACGCCGAAACAAATTGCAGGGTTGCCAAGGCAACTACCGCAAAAGCTTCAGTCTAAACGCTTTTTAAGCGCCAATAGACAAAGCAGATGCCCGGATAGCTCAGTTGGTAGAGCAGCGGATTGAAAATCCGCGTGTCGGTGGTTCGAATCCGCCTCCGGGCACCATCATTTTTTCCCAGCCCGTCCCACTCATATCGACAAGTCCTTGGAATTATGGGATTTTTAGGTCTCAGATTTCTCGGAGTGTGTCAGGCGATTTCACCAGATCCGACCCGTCTGGGCCATATTTGGTGCCATATTTGGGGCCAAGATTTTTCATGAATTCATTGATGGCCCCAATTTTAGGGTTTTATGCCACCTGATCGCTCCTGAACCAGGGAGAATTGCTGTGACACTGACAGATCTTCAAATTCGACAACTTCGCCCCAGAGACAAGTCCTATCAGTACACCGATGGTCTCGGGCTCTATTTGGTTATGCACGGTGCGAGGTGACGGCGCACGGATTTCGGATGACAGCTTCAATGCTTCATAACGAGAGCGGTCTTTGGAGCCCTGATGCTATGGAGCATTCTCTTGCTCATGAAGATGCAAACAGCATTCGCGGTATCTACAATCGTGATCGCTACAGGGAAGAGAGCGTCCGAATGCATCAGTGGTGGAGTGACTGTCTGGATGAGCTGCGTGATAAGGTGGCAAATCGACACAGCTCAATGAGCTCGCTTGCTGAGGTTTTGAAACAACGTCCGAACCGGGAAGATGAATTGTCACCCTTGGATTTGAAGGAGATGGATCTGTGCTCCTAAACCCGGTGTGGTTCAGACATTGAACGGTAGCCAGACCTGTTACGCCTGGGATGAAAATTTCTCGATGGACTTGCTCAGCGCTTGCGCTCCGGTGATGGCGGCCTCTCTCAGGCTCGCACGTAAACTCTTATCTGTGCTTGTCATGAAAGGAACGGATAGGGCTGCGATCACTTCTCCTGATTGATTGTAAATTGGCGCAGCAAAAGAACATACATTAAGGCTATATTCACCTCTGTCTTCTGCCCACCCTTGTTTCTTGATTTGTTCAAGTTCCTGAATTAACTGGCTTCTATTCGTAATGGTTCTTTCTGTGAGAGCTCCCAGATTCCGGTTGAGTAACCTTTCTCTTTCTGTCTCTGGCAAATTGGCGACAAGAATCTTGCTGGCCCCGCCAGCATGAATGGGGAGATACTCACCAATGGTATAACTCAATGCATGAGGTGCCTTGGGAGCTGCTCCCGCAACCACCATGATAGCTTCTGATTCCAAGATGGAAATCTTACAGGTCTGATCGATCTTGAAGGCCAGAAATTCCAGCTCAGGCTGAAGGAATTGCGCCAGTCTGAAGAAATCACTGTTGTGGGTCACGCTGTTTGCCAGCTCCAGCACCCTGTTGCCCAGCACAAATGTGCCGGTGGAAAGCTCCCGTATCATCCGATGCTCTTCAAGCGAGTTCAAAATGCGATAGACGCTTGATCGTGCAAGGCCGGTTTTCTCCACCAATTCGGTTCTGCTCAAGCCGTGCGGGGACCGTTCAAGCTCACGTAATATTTGCATCAGCCTCTCGACCGTCGGGTTTCCGTTCTGCGTCATTTTGGACATTGCTTGACCAAACCTCCCAAGTGGCGTATAGTTCAAATCAGAACATATTCAGTTCAAATATGAACTATAATATAGTCAAAACAACATTGCAAGGTTCTTGGAGGAAAAAATGAGAACAGCTTTGTGCCTCGAGCCTGAGATCAACTCCAAATGGCATTATGGAAGAGAAATGTGTGTGGAGGACATTGTCACCATTCGGGATGCGACCGCAGACATTCCTGTTTGGGACCTCATGACTCTTGCCCGTATCCAGAAGTCCTATGAGGATTTCGGCTTCAAGGTTCGTGTGCTCGAAGGCTGGATTCCCATGGATAATATCAAGCTGGGAAATCCGGAAGGGGAGCTTGAGCTAGAGCGCGTTCTTGCCATGATCGAGAATATGGGTGCTCTGGGCATCGAAGTTTTCTGCTACAGCTGGATGGCGGTGAATGGCTGGTTGCGTACATCCATGACCACCCGACTGCCGGGCGGGGCAAGAACCACAAGCTATGACCATGCCATCGTCGAAAAGGATCCTCGCTCAAGCGGCAAGATTCTGGTGAGCGAAGAGAAGCTCTGGCAGACGCTGGAAGCTTTTCTGGAACGAGCCATTCCTGTTGCCGAAAAGGCTGGCGTCAAGCTGGCCATGCATCCCGATGACCCTCCCATTTCCCCTTTGCTCGGCGTTGGCCGGATAATGAGCCGGGTGGAAGATTTCGAGCGGCTTTTGGCTTTTTCAAATAGCTCAAGCAACGGCATCACCTTCTGTCAGGCCAATTTTGCCCTGATGCAAGATGACTTGCCCGCAACGATCCGACAGCTCGGGCGCGACGGGCGCATTCATTTTGTCCATTTCCGCGACATGGAAGGGAACGTGAAAAACATGCACGAGACCTTCCACGGTATGGGGCAGATCGACATGTATGAATGCATCAAGGCCTATATGGATATCGGTTTTGACGGTGTCATGCGGCCCGATCATGCCCCGGTCATGTGGGGAGAGCCGAACAAGCATCCCGGCTATGAAGGGCTCGGTCGGATTTATGCCATTGGCTATATGCGTGGGCTTATCGAAGCGGCTCAAGCCGAGCGGAAGGCAGGCTGAGACATGGCGGCGAATGCTCTCCCGGAAGGCTTTTCCAGCCCTTCCGTTCCCCTAAAGCGAAAGCGGCACAGGCCAGACTGGATTATGGCCTATGTCTTTTTGGCACCGGCAGCCGCGATTTTTGCAGCTTTCATTGCCTATCCGCTGATTGACGGCATCTCGACAGGCTTTACTGATCGGATGATCGCCCATGGCGGCCAATTCAGTGGCTTGAAGAACTTTATTACGCTGTTTGCGGATTCCACTTTCCGTGGTGCGGCGCTCAATTCCCTTTATCTTACGGTCGGGACGGTTGCGCTCAAGCTGGTCTTGGGGCTGGCGATGGCGGTGCTGCTGTCCCAGCCGATGCCGGCGCGCGGGCTGATCCGGGCTCTGGCCTTCCTGCCCTGGGCCGTGCCGGGCATGATTGCCAGCCTTTCCTGGAAATGGATCTTTGATGAGCAGAGCGGTGTTCTGGAATATCTCGTCATGCAACTGGGGCTGAGCGACCGTCCGGTCTACTGGTTGTCGGACCCGTCCATCGCCCTGTTTGTCGTGGCTATTGCCATGGTCTGGCAGGGATTGCCGTTCTTTACGATGATGTTTGTGGCTGCATTGGCTTCCATTCCGCCAGATCTGAACGAGGCAGCTGCTATCGATGGTGCCGGAATAGTGCGGCGCTTTTTCCGCATTACCTTGCCGCAAATGCGTGGCGTGATTGCAGTTACTGTCATGCTCTCCACCATCTGGACATTTAACTCTTTCGAGATGGTCTATGTGTTGACGGGAGGCGGCCCTGCTGGCCGAACGCATATCCTGCCGACATTGGCCTATGAATATGCCATTACGCAAAGCCAGTTGGGGTTGGGGTCTGCAGTCATTGTCTCCGTCATTCCGGTGTTCCTCATCCTTATCGTTCTTCTGACTCAGCGCATGCTGCGCGATCAAAATGCGTGAGGAGGGCTATTATCATGGTTGAACGTCAACGAACAAAAATCATACGCAGAGTGATCACCGCGATTGGTATTCTGATCTCTCTATGCTGGTCTTTGGCCCCTGTTTATTGGGTCGTTGTGACATCGTTGAAAAAATCGCGGGAAATCTACGCGATCCCGCCAACGCTCTGGCCGAACCAGATCACCTTTGCCAACTACCACGATGCCCTGTTTGACTCGCCATTCCTGCAATATGTGCTGAACAGCTTTGAAGTTGCGATCGGAGTCACAATTGTCTCGGCAGTCATCGGGGCGCTCACAGCTTATCCTGTGGCCCGTATGCGGTTCAAAGGACGGAATGTGTCGGCGCGTCTGATTGTAACGGCCTATTTGCTGCCGCCTTCCTTGCTCTTCATCCCGCTGTTTCTGGTTCTTCAGAAGCTGGGCCTTGTAGATACCAAGATGGGCCTCATCGTCGCTTATCTGACATTCACAGTGCCCTTCTGCACATGGATGATGATCAGCTATTTCGCAACAATCCCCGCAGAACTGGACGAAGCAGCCCTGATGGATGGAGCAACGCGCACGCAGATATTGCGTCGGGTGGTTCTTCCCATTGCTCGCCCTGGCATCGCTGTCGTCGCCCTGTTCGCCTTTACGCATGCATGGAATGAGTTCCTGTATGCCCTTGTCTACGCATATTCCGACACATCCAAGACATTCACGGCCGGCCTGTCCGGCTTGATCATGGGCGACACCTACATTTGGGGGCAGTTGATGGCCAGTTCAGTCATAGCCATCATTCCGATCCTCATCATCTATATCGCGGCTCAGCGATACATTGTCGAAGGCCTTGCTGCAGGTAGCGTCAAGGGTTAACGGCAAAAACTACTGGAGGATAGTATGAAACTGATGAAAACTATTCTGTTTGCTTCCGCTGCAGTTCTGGTAGCTGCTTCGGCTCAGGCAACAGAACTGAATATCTGGGGGTTGCAGGCTTTCAACAAGCAGGCCGATGCGCTTATCAAACAGATGGCAGAAAAATTTGGCGAGGAAAACAATGTTGATGTCAATTATGTCATCGTTCCTGCCAATGTTCTGACGCAGCGCCTTGCATCCGCTTTCGAGGGCAAGTCTTCTCCCGATGTCTTTATGCAGCTAGGGCAGAATTCCCAATATTATGCCGCCAATGGCATGACGATGCCTATTGACGACGTTCTGGCCTCCATGCGCGAAAAAGAGGGCGGCATTTATGAAAGCATGGTGCCTCAGGCCATCTACAAAAACGAAGCGCATTCCGTGCCGATCGAAATCGATCTGGTGCCAATGTTTGCACGCAAAGATCTGCTCAAGGAAGTTGGCATGGAAGTGCCTGCAACCTGGAAGGATCTGCGCAAGGCAAGTCAGGCTATCGTCAAGGCTCATCCGCAATATATGGGGTTGGGCATTACGCTCAGTAACTCAAACGATGCAGAATCCGCTTTGCGCATGCTGATCTGGTCATTCGGGGGCGCGATGTTTGGCGAAGATAGTTCGACCATCACGTGGAACTCTCCAGAAACGGTCAATGCCTATCAGTATATCAAGGACATGTTTGATGAAGGCTCGATCCCGCGTTCTGCCCTGACATGGGATGACGGAGGGAATAACACGGCCTATCAAACCGGCCGGGCAGCATTTATCATGAACCCGCCAAGCGTTTATTCATGGATGGTTGAAAACGACAAGGATCTGCTTGCCGATACCGACCTTATCAATATTCCTGCGGGCAAGGAAGGTGGAGAAAGCGGCGCTACTCTGCTCGGCTCCTTCTCCTGGATGGTGTCCAGCCAGACAGAGCAATCCGACCTCGCAAAGAAATGGATCAACTATTTCTTCGAACCGGCTTCCTATCAGAAACTGATAGAGGTTACAGGTGGACGCTGGTATCCGATCTTCCCTCAGATGGCAAAATCCATGCCTCTGTTCACCGACAATCCTTCCTTTGCCAATTTCGATGCTTTGGCAACCAACGGCAAGACGATCGGCTTCTCCGGAGCGCCAACGCCACTTGCCTCCAAGGTTTATGCTTCGAAAACAATCTCGACATCAATCCAGAAAATGCTGGTCGATGGCATGAGCGCGCAGGAGGCTGTCGTCTGGGCTGCTGACGAAATCGCAAAACTGGCAAAAGAAAAATAGTACCAAGCCGAACGATTGGAGCGGCGTTTGGCGCCGCTCCTTCAATAATCACAACATGACTGCAAGATCAGGAATCCATGCTGAGGGCTCCGTCAAGAAGTCTCATGTACAGGATCAGGTTAGTTCAATGAAAATACCAACAATTACGCGCCCGTCTAAAGATCTCATAAGCGCGCTTGCGGAAATCGGAACCGCAACAATCAGCGGCGAGATGAGCAAACTGGGCATTACCGATCCATATATCTGTGGTCCGGTTCCGATGACAGGCGGCAAGGAAGTCAAGACCATTGCCGGTCCGGCGCTTACGCTTCAGTTTTTGCCAAAACGCAAAGATGTTTACGACATAGACGAATATGACGATCCTGAATCCCAAATGCACCGTCAGGTCCTCTATCAGGTTGAAGAAGGGGACGTTGTCGTAGTCGATGCGCGAGGCGATCTGCGCAGTGGTGTATTTGGTGAAATGATGGTCACCTATATGGCGGGGCGCGGCGGTGCAGGCCTGATCGTTGATGGATGTATTCGTGATTGCAAAAAGGCCATTGCGACAGGTCTCCCAATGTGGGTTCGTGGCACTACGCCGAATTTCCATACGCAGACGAGCCTGTTTCCCCATGCCGTCAATGTGCCTATTTCCTGTGGCGGCGTTCTTGTCATGCCCGGTGATATCATTGTCGCTGATGCTGATGGTGCCATCACTGTTCCCGTTGCATTTGCCGAGGCCGCCCTTGATGTGGCGAGCGAGCATGCAGAATGGGAAGATTTCTCGCGCTTCAAACTCGCTCAGGGCGGCGATCTTCGAAAATATTATCCGCTGCACAAAAGCGCTCGAGAAGAATATCAAGCCTGGCGCGCAGAAAACCCAAAAAAATAATGACAATAAAGAGGTCTATGCATTTGAGAGACCTCGCAATGCTGTGATCCAGCCCCCGGTGGATCACAGCAACTGTTTCATGGAGGAGACTGCAATGGCAAGTGTGTCACTATCTGACATTCGAAAGTCGTTTGGTACAGTTGAAGTGCTTCACGGCATTGATCTGGAAATCGAAAAAGGTGAGTTCGTCGTTTTCGTCGGACCTTCAGGGTGCGGAAAGTCGACAATGCTGCGATTGATTGCCGGGCTGGAAGAAATCACCAGTGGCACGCTTCACATTGATGGAGAGAAGGCAAATGATATTCCTCCCGGTGAACGGGGGATTGCGATGGTGTTCCAGTCTTATGCGCTCTATCCGCACATGACCGTATTCCAGAATATGGCATTTGGTCTTGAAATGGCAGGAATGGCGAAAAGCGAAATCGACCAGCGTGTTCGCAAATCGGCCCAAATGCTGCAATTGACGGACTATCTGGAGCGCTATCCGCGCAATCTCTCGGGCGGCCAGCGTCAGAGGGTGGCAATCGGACGGGCGGTAACACGCGATCCGAAAGTCTTCCTGTTTGACGAACCCCTTTCCAACCTTGATGCAGCCTTGCGTGTGGCCACACGCATAGAAATTGCCAATCTGAAAGAGCAGATGCCTGACACGACCATGATCTATGTAACCCATGATCAGGTAGAGGCGATGACATTGGCTGACCGTATCGTCGTCTTCAATAGCGGCCATATCGAGCAGGTCGGTACACCGCTGGAGCTTTATGATAGTCCTCGAAATCTCTTTGTCGCAAAATTCATCGGATCGCCGGAAATGAATATTCTGGAAGGCAGTTTGCAGATGGAGCAGGCGTCTCCTGAACTAAAAATGAGGGGCGCGACCTTGCGTTTGCCTGCGATTGACAAATTGAAGCCCTCAATGAATGGGCAACCATTAATGGTTGGCGTCCGACCAGAGCATGTCCGGCTTTCCGAGCCGTCTTCATCAAGGGTATCTGGAAAAGTGTTGTTTTCTGAAAAATTGGGAGAGCTTACCAATCTCCATCTGGAAGTTGACAAGGGCTCGGAAGCGGCCTTTATCGCCAAATTACCGGATTTGGTGGATGTCAGTCGGGGAGATGTGGTGCATTTGGCTTTTGAAGATGAGAAGCTACACTATTTTGATGCGGAAGGGTTGGCTCTTTAACCTGGTTCTGGGGCTATAAGACGCTGAACACCTACACTTTGTAATAGAAAAGGACATGAATTGGACTGGCTCGCTTCTAAACAGGAGTGTTGACAACAGAGAGCCTGTTCTTGTACTGACCTCAAAATATCAAGGTGCTAATAGGGGCGCATTTAGCTGTAATGTTCGCTGTATGAAGTCTGTCATACGCGTTAGCTAAATAGTTGCGCCATATAGCTTATTTGTTAGGTTTCTAAAATAAGGTGTATTAGATGATCTTTGAAATGAGAACTTATACGATCAAGATAGGTAAGTTAAAGGACTATATCGACCACTTTGAAAAAGTTGGAATGCCAATCATCTCCAATTATGCAACCCTTGTTGGTTATTGGCACACGGACATAGGTGAACTAAACCAAGTAATTCATATTTGGTCCTACAGCGATTTGAATGATAGAGCGAAAAAGAGAAAAGAGCTTTATCAGGATAACGCATGGCTAACCGAGTTTATTCCAAGCGCTATGGAAATGTTAGAGAAGCAGGAATCAAAGATAATCAGCGCGGCAAACTTTTCACCGATTAGATAAGTTTGTGGCACGGAGACCTATCAGCTAGTCTTGTAGTCTAGTGGACAGCAAACGCGGTGTGGCTTTTGGTGCTCTGCCGTGATGGATCAAACTTCTGGTCGGTTTTTCGGTTAAGTAGCATTCGCAAGAAGCAAAATTTGTTCTTCTTTTACTTGCAAAATCAGAAAATAAAATTCTGAATACGGGATAATGATTTTCCCCTCCGGTTTTGCAATTTCGAGTCCTTGAGCTGGTTCGGTTCGTTCTTGAGCTGAAACGCCAAGGCTTCTCTTTGAAATCTTCGTAATTTCAACTTGTTAGCTTTGTTGAGGCGGCTGGCGGCGGACTTGGCTGCAACGGCCTCAATGGGCCTCTGTCATTTTTCTATACCACTTGGTTGCCCTCAAAGCTGGTTTCTCGTCAGAAAAGGCCACAGTGATCCGGAGGGAGCGTTAAGCCAATTGCAACTTCTGGGATGGATATTTTGAGCAGAAACATACAAATCCCACTTAGAAAACACTTGCCCTCCTTTCCTTCAGAACGCGCTGTTCTCCTCAAGTGCGAAAGAAATGCTATGAAAAAACTCTTTCATTCGATCTCCAGTAAACTTTACACTCTGGTTGCCTTTTTTACTGTCTCCTTTGTGGCCATGCTGACCTATCAGCTCGTCACGCTTTACGGCAATCTGGATGACTTCAAGCGCAACGAGCTTAAAAGCGTTGTCGAGATTGCCTACAATGTAACCCAGCATTTTTATGACATGTATCAGGACGGTGCCCTGAGTGAAGATGATGCTGCGGAGCAGGCAAAAGCCGCTTTGCGCAAGATGTATTATGAAGGCAAGGAATATATCTTCGTGTTGGATAATAAGGGGGTGATGCTGGTTTATCCGCCGAGCAAAAAGGTTGAAAACCAGAACCTCATGGAAACCACGGACAGCAATGGCAAGTTTCATGTCAAGGCGATTGTGAATACCGTCATGGCGAATGGCGATGGTTTTGTTCCTTATGCCTGGATCAATCCCAAAGACAATGTCTATTATGACAAGATCAGCTACGCCAAAGAATTTCGCCCGTGGGGTTGGGCCATTGGCACCGGTGTTTTGACAACCGATGTTGATCAGGCTTTCAGAAATGCGGCGATCAAGAGTGCAGGCTTTGCGGCTGTCATCGTGTTGATCGCGGCCGGGCTTGGCTTCTTCCTGGCGCGCTCTATCGCCAAACCGGTTGCTGCTCTGAATGGCAATATCCTTTCCATCGCCAATCACGAGCTTGATATCGAGATTGATGGCAAAAACCGCAGCGATGAAATCGGTGAAATGAGCCGCGCTGTCGAGACCTTCCGCATCAACGCCATCGAACGTGGGCGGCTGGAAAATGCGGAACGGGAACGGGATGCAAATCGGCTCAGGATGGTTGAGCAAACCAATCAACTCATTGAATCTTTCCAGCAGCAAGTGGCCGAGAATCTGTCGATCGTTTCTGATCGGACCAATGAGATGGAAGCCGCTGCCGCCCAGCTCAGTGACATCGCGCTGGAGACAGAACAGAGCTCTTCTCAGGCTGATAGCTCTTCCAATGATGCGACCAATAATGTTGAGACGGTTGCCTCGGCTGCGGAAGAACTGACGGCGGCGATTAACGAGATCATGCGGCAAGCAGAACGCAGCCGTGACGTTGTGGCTGAAGCCACCAAGGATGCCAAGACGTCCAACGAGAAGGTTGCCGAGCTGGATGATGCGTCACGCAAGATCGGTGAGGTGGTCAGCCTCATTCAGGCGATTGCAGAGCAAACCAACCTGCTTGCGCTCAATGCCACCATCGAGGCGGCAAGGGCTGGCGCTGCAGGCAAAGGCTTCGCGGTCGTGGCTGCTGAAGTCAAGGAGCTCGCGAACCAGACCTCGAAGGCAACCGAAGAGATTGGTTCTCTGATCAATGCCATTCAGGATTCCAGTCGTGAAACCGTTGCGTCCATTGCCAAAATCGATGCCGTGATGGAAAAAGTGGACGGCTACACATCCGCCATTGCCACAGCTGTTGAGCAACAGGGCGCGGCGACCGGAGAAATCGCTTCCAACGTACAGCAGGCCGCTTTCAGCACGAAGTCAGCCTCCAGCAATATGCGTGATGTCATGGGCAAGGCGCAGCTGACGACACGGTCGGCAGAAACGGTCAGGAATGCCAGTGGTGAGTTGAAAAGCAGCACGGATATCCTGAAGAGTCAGATCGAAGACTTCATCAACAAAGTGTCTGTTGCGTAAGGAATAATTGCTCTCGCCGTTTGCGGCGGCGGGAGCAGACCCTCATTCGGTCTGTGTGCCCGATTGCAGGGAGAGACGGATAGATAGCTCTAGAACAAAGAAGGGCCACGGCGAGAGTGCAAACAAGCCGTGGCCCTAAAGGTGTGTGATATACAGGAGAAATTTAGGAAACGCGGCGCAGAATAACAGCCGTCCCCATACCACCACCAATGCAAAGTGAGGCGAGACCGAGTTCAAGGTCTTCGCGCATCATGCCGTAGAGCAAGGTGGTCGTGATGCGTCCACCAGATGCGCCCAGCGGATGGCCAAGAGCAATGGCGCCGCCCGTCACGTTGGTTTTGTCTTCGAACCAGTCCATGGAAACGCCATGGTCTTTGCTCAGCCCTTTCATGACAGCGATTGCCTGCGCTGCAAAAGCTTCGTTCAGTTCGAGGCGTTGCATGTCTTCCAGTTTCATGTTTGCACGAGCCAGCGCCTGCTTGATCGCCGGAACCGGGCCGTAGCCCATGATAGATGGATCAACGCCGCCCTGACCATAGGCCACCAATTCTGCCAATGGTTTGAGGCCATGTGCTTTTACAGCTTCTTCGGATGCCAAGACGAAGGCGACACCGCCGTCGTTGATGCCGGAGGCATTGCCAGCGGTCACGGTTCCATCGGGTTTGAAGGCCGGTTTCAGTTTGGCCATTTTTTCCATGGAAGCGTCGCCACGGGGATATTCGTCACGGGCAAAGCTGACCGTTTCCCGGCGAAGCTTAACCTCTACCGGTGTGATTTCCGCATCGAACAGACCATCCTGAACCGCAGCATAGGCGCGCTGTTGGCTGCGCAGGGCAAAGGCGTCCTGATCTTGCCGCGAAATATCGAATTTCTCGGCCAAATTTTCCGCCGTGATGCCCATATGGTAGTTGTTGAATACGTCCGTCAGGCCGTCATTGACCATGGTGTCGATGAGGGTTTGAGGGCCCATCTTGTGACCGGTCCGGCTTTTGCCCGGAAGCGCAAATGGAGCCTGCGACATGCATTCCATACCTGCGGCGACGACCAGTGAGGCATCGCCTGCCTTGATGTGGGATGCCGCTTCCATGATGGTCTTCATGCCAGAGCCACAGATCATGTTGACGGTGTAGGCTGGAACCGTTTTGGGAACGCCAGCATAGACGGAGGCCTGACGGCCCGGACCCATGCCCTGAGCGCCGCCCAGAACGTTGCCGACGATGACTTCGTCCAGAAGTTCCGGCTTCACCTGAGCCTGATCGAGAGCGGCCGAGATGGCCGCTGCGCCGATGCGGGCTGCGGGCAAGCTGGAAAGCGTGCCCAGAAAGCTGCCCATGGCTGTGCGCTTGGCACCTACGATAAAGATTTTTGTCATGATGATGCCTTAGATTACCAGTCCGCCGTCAACTTTGAGAACCTGTCCGGTGATGAAGCGTGCGCGATCACTGGCAAGGAAGAGAACGCCCTGAGCAATGTCTTCGGCTTCGCCCATGTGGCCAAGCGGGGTCTTGCTTTCCATGTAGGCGATAACTTTTTCCGGCAGGTCTGCGGTCATCGGGGTTTTGATGAAGCCCGGAGCAACGCAGTTTGCACGAACCTGGGCACCCTTGCGGGAGAATTCCTTGGCCCAGCTTTTGGTCATGGCGATGACGCCCGCTTTGGTGGCGGCATAGTTGGTCTGGCCGATATTGCCGTCGGTTCCCACCACAGATGACATGGTGATGATGGAGCCTGCACCGTTGGCGATCATGACCGGGGAGACAAACTGGGTCATGTTGAAAACGCCCTTGAGATTGACGTCAATGACCATGTCCCAGTCTTTTTCGCTCATACGGTCGAGCAGACCGTCACGGGTTATGCCAGCATTATTGACAAGAACGTCGATTTTTCCGCCTGTCTCCTTGATCTTTTCGACAAGGGCTGCAATGTCGTCTCTATTGCAAACATTTAGGGAAACGGCTTCTACATTCGTATATTTCTCTTTGTAATCAGCCATTGCATCAATATTCATGTCGCATGCGTAGATTTTCGCAGCGCCTTCGGCGGCGAATGTTTCAACAATACAACGGCCGATGCCCTGCGCGGCGCCGGTTACAATGCAAACCTTATCTTTAAGCATAATTCCACCTTTTATTCTTGATTGTCATGCAACATTTTCTTGAAAAAATGTCGGTGGTGGAAATTATTGACATGAAAAGGCGCGAATGATTATAGACAGCTAAGCAAAACAAAAATGAGGAAATGGGATTGGCTCTGTAGGGGCAGACGTTGCTATTCGGGCACAACCGGCGCCAAAGACCTTCTATCTTGTTGGATTATATTGATATTGTTCTTCATTTTTCTTGGGTGGAGATCTTGTTTTGCCATATGGTAGGCGTCAGTTGGACGGTTGCGCTTGGAAGAGAGAATAATATGCTTGATAAAATGGTCTATTTCTTGAATGTGGTGCGAACCGGTTCATTTTCCGATGCCGCGCGGCTTTATGGCATTTCAGCCAGTGCGGGCAGTCGATGGATCATCGAATTGGAAGAGAAGCTGGGTGTCAGCCTTCTCAAGCGGTCGACCAGAAAGGTTGTCGCAACCGAAGCCGGGCAGCATCTCTATGATCGCTTCGACGGGGTGAATGCGGAAATTGAGGATATTTTCGCCGAGTTGCAACGCTTCGGGCAGGAAGAGCGCGGCACGATTGTTGTTGCCTCGACACCACTTTATGCCAAGCGTTTTCTGGCCCGTATCGTCGGGGAATATCTGCTGGATCATCCCAATGTCAATTTCCGGATCATTGAGACAGCGTTTGACGTTGATATGGTCGAAGATGTCGATTTCTATATCAGGGCCAATGCCACCTATGACGGTTTTCAGGAAAAGGACAGTCTGCTGATCCGCCGCTCGCTGCTGCGCTATCCGCTGGTTGCCTGCTGTTCTCCCGAATATGCCAATCGCTATGGTGTGCCCCACACGCCGGAAGAGTTGACCAAGCATAACTGCCTGTTTGCCCATACGTTGGTTGGCGGCAACAAGTGGGTCTTCGAATATAAGGGCGAATACACCACGGTGAAGATCGCGCGCACGGTTGAGGTGGATGACAGCGAGATCATCAAGGCGATTGCTCTGACGGGGGGCGGGGTGGCCTATCTGCCGCTGAGCCTGTTGCGGTCAGAGCTTGCCGCGGGGCAACTGATCTCGATTCTGAGTGATTATCTGGACGCCGAATTCGAGCTTAACCTCTATTATAGACAGCGTCGCCAGATGCCGCGTTTATGCACAAATTTCAAGGATTTCATGATCAAGCGAACCAAGGAAATCGGCGACGAAGAAAGTGTTTTCGCATATTAACGATTTGCTTTTGCACAAATCGGGATGATTGTCCCATTTGTGCAATTCAATTTTGGATGATTGTCTGTTTCCTCTTTACTGGAAGTTTCCTAGCATTGCGCCGAAATTAAGGTGGCGCATTCGTATACTTACTTGCGCCCGAAAATAAAGGGTCTAAAAATGCAAGTAAAAATCATGACCCCAGAGCAAGCTGCCGATCTTGTTGAAGATAACGACCGTGTTATTCTGGGAGGATTCATTGGTGCCGTTGTTCCCGAAACTGTTGAGATAGCACTACGGGACCGATTTCTTAAAACGGGAAGCCCAAAGAATCTTGATCTATACTTCACAGCAGGGCAAGGCGACGGCAAAGATCGCGCCAATAACCATCTGGCTCATGAAGGGCTGGTCAAGCGGGTCATTGGCGGCCACTGGGGTCTTATCCCGAAGCTGCAGGATCTGGCCAATCGCAACGTCATCGAAGCATACAATCTTCCGCAGGGCGTGATTGCCCAGCTCATTCGTGACAGTGCCGCTGGCAAGCCCGGAACTCTGTCCCATGTGGGACTCGGAACGTTTGTCGATCCCCGTGTAGAGGGTGGCAAAATCAATGAGGCAACCAAGGAAGATATCGTATCGGTGATGGAGATTGCCGGTAAGGACTATCTTTTCTACAATCGGATTGATGCGACGGTTGCCCTGCTGCGCGGAACGACCGCTGACAAGCATGGCAACATCACCATGGAAGACGAGTGTCTTTTCCTTGAGAACCTCGCCGCAGCCCAGCTTGTCTCCAACATGGGTGGTAAGGTCATCGTGCAGGTCAAGCGCCTTGTCGAACATGGTGAGCTGGACCCACAGCAGGTCCGTATTCCCGGCATTCTGGTTGATGCGGTGGTCATTGCCAGTGGCGACGAGCATATGCAGACCTTTGCGGAGACGCTGAATCCTGCCTATTGCGGTCGTGGAACGCGCGGCGGGGAAAAGGCCAAGCCACGCAAACTCGACGCCAAGAAAATCATCGCTCGCCGCGCCGCTCTGGAATTGCGGGAAGGTGCAGTGCTGAACTATGGCATCGGGGTTCCTGAGGTGATTGCCGAAGTAACCGATGAAGAAGGCGTGACCGACAAGATGATTGCGACCGTCGAACCGGGGGCTATCGGTGGTACGCCTGCAGGTGGTCTCAGCTTCGGTGCGGCGGCCTTCCCGGATGCTGTGATTACACAGGATCAAATGTTTGATTTTTACGACGGTGGTGGTGTTGATCAGGCCTTCCTCGGATTGGCTGAGGCCGACGAGGAAGGCAACATCAACGTTTCGCGTTTCGGTCCGACAATTGCCGGTTGTGGCGGTTTCATCAATATTACGCAGAATGCGAAGGAAGTGTGCTTCTGTGGAACCTTCACGGCTGGCGGTTTCAAGTTCGAGACCGGCGACGGAACCTTAAAAATTACGCAGGAAGGCCGGATCAAGAAGTTTCTCGACAAGGTGCAGCAAATCACGTTTTCCGGTGAGCAGGCGCGTCAGAATGACAAGCATGTGCTCTATATCACCGAACGCGCGGTTTTTAAACTGGTGCGGGAAGGGATCGAGTTGATCGAAATCGCACCGGGTGTCGACTTGCAGAAGGATGTTCTGGATCAGATGGCATTCAAACCAAAAGTGAGTTCTGATCTCAAAGAAATGGACGCACGTCTGTTTAAGGATGAACCGATCGGACTAACACTGCGCCCTTCTCTGTCCATCTAGCATGGCAGGCATCGGGAAGTTCCGTCTATCTTCCTCCTCCCCCCCCAAGGACTGGAACTTCCCGATGGAATTTTCACTCATACAATCAAGAGGCTTCCAGTGAGTTACACTTTGGAACAGCTTTCTGTCGGTCAGGCAGCTTCGTTTGAAAAAACGATCTGTGAAGCTGACATCCAGATGTTTTGCGGGATCAGTGGTGACATCAATCCCGTTCATATCAGTTCAATTGCTGCCGAGCACAGCGTCTTCGGCAAGCGCGTCGCACATGGCATTCTCGTCTCCGGGCTGACCTCTGCTGTTTTGGGCATGCAGTTGCCCGGGCCGGGTACGATCTACATGGGGCAGGAGTTGCGCTTTGTGGCACCGGTCTATATCGGAGATACCATTCGCGCCGAAGTCGAGGTCGTTGAGATCCTCGCCGAGAAGAAGATCGTCAAGCTCAAGACGACAAGTACAAATCAGGATGGCAAGGTTGTCATTGAGGGACTGGCAACCGTACGTCCTCCTCGAAATTCCTGATGGCTCATTTGCTTACAGATTTAACCGCTCAACATCAGAGAAGATCATGATTATTCAACCAATCATCAAGGGTCAGGTGGCCAAATCCTGCCATCCAATCGGCTGCGCAAAGGCCGTGGAAGACCAGATTACCTATGTGCGCAATGCCAAGCAGATTGCCAATGGTCCCAAAAAAGTGCTTGTTCTTGGTGCCTCGTCCGGTTTCGGCCTTGCCTCCCGTATCTCGTTGGCATTCGGCGGTGCCAAAGCGGATACGATCGGTGTCGCCTTCGAGCGTGGTCCGTCAGAAAAAGGTGTTGGAACAGCGGGATGGTATAACCTGATCACCTTTCAGCAAGAGGCGGAAAAAGAGGGGCTGATTGCAAAGAACTTTGTCGGGGATGCCTTTTCTCCAGATATGCGCAGAGCTGTCGTTGACTATATCAAGTCCGAATTCGGTGGTAGCGTAGATCTGGTCGTCTATTCTCTGGCGACCGGTGTGCGCCCCGATCCCCAGACGGGCACCCTGATCCGCTCTTCGATCAAAACGATCGGTGAGCCGCTCGTGGGCTATACGGTCAATCTTGAGAAGGATTGCTTCGAAGAGAGCACGCTCGAGTCTGCGACAGAACAGGAAATCGAAGATACTGTAAAAGTCATGGGCGGTGAAGACTGGGAAGAGTGGATCAACTTCCTGTCGGACGAGGGGGTTCTGGCAAAAGGCTGTCAGACTTTTGCCTATTCTTATATCGGGTCCGACATTACCTATCGCATTTATCACGAGGGAACGTTGGGCCGTGCCAAAACCCATCTGCAACAGACGGCTGATAAGCTGGATAGGCAGCTAAGTGCCATTGATGGACAGGCGCATGTTGCTGTCTGCAAGGCTCTTGTTACCAAGGCTAGCGTATTTATTCCCGCCTTTTCTCCCTACATTCTTGCTCTTTTCCGTGTCATGAAAGACTTGGGACTGCACGAAGGATGCATTGAGCAAATGCAGCGTCTTTACGGAGATCGTGTTTATTCCGAAAGTGGCACTATTGCTACGGACGAAAAACGTCTTGTCCGTGTGGACGATTTGGAACTTCGTCCCGATGTGCAAGAAAAGGTGCGTGCTATCCTTGCCAAGATGACCCCGGAAAACTTTACTGAACTGGGTGACTATGACGGCTATAAGAATGATTTTCTCAAGTTGAACGGATTCGGTCTTGGTGAAGTTGACTATGATCAAGACGTGGACATAGATCAGTTGAAGTCTATGTGAAATATCTTGATTTAAAGAGCAATATTTATCAAGTAGGAGGTCTTGCTGCGAAGCAAGGCCTCTTCTTGTTGTTTGTACCTAGAACTTATTAATATTTGCTGTTTTGGCAATGGACTTTCCCAAAATCGGGAAAATGAGCCTCGAAAATTTAAGATAAGAATACGTCATCAACTCTAAATAAATCGGAAGAAAGTCTAGGGAGGCTCCCCAATGCTCCGAAAATCAGTAATTGAGTTTGTTGTCTTTATGACATATGCGCTTTTCGCTATGTCCTGGGTTGCGGGTAACATGATGACCAAAGACATCATGGCCTTCTATCACGTTGAAGGCGTGACGGCAGCAACCTGGATGACAAACGCCATCACCATCGCGAAAATCATCGGTAACCTTTGCGCCGCTTGGTTCCTGACCAGATTGGGCGCTAAAAAGGCCTTTGCCTTCGCTTCAATTCTCATTGTTGCTGGTGTTCTTGGTGCCTTCGCCACCGGCTACCCGATGTATGTTGTCACGCGCCTGATCATGGGCTTCGGCGGTGCATTTGTCATCGTTTACATGAACCCGGTCGTCATGAACTATTTTGCCAAGGAAGAACTGCCTCTGGTCAACGGCATCAACGCCGCGGCCTTCAATACGGGTAACCTTCTGGCCATTCTGTTCACCGGCTCGCTGCTCGCACAGCTCGGCACTTGGCAGAATGTTGTTATGGGCATTTCCGTTGTCAGCTTCATTCTGCTGGTCATCTGGATGATCATTTCCGAAGACTTCGAGCTGTCCGGCTCCAAGGACGGCGCAGCCAAGAAGGCTTACACTCTGGCCGATGGTTCCAAGGAAGCAGTCAACTGGTTCCTGCCTTTCGCCTATTCGGGTGTGCTCTTCTGCTACATCTCGGTCTTTGCCATTTTCCCGATGGTTCCGAACTTTGCCGCTGAAGCCAAATATCTGTCCTCGATCATGATCGGTGCAGGCATGGTCGGCACGGTTGTCGGTATCATTGTCGCAAAACGCTTCACCGTACGTGTTCCGGTTCTGCGCTGGTGCGGTCTGTTCATGACCATCTTTGCTGCCATCATGGCATTCACCAGCAATGCTGCCATCGCTTACGGCTGTGCATTCCTTGCCGGTTTCTTCATGTTCGTGCCGATGACAAGCCTTGTCACCCTGCCGTATGAGCTGCCGGGCATGAATCCGGGCCGTATTGCCGTTGTCTTCGCCATGTTCTGGTCCATCTCCTACATCATCGAAACGATCCTGATGTATATTTCCGGCCGCATTGCAGACGCCACCGGCGATATCATGATCTCCGCCGTCTTCGCCATCATTTGCTCCGCAACCCTGTTTGTTGCCAGCTTCCTGCTGCCTGAACCAAGCAAGAAAAAAGCAGAAGCAGAAGCCAAGGCATAAGCGTACGTATCAGATTAGGAGGAAAAAATGCGCGAAGTCAGTCCAAATCTTACCGGATATCTTGATGATCTGAATGCAACAGTTGCCAAGCTTGTTGCTGCGGGCTTCAAGCCCAACGCAACCAACGCACGCGAAGGTCTGGCCAATCTGACCAAGACTTACGTCACCAATATTCCCGATGTTGCCCTCATTCAGGACGATCTGGTGATGGCCGAGGGCTACAATGTTCCGGTTCGCATCTACAACCCGGCTCCTGAAGAAGAGCTGCCGGTTCTCGTCTACTATCACGGTGGTGGCCACATGGCTGGCAGCGTCACGGTCTATGACCCGATCTGCCGCAAGATCGCTCTTGCCACCCGCCATATCGTGATTGCGCCTGAATATCGTCTGGCTCCTGAATGCCCTTATCCGGCAGGTGTCAACGATGCCTATGCCACCCTCAAAGGTGCATTTGCGGTTCTCGCCGGGCGTGGCATGAAGTTCAAACGCGAAGTGTCCATTGCCGGTGATTCCGGTGGCGGAGCCTTCTGCGGTGCTGTCGCCGGTCTGGCCCAGTATGACTTCAGCGTCAAGATCAAGAAGCAGTTCATGATCTATCCAAGCCTCGACTATACCATGTCGGGCCAGTCCATCACCGAGAATGCTGTCGGATATCTTCTTCAGACGGGCAAGGTTGCCTGGTATTTCGACAACTATTTCAAGAATGGCGAATGCCGCAAGGCAGCTTCCCCATTGTTCTGGGATTTCACCAGCGGGCTGCCTGAAACCTTTGTTGTAACGGCGGAATTCTGCCCGCTGCGTGACGAGGGCAAGGCCTATTACGACAAGCTTGTTGCTGCTGGTGTTCCGGCTCAGCACCTCAATATGGACCACATGATCCATACTTTCATGAATATGGAAGATCTGGTCAAGGAAGAATGCGAGCTGGTCTATGACAAAATGAATTCATTTCTGAATAGCTAAGCTATTCCCAGCATTGAAACATTGAGTTTTGTCCATCTCTTCATAAGGGATGGACTTTTTTTGTCTATGGCTTGCCGTTCGACAAAGACTTTGTCTCGCCAAGCTCCTGTGCGGGCTTGGATATGTTGGGGCGACGGTAAATCGCCTCTATGCCCATCTCCTTCATCTGTGTTCTGATGTGAAGGCAGCCAGTCTTTTGCGCACGCTCATCTACCAGCAATCCCGAAAAGAAAGACCGTGCCAATGCATCAGGGTAGGGGGCCTCTTGCTGGGCATTCAGACAGAAAGAGCAGCTCTATTCCTTTAGGGACGAATTCTGCACAACGCAGTTGGAAAAGCACGAAAAGACCCGAACGGGACGAAAGGTGCCATAGGATTAAAGACACGGCTATCAACATCCCGAACGGGATGATGGAAGAAACAAGTGATTTGTTCCCATTTCGGGCTATCGGCTAATCCATGGGCCATTCGCAATATCGGGCGGGTGGATGCTGACGTTTCAGGAAAGTAACCTGTTGGCACCGGTCTTATTCCTCCTGCATTTTTGAAAAGCGATGCTCCCACTTGGGATCAGGATCAGCCCAAAGCGTCATTCCCACATGGACATCGATATCTTCGGCAACCCGTACAACCAGCGTTTCCAGCTTGGGCACATCCAGATAGACCAGCGTATCCGCGCCAAGCCGCTCAACATGGCGCACTTTACCTTCCCAACGGCCTTTCGCGTAGGACAGGGTCAGATGCTCGGGGCGGATGCCGTAGGTTTTGCAATCCTCTCCCACTTGCGCCCCTTCATACAGATTCATTTTCGGGCTGCCGATAAAGCCGGCCACGAACGGAGACGCAGGATGGTTGTAAAGATCCATCGGACTGCCCACCTGTTCGACAACCCCGCCGTTGAGCACGACGATCTTGTCCGCCATGGTCATGGCTTCCACCTGATCGTGGGTCACATAAATCATCGTCGCCTTGAGATGGGCGTGCAGATCAGATAGCTCGATCCGCATTTGCGAACGCAGAGCTGCGTCAAGGTTGGAAAGCGGCTCATCGAACAGAAACACCTTGGGATCGCGCACAATCGCTCGCCCGATGGCAACCCGCTGGCGTTGCCCACCGGACAGAGCCTTAGGCTTACGGTCCAAGAGAGGCTCCAACTGCAACACCCGCGCAGCTTCGCCGACCTTCTCCGCAATCTCAGCCTTGGGCCGATGGGCAAGGCTCAACCCGAAGCCGATATTGTCGCGCACCGTCAAATGCGGATAAAGCGCATAGGACTGGAAAACCATCGCGATGCCCCGCTTGGAAGGCTCCTCGTTGGTCACGTCCGCCCCGTCAATCAGGATTTCGCCGGAGGTGGGCAATTCAAGCCCCGAAATCATCCTCAGAAGCGTTGATTTCCCGCAGCCGGACGGGCCGACAAAGACGCAGAATTCACCGTCCTCGACCGTCAGATTGACATTCTTGATGACACGCACCGCGCCAAAGCTCTTGCAAATATCCTTGAGAATAACTCGGGCCATGATGTCACCCCTTGACTGCACCGGCGGTCATGCCGGCAATGATTTGACGATTGAAGAAGATGAAGGCAATCAGCGGCGGGATCGTCACCAATAGGATATTCATGAACAGCAGGTTCATCTGCTGGGAAAACTGGCTCTGGAAATTATAGAGCGTCAATTGCACGGTGACATTCGATCGACCGGGCAAATAGTAAAGCGGGTTGGTGAAATCGTTGAAGATTGTCACCGACTGCACAAGGATCACGGTCACCGTAACCGGCTTGAGCAGGGGCAACACCACCCGGAAAAATACCTGCCATGGCTTGGCGCCGTCCACAATCGCCGCTTCATCCAGATCCCGCGGGATGGTCGCGATGAAAGCCCGGAACAGCAGCACCGCAAACGACAGGCCATAAGCCACCTGAATGAAGATCATGCTATAGAGCGTTTTGAAAATATGCAGCTGTTGCAACAGCCAGATGGTTGGCACCACCGCTGGCGGAATCATGAGACCAGCCAGCACCATCGCATAGATAAAGCGATTCCAGGCCGAGTTGCGCCGCTGCAAGATATAGCCGATCATTGCCGCGCAAATGACGAGAATGGTCATGGCCCCGACAGTGATCACGATCGAATTGAAGTAGGCCAGCAAAAGCATGTAATTGCGCGCTTTGACCACCTCGACCAGATTGTTCCAGAAGAACCATTCCGATGGCAGGGAGAAATCCAGCAGAGAAGCCTCGCTGGGCGATTTCACCGCGATCAGAAAGATGAAGATGAACGGCACCACGAAGAAGAAGAAAAAGAAAGCAAGAGCAAGAGCATCTGCCCATAATGGACGGCGTCTCATAGATCCACCTCCCGTCTATTGAACCAGAAGACAAGCGGCACGATGATCAACGCCACCAGCAAAAACAGGATCACGTTGCCCGCCGTGGAGAGGCCATAGAACCCGGCCTGATATTGCTTGTAAATAACGGAAGCGAGCACGTCGGAGGAGAAGCCCGGTCCGCCCCGCGTCATCGCCCAGATGATATCGAAGGAGCGCAAGCCACCAATCAGCGAAAGCGTGACCACTGTCACCGTGGCAGGGCGCACCAATGGCACAGTCACCCGCCAGAACAATTGCAACTTCGTTGCCCCGTCGATCCTTGCCGCCTCATAGTAGGACTGGCTGATCGAGGCGAGACCTGCAATATAGATCACGGTCGCCAGCCCGACCCCGCGCCAAAGATCAACAAAGGCCACAGAATAGAGCGCCAATTGTGGATCGGTCAGCCAGCCTGGCCCCGGGATTCCGAAAAAGGACAAGGCCACATTGATCGCTCCGCGCGTGGGGTGCATCAACTGCGCAAAGGTGATACCGACTCCGATGGTCGAGACCAGCACGGGAAAGAACACCAAGGTTCGAAGCAGCCCTTGCGTGCGCAGGCCGGAGGTCAGCAATACCGCCAACAACAATCCGATAATGGACTTGGTCGCCGAGGTCACCGCAGCGAATATCACGGTATTGACCATACCCTGAATGAGGAAAGGCTCGCGGAAAAACTGGACATAGTTATCAAGGCCGATGAAGACGGCATCAAACAGATCCCAGCGGGTCAGGCTGAACCAAATGGACGCCACCGTCGGCACCAGAAACAGCACGATATAGATCGTCAGCCCCGGTGCCAGAAACCAGTAGGGATACGGCGACTTTCGCTTGATTGGACGCGCCATGTGGCATTCTCCACTTCATGCGTGCATTGCGGTGAATGGATAGGCTCAAATGGCCCCGCTCCCCGCATCATTACTCTTGGGAGCAGAGCCACTTCTTCCCTCGGCGCCTTACCAGTTAGGCAGTCCGAGTTGTTTGGCTTGTTTTTCCACGTCGCGGTCATAAAGCTCGGCGGCCGACTTCGCGTCGCGAATGCCTGAGCCGACCTCTACCGTGATCTGCTCAAGAGCAGGCCCTTTGACCGGAGAGAGGAATTCCAGTGCCGGGGCCGTTTTGCCCTCTTCCTGGAAATAAGGGAGCATATCCGCCACAGCCGGAGGAACATCATCAGGCAAAGTGCAGCCCTTGATCAGATATGGGCCGGACGCTCCAACAGATTCGGTCACGAGGTTGCACGCCTCGACCGTTGCTACAAAATTGAGAAAGGCTTTGGCTTCATCAACATGATCGCTGGTTTTCGCTATATAGTAAGTGGTCGGCATCCACACGGTGAGACCGTTTTTGTCAGCGCTTGGACCTGGTTGCGCAAAGAACCCGACATCCTTGATTTTATCTGGTTGATTCTGCTGGATTGCATTGATTGCGAAGGTCAGCATTGGATAGTGAGCAGCCTCACCGGAGGAAACCATACGCAAGCCATCGGCATAGGTCGCGGCACCGAAATCCTTATTGAAATAGCCAGCTTCAAATGTCTTTTGCAACAATTCAAACCCGCGCATCGCAGCCGGTGTCGTTGCATATTTGGCTTCGTTGGCGGTGTATTTTTCCGCAAAGTCAGGAACTTCGGCCTGAACGTTGAAATAATCAGCCAGCACAAACAATTGCGACGTCCATGTATCGCGATAGGTTTGCGCTACCGGCGCAGCATCTGTTTCCTTGGCGATCTTTTCATTGTTTGCCATGAACTCATCCCAGCTCTTCGGGATAGACAGGCCGAGCTTTTCATAAAGCGGAATATTGTAGAAGATGCCGCCAGCCATGGCAGGCTGTGCGGGTATCCCGTAAACTTTGCCATCCGGACCGGTGACAGTGGACGTGAAGCTGCTCAGAACATTTTTCATGTTCGGGAGATCATCAAGCGGCACCATGGTGCGCTGAGGCTTAAGGGCCTGAAACAGTGACCCGGAATTATAGCCAAACACGTCGGCCATCTCGCCGGTTGCCAGACGGGTCTTGACGATATTGTCCCCCTCTCCCCCGGTTGTTCGAAGCTCGATATCGAATGTGACATCCGGATTGGCCTTGGTGTAGCCCGCCGTCAGCACTTCGGTCGTTTTGACCATGTCCGGATTGTTGTCGATGAGCACAGAAAGCGTCACGGCCTGCGCATCCATGCCCCCCATGCCTAACGCGAACACTGTCGCCAGTGCCAGTTGTTTGGTCTTCATAATGTCCTCCCTGACCAATTCACCGATTGCTCGGTGCATGAAAACTCAAAGATCGAATGTGATCTCGTGCTCCCGTCCTGCCAACACAAGCCCGGAGCCCGAGAGCGTAACCGTCTCTCCATCCACTTTAAGATTGGGCATGATCGCATCATGAGCGATAACGGCTTCACACCCTTCTGGCAGTTGGACTTTATAGGTCACGCATGTGCCAACCACTTTCCAGCCAGCTTCAATCCGCCCCTGTCGGCTCTGATGCCACATGGACACCTCTCCCAGAGCTGGCAGAACATGCGGATCGAGCAAAACCCGTCGGAAAGCAGGCGCGTCAGCGACGGGCTTGATGCCCGCCACATCCTCAAACAACCACTGACACACCGCCCCATAGGCATAGTGATTGTAGCTGTTCATATCCGGGTCATACACTTCCCCGTCAGGGCCAAGTGCATCCCATCGTTCCCAAATGGAGGTCGCCCCCATATTGACCTGATAGAGCCAACCGGGCACATCCATATTCAAAAAGACCTTCTCTGCCAGATCCGTCATGCCAAGCTTGGTCAATGCGGGCAGCAGCGCAGGCGTACCGATAAAGCCAGTTCCGATCAGATAGTTAGCGTCTTCAATTACGCGACGGAAATATGCTTTGGCCGCCTCGAAATGCATCTCCGGCACCAGGTCATGCAAGAAAGCCAGCGCATAGGACGTCTGGTCATTGTGCGCCAGACGGCCCGAGGGCGAGAAATATTCGTGAGCAAAGGCGTCCTTGATGACCTTGGCCCGGGCAAAAAGCCCGTCGGCTATGTCCGCCTCCCCGAGCAGTTTAGCAATGCGGCCGGTTAAGTGCGTCGAAATATAATGGTAGAGGGTAGCCGCACAGTCATCCGAAACCGTCGGACGGGGCTTCCGGTTGTCACCAACAGGCTGAAGCCAGTCACCAAAGCTGAAGCCATGCCCGCCCCAGACAGAACTGGGGTGAATGATGGGGCCATCATCAAGTCCCCACAGATAATCAACCCATTTGCGCATGGCAGGCAGATAGGTCGCCAGATGCTCGCTATCGCCATAATGCAAATAGAGCTGCCAAGGCATGATGGTAATCACATCGCCCCAACCGGTGGAGCCAGCCCAGTCGCCTTCCACGGCATCGGGATGGAGCCGCGTCGGATCCGGCGAAAAATGGGATACTGCACCATTGGGGCGCTGATCATGCTCCACATCGGAAAGGAATTTATGCAAAAAGCGCTCGGAATCGGCCAGCCAACAGGCCGTCCCCGCGAAGACCTGCGCGTCGCCGGTCCACCCCAGACGTTCGTCCCGTTGCGGGCAATCAGTCGGGATTTCAATAAAGTTCGAACGCTGGGACCAGATCGTGTTCTGCACCAGCCGATTAACCGCATCCACATTACAAGCAAAGCCTGCCGTCGCCTCCGGCACCGAACTCACCGGCACGGACTGGATCGCGTAGATCTTCGCAATCCCGCTGATCGTCACCCGCGCATAGCGGAAACCCATGAAGGTGAATATCGGCTGATAGCTCTCCTCGCCTTCGCCCTTGAGCGTATAGATAGCCTCGCCCCGCGCCGAGCGATAATTCCGGTTGTCAAAGGCTTTACCGGGGCCGAGAATTTCCGAATGCTGAACGCGCACTTGCGCGCCAGCCTCCCCGACGACCGTAAAGCGGATTTGCGCGCCGCAATTCTGGCCGAAATCATAGAGGAAAGCACCTGTCTCATCCTGCCAGCTCTCAATCGGATCCAGCGGAGCAAGTGCCCTAACTGGTTCAGCTTCATGTGGCACCAGCTTGGCCCTGTCAAAGCAAAGAGCCTCGACACCGAAGGCGGGATCAAGCGCTTCAAGCCGCGCATCATAATCTTCGCCGAAATAAATTCCCGAAGCCGTGACCGGCAGCAGACCACTTTGCCAGCTGGCATCTGTTTTGGCGACAATCTTTTCGCCGTGCTCGATTTGAGCGATAGCACCGATACGGTCGCCCCAGCAATTGAGGATCTTGTTCCCCTCCCACATGATCTGGGACCGATACCAACCATCGGCCAACCAGATCTCGATGCGGTTCTTGCCTTGGGAAACAAGCTCGGAAATATCGTAAACAAGATAGGAAATCCTGTCGTCATAACAGGTTAGTCCGGGCGTCAGAAGATCGTCCCCCACGCGGGCACCATTGACAAAAGCTCTGTAGAGGCCAAGTGCCGAAATCTTCAGCACCATGCGCTCCCCGCCGCCTGCAACATTAAAGTCCGTAGCCACAAAAGAAGCGCGGCTTCCTTGCCCCTTGTCACAGACGGGCGCGATCATCTCAGCCAGCCAAAGCGATGCCGGACCGCCCGTTATTAATTCATGCTCGTCGCGCATGAGCTCCCCCTCTTGCGCAGGAATTCCAGTCCCTCATGTCGCCAGCTTGGCGTGGGATACAGAGTCATTCCTGAATTTGTATAACGTTCTACATAGAACATTCTACAAAACAGTTTCCTTTGCAAGCATTATTTCTTACAATTGAACAAAAAGAATGAATCGACGCTCCGGTACAAAACGAGAAAAAAATGAAAAAAGACAACGATATCAAGCCGGTAAAAGTCACTATCAAAACCGTTGCAAAAGATGCCGGCGTGTCCGTTGCGGCGGTCTCCAAAGTGTTGCGCAATGCCTATGGAGTGAGCGACAACCTGCGCCAGACGGTTCAGGAATCAATTGACCGGTTGGGCTATCGTCCCAGCACCGCCGCTCGCGGCATGCGCGGCAAGACCTACACAATCGGCCTGTTGCTGGTGAATATCGACAATCCTTTCCTGCCAGAAGTCATCGAAGGGGTAAACGGCGTTCTCGCACAAGCAAAATACCAGACTATGATCGGCGTCGGGCGCGCCAAAATCATGCTTGAAACCGCCATGATAGATGCGATGATCGACTATCGCCTTGATGGCCTCATTCTCATTGGGCCGCGTATTGCCGGAGAATATCTAGAGAAATACGCCAAGCAGATCCCGATAGTGGTGGTGGGCCACCATGAAACGAACGCGATGAATTTCGACACCGTCAACTCGGATGATCGGCTGGGCACCCAACTTGTCATTGATGCTTTCGTGAAGGCTGGTCACACAAAAATCGACATGCTTAGCCTGATGACTCGGCCCAACATGGATTCAAACGTCGTCCACATTCGAGAGAACGCCTATCGCGCTGCAATGAAGGAAGCTGGCCTGCAAGATCACATCAAAATTTTCTATGGCCACGAAGAGACAAATCTCGCCCACGAGGACGCCAACGAATATCTCTCGCAGCGAGGGGAGACGACAGCAGTATTTTGCTGGAGCGACCTGCATGGCATACCGCTCATCAATGCTGCTTTCGAGAGGGGGGTGCGTGTCCCTGAAGACCTTGCCATCGCCAGTTACGATAACTCGCCCTTCGCTCGGTTGCCGATCATCGGCCTGACGAGTGTGTCTCAGAACGCGATTCAACTAGGTGAACTCGCAGCCCAAACCTTGCTGGAGCGCATTGAAGGGCGGGATGTGCCAACCAAACTACTGATTGAGCCTGAACTCGTCAGGCGGCGAAGCCTTTAGAATATTGGCAAATCCAACGAACCTCACCACAGGATGGTTTGACTTCGAACAGAGGCATGAAAGACTATTTGGAACGGGATGCAAATACTTCTTTTGCAACAGGCATCGCAGAGAATACCTTCGGCCATCCAGCATAGAAAGACAGATGCGAGAGCACTTCGCCTGCTTCTGCCTCGGTCAAACCGTTGTCCATGGCCTTGTTGAGATGGAAGGTCATCTGTTCTGGCTGACCAGCCGCAATCAGAGCCGCGACGGTAACAAGGCTGCGGTCTCGCGGTGCGAGGCCCGGGCGGAGCCATAGATCGCGGAACAAGAGTTTTTCGGTGTCGCGAACCACACCGAGGCTCACTTCGCCAAAGGTGCTGGAAACAAAAGCCTGCCGATTGGCTTCCGTGACCTCATCAAGAGGCAACAGGTCTGTCTCGACTGGCGCCAGATCTTCTCTTTTGACGCCGCGCGCTTCAAACACGGGAGCAGCAGCTTCGGCGGCTGCCGTCGCATTGCCCCAACCGGTGTAAAAGGCCAGATGCGTGATGGTTTCGGAAAGCTCGAGCGGTGTAACGCCTGCGTTCAGAGCCAGTTCGACAAATCGGCTCAGATTTTCTGTTTCGTGACGGGTCATGAGAGCGGCAAAGGTGATCAATGCTCGATCACGAGCGGCAAGCGTTTCATCCGCCCAGACTTTGCCGATCAGGTGATTTTCCGAGTAAGCCTGCAAAGCAGGTGAAACGCTGGCCACAGCGCCAGGAATTGTTTTCTTTGCCTCTTCTGCAAAGGCCGCTGGTGATGCCAACGCTATAGCTGACGCGGTGAGAATGGATTTCACTTGCTTCATAAGACAGGTTCTCCTTGAAATGGACAAGACTACATGGCTGCGCCCCTTATGTGGGGGCGTAACGCAAGGAGAATAATGACGCTCTGCCTGAAGAGAGTTATGAAGCTGTTTGATTAATCCCGATTTGGCGATCTGGCGTCAGCTGCGTTCTCGCAGGGCATCAAGAACCACCTGAAAGGCAGAGGAGGTCCTCTGTCGACTTGGATAGTAGAGGTGAAAACCGTCGAAATAGGGAGAATAGTTCTCAAGGCAGATTTGAAGGCGCCCTTCGGCGAGCTCTTTTTCGACCAGTCTTTCCGGCACCAGCGCGAGGCCTTGTCCATCAAGGCTGGCGCGATAGATGGCCATGACAGTGTCAAAGCAAAGCTGACCTTGCACCTTCACACGAATTTCGCGACCGCTTTTGTCTTCGAATTCCCAAGCATAAAGCGCCCCATGTGTTGCTAGGCGCAGATTTATGCATTCATGCTCTGAGAGGTCGTTGGGGGTTTGCGGCTTGCCGCGCTCTGCAAAATACGCCGGTGTGCCGATGCAAACCATGCGTTCGTCCGGGCCGATGCGCATGGAGATCATCCCATCACTTACCTGCTCGCCATAACGAACGCCAGCGTCGCATTGAGCCGAAGCAAGATCGGTATAGCCATAATCGTTGACGAACTCCACCCGAACCGCGGGATAGTTCTTGATCACTGGCGCAATCTTGGGCCACAGCAGAGTTTCGATTGCATAGTCAGTTGCCACGATGCGCACCATGCCCGTCGGGCTGGACTGGCTTTCCGTCAGCTCGAAAAGGCGACCCTCGATCGTTTCCAGACAGGGCTTTACGGTTGTTAGCAACTCTTCGCCCTGTATAGTCGGCGCAACAGAGCGCGTGGTTCTGGTAAGAAGGCGCAGACCGAGCCTCTGTTCCAGCGCCTTGATGGTGTGGCTTAGGGCTGACTGGGAGACATTGAGCCGCGCAGCCGCGCGCGTGAAGCTGCGCTCTTCAGCCACCGCCACAAGCGCAATCAGGTCATTGATATTTTCTCTCAGCAACAGGGACAGTTCGTGTTGGCCTGAAAAATCATCTCTCTCTGACATTCTGTCTACTTTCACAACGGTTATCTGGAAGGGGCTGAAGTGTCTTGCCCTGAATTTCAGGCTTACACGATGCATCATGGACGATGTGGTGGAATCTAGCAGATTCCAGTGGGTGAATAATGTTGTCCCAATAATTACAGTTATGATCCTACATCATATATGGAGGTCTGGGCGATTGGAACTTCGACTGATTTATGCGCCTTGGGGCAATCTTGCCATTTTCTATAAGTCCTTTCCCAGAGTCAGTGGTCTTGTAAGGTTCGGGCATATCGATGGAGATCTCAAGCCACTGCTGAAAGGCGGTCATTTCAAGATATTGATCGAAAAACACGATTAGCGCTGCTACAAGCTGGTGAATGCGGTGATAGTGGATTACTAGGCACTTGTGCAGTGCAGATCAATTTTCTTATGCAATCTTGCGCATATGCATTGACGCGCATATGCGAAAAGGTGTATATGCACCAATTATGGATAACATAACAGCAGCATTCGGCGCTTTGTCCGATCCGATCCGCTTACGCATTCTGGCCTTGATCGCACAGGAACGTGAACTCTGTGTTTGTGAATTGGTTCAGGCGCTTCAATTGCCGCAGCCCAAAATTTCCAGGCACTGTCGTACCTTGAGCGAGGCCGGACTTGTTGTCAGCCGCAGGGAAGCTCAATGGGTTCTTTACTCGATCACAACAGATGCCCCCGATTGGGCGAATAAGGCCCTGCAAGCAGCCATAGAGGGCATCAAGCTCGATCCTGTCTACAAGAAGGATTGTTGCCGGTTGAAATCGGTAGAGCGCCCGCCGGTTAAATGGGATCTCACGGAGACCAAAGCATGTCAGATAATAGCTCAGCATTAAGCGGCAAAAGCACCTTTCTGGGCGGTTTGAAAACACCCGGTCCGACAGCGTTGATACTGGTCACGCTGATAGCAGTTGCGCTTTGGTGGATTATCTACAGCCTGCTTATTCCTTTCTCGGAAGCCGTCACGGCGCTTTTCCCGGTCGAGCGCCATAGCCACGCAGGCGAAGCCATAGCTTTCTTCTTTTATGATGTGCCCAAGGTATTGATGCTGCTTACTCTCATCGTCTTTGCGATGGGGATCGTGCGCTCCTGGTTCAGCCCTGAGAAGACAAGAGCCGTGTTGTCCGGCAAAAGGGAAGGGGTGGGCAACGTCATGTCTGCCGGTCTCGGCATTTTGACGCCATTCTGTTCCTGTTCGGCTGTTCCCTTGTTCATCGGCTTTGTTTCAGCTGGAGTGCCTCTAGGCGTTACTTTCTCGTTCCTGATTGCGGCGCCAATGGTCAACGAAGTGGCCCTGGTGTTGCTGGTCGGCCTTGTGGGCTGGAATGTGGCACTGACCTATCTCTTTTTCGGCTTGGGGGTGGCTATTCTGGCTGGCTGGGTTATCGGCAAATTGCATCTGGAAGGCTGGCTTCAGGATTGGGTGAGGGAAATTCATTCCGGAGCCAACGCTTCAGCCGACTTTGACGAAGAAAAGCTGACCCTGTTCGACCGTTACAAGCAGGGCTATGTGGCGGTGAAGGAAATCCTTTCCAAAGTCTGGGTCTGGATCATTCTTGGTATCGGGCTTGGTGCTGTCATCCATGGCTATGTGCCGCAAGACCTGATGGTCTCCATCATGGGGGCCGATGCCTGGTGGTCGGTGCCGGTCGCCGTCGTCATGGGCGTGCCGCTATACACGAACGCCGCCGGCGTCATCCCAATCGTTGAAGCGCTTCTTGGCAAGGGAGCGGCACTGGGTACAGTTCTTGCCTTCATGATGAGCGTGATAGCGCTCTCCCTGCCTGAAATGCTGATCCTGAGACAAGTTCTGACGTTGCGCCTCATAGCAGTTTTCATCGGAGTGGTCAGCTGCGGCATCTTGGCCGTCGGTTTTCTGTTCAATGCGATATTCTAAGTCTGTCAAATAGGAAAATCTGAAAATGAAACAGGTAAAAGTCTACGGTCCGGGCTGCAAACGTTGTGAAACAACCGCGCAAATGATGCGCGATGCTGCTGCAAGGCTGGGTCTGGATGCTGAAGTCGTGAAGGTGACCGATCCCAAGGAGATAGCCATGGCGGGTGTCATGTCAACTCCTGGTATTTCGGTCGATGGCAAGCTGGTGCATGCCGGCGGGCTGCCAGACGAAGCAAAGCTTGAAGGATGGCTGAAAGGCTAAAAAGACAAAAGACCCGTTTCGGGTAGTGGGCAGAGTGCCGGCGGTGTAAAATCAATGGCACTCTGTGGGGGAGGGGAGCGTTGTCACAACGCTCCCCCTTTCTGGTCAAGACCCTTAGGCGGCCTTTTTCGTTCTTTTCTCTTTGTAAAGCGCCATGTCTGCCCGCTTAAAGAGGCCCGAGAAATCGCTGCAATCTTCAAGCCCGATTGCAACACCGATGCTTGCGGTGATGCTTGTGTGAGCAAACTGCTGACTGAAGAACTGATCGAATTTCTTGCGCAGCTTTTCTGCGCATTCGTCCGGCTGACAGACATCAATAACTTCTGGTAGAAGAACGGCAAATTCATCACCACCAAGTCTGAAAAGGCTCTCCAAGGGAAAGATTTTCCGCAACAGGCGAGAAAACTCCACCAGAACCCGGTCTCCTTCGTCATGGCCGAACTTGTCGTTGACCTGTTTGAAACTGTCCAAATCAATCAGGATCAGCGCGGTGTCTGCTTTTGGGGGGCGAATGCGCAACTGATGCTGCAGGTTGCGCCGATTGTTCAGTTTGGTCAGGTAATCTGTATTCGCGTCTGATTGAAGCTTTTTCTTGAACTGATACTCATGCGTGATGTCCACGAACAAATAGATATGACCTGTGAAAACACCAAAAATATCCAGCAGTTTCTCGTCATGCAGTTCAAGAACCCTGTTGTCGGAATGCATCAGGGTCGAGCCATCTTCTTCGTTGAATGCCCAGGTCTTGCGCCGATTGTATTTTTTGCTTTCATCGAGAAAATCTTCGACGCATTTTCCAATCAGCTCTGACCGCTCATTGAGAAAAATATCGACGAATTTCTGATTGGCATTGGTAATGACTTTTTCCTTGTCTGTTACCAGAACTGCGAAGGGCAGGCTTTCAACCAGAATATTCAGCTCGATCATGAGGTTTTGCAGGTCGGTAACATCATGCGCAAAGCCGACAGTGCCAATGACGTCTCCGGTTTTATCGAAAACCGGTGATTTGTAGGTTTTGAACTTGCGCAATTCTTCACCGCATTTGACCGTTTCGTCGAAAAGGCAGGTTTCTCTTTTGTTGAGCACAATTTCTTCGGATTCAAGGCATATATACTCCCCCTGCGCATATTCATCTGGCTCAAGCCCCCAGATGTAATAATGTCCGCGCCCTTGAATGTCGTCTTTGCTCTTGTTTACCGCCTTGGTGAAGCTGTCGTTGACCTTCAGGTGAGAGCCTCGAGCGTCTTTGAACCAGACCAGATCTGGCAGGCTGTCGATCAGCGTGTCCAGATAGGCTTCGGTAAGATCTGCATCTTCTTGCCTTTTTATGCGCTCTTGCAGGCTCGTAAAAGAAGCCACGACTTTCTCTTCATCAAATGGCTTGGTCCAGACCAGATCAAGGTGGTGATGTATTTCGGAAAGCAAAGAGAAGTTTGCTGCAGAAAAGCACCCGATCAGGATGGTGCCATTCTTTTTCATGCTCGGAATATGATCGCAAACATCTGACGGGGCCGTTTCGAAATCGATAATTGCGATAGCAAATTTGCTCAGATCAAGACCATACAAACATTTTTCAGGTCGGAAATGATGAGAAAAGTTTTCTTGCTCTGGCAAGGCCCGTAAAGTCGCTACCAATTGTGGTTGCGACCCCACAATCAGGATATCCAGTTGGCGATGATACACGCTCAGTTCCTCGGCTGAATTCTATTTCAAATGCTGGCTCAGGTTGGGAATGCACCCGGTCATATTGGAGCAAGAAATCTTGAGAAGTTTGAGTTTGATAACAAGCAGCGGGATACTTGTAATCAAGTGCGGGGAGACTTCAGAAAACATCTTGCTTCTTGAATATGTAATTACTGGAAGGTAATTGGAAATCGTGTAAATTTTGTTTAATTTCGGGTCTAAACTCCAAATATTCCAATTTAAATCACTATAAAGCCGCTATAAAGTGGTATGTAAAAATGTCAAATTTAAATTTAACCATGAATTTTTGTAATAGTTTTTACTAGTATATCTATAGTCATTTCATATGATAATTGAATAATTTCATATATACACGCTATAATTTCAGGCGATTATTTGTTTTGTTTCCGTTTTTTAAATGACTCTCATTTATAGTGTTTTGGCGCTTTTGATTTGCGCCAGAATTAGAGGTCGATTACCAAATGCATCCTACGTCACAAGTTAAGAAGAAATGCGCGGTGGAATGTTTCGATCCAAAAGAAAAAGCTGGCAGCCCGGATCGTTCCGTGCTGATGGATTATAACGAGCGCGAACGGCTTTCCTTGCTTCGGGATTTGAACGTCTTGGATACGCCCAGTGATGAACGCTTTGAGCGCATCGTCAGGCTCGCAGTTTGCCATTTTCACATGCCGGTCTGCAAGATTTCGCTAATCGACTATGATCGAAACTGGTACAAGGCGGCTATTGGACTGAAAGACGAAGAGTGTCCGAGAAAGTCATCTATTTGTACCTATGCGATCACCTCCGATCAGCCACTGATCGTGCCGGATCTGAGCAAGGATGAACGCTTTTGCGATTTGCCTCAGGTTGCAGCAGGAAGACAATTCCGTTTTTACGCTGGTGCTCCGATTATTTTGGATAACGGAGTCCGCGTTGGATCATTGTGTCTGATGGATACAGTCCCCCACCACGATTTTTCTGGCGAAGACATACGCTTCATTATCGACCTGTCTAACATCGTTGCCCAATCCTTGATTATGTACCGCAATTCTGCCGAGCACTTGCAAGAAATTCTGGACCATGATCCCTTGACCAAGCTTTACAGCCGCCTGTTCATTCAGACCAAATTACAAGAAGCCATTTATCTGGCGGAGCAGAATGGGAGCCAACTCGCTGCTATTTGTGTTGATATCGATGACTTCGAGGAAATCAACGACACGCGCGGTCATCTTTACGGCGACAACTGCATTCAGGCTGTCGGTAAAAGAATTTCGCAAATGTTTGCGTCAAATATCATTGCAGGGCGCCTTTCGGGTGACAAATTCATGATCCTGATCGACGATCTTTCGTCTCGGGATGACGTTGAGCATCTTGCCTACAGGCTATTTGAAGAGCTTTCAGAGCCTTTGCTGGTCAATGAGGAATTGTTGCAACTAAGCTACAGCTTCGGCATCGCAATTGGTATTCCGGAAGATGGCAAGGCGATCACCATGCAGCAATATGCCGACTGGGCTTTGCATGAAGCAAAGGCGGGCGGCAAAAACAAGATCTGTTTCTTTGACGAAAAAATCTATGCGCGTGCCCTAGAGCGTCTCCAACTGGCTGCCGACCTGAGAAATGCTCTGCCGAACGATGAGTTGGAGCTTTACTACCAGCCATTCGTGGATTTGAACAGCGGGCGGATCATTGGCCATGAGGCGCTTTTGAGGTGGCATCACAAGGAAAAAGGCCTCATCTCGCCAGGGGTTTTCATTCCGATTGCCGAAGAAACGCGCCTCATCAGCGCTATCGGTGAATGGGTTTTGATGCAGGCTTGCCAAGATGCATGTCTATGGGACGAAGGACAGTTTGTTTCAGTGAATCTGTCTCCCCTACAGTTTCGCAATCAGAATGTTCCTCATATCATTGAAAATGCCCTTGCGAAAAGTGGATTGGCGTCAAACCGCTTGGAGATCGAAATTACAGAAGGCTCTCTGGTTTCTGATTTTCAATCGGTCAATAAAAAGTTGCGCGCCATCGCCGATCTGGGCGTTTCCATTGCGCTTGATGATTTCGGTACGGGTTATTCAAGCCTGAGCTATCTGGCGGCACTGAAGTTTGACAAGCTCAAGATCGACAAGTTTTTCATTAATCGGCTGAATCGTGATGAAAAGATCGAAAAGATCATCGTCATGATCATCAAACTTGCCAAATGCCTGAACACAACAATTGTGGCTGAGGGTGTCGAAGAACCGGCTCAGCATGAGCTGATCAAGCTTATCGGCTGTGATGTTGGGCAAGGATATCTTTACGGGCGTCCTCGCCCTTTGCATTAAGCACCCTGCATAGGCTGGCAGAATGTGAAAATGCCCCGAAAAGAGCAAGTCTTTCGGGGCAAAATCTTAGTAAGGCAGCAGCGAGATCCCTGTGCGCTATCGGTTGATTTTAACTAGCGCACAAGGCATGGGCGTTTGTTATCAAATGTCCAATTCGGTATGAGGAACTGCATGCCCAAAGCATCGTCTCGTGCACCCAGTCCTTTCTTCTTGTAAAGATCATGGGCCGCCATGATGGCATCAATGTCGGCTTCAATACCGAGGCCGGGGCGATCAGGCACCGCGATCTCACCACCCTTGATGGGCAGAGGCTCTTTTGTCAGCCGCTGACCATCCTGCCAGATCCAGTGGGTGTCAATCGGCGTTATGCGCCCTGGAGCAGCTGCGGCGGCATGGGTAAACATGGCCAGCGAAATGTCGAAATGATTGTTCGAGTGAGACCCCCAGATAAGGCCCCAGTCGCGGCACATCTGGGCAACACGTACTGTCCCCTGCATGGTCCAGAAATGTGGATCTGCCAGAGGGATGTCGACCGATTGTAGCATGACGGAATGGCCCATCTGCCGCCAATCCGTGGCGATCATATTGGTGGCTGTCTGCATGCCGGTTGCCCGTCGGAATTCGGACATGATCTCACGGCCTGAATAGCCATTTTCAGCGCCGCAAGGATCTTCCGCGTAGGCCAGAATATGGTCTTGGCCCTTGCAAAGAGCAATCGCTTCCTCAAGGGACCATGCGCCGTTGGGATCAAGAGAAATGCGCCCATTCGGGAAACGCTGCTTTAGGGCTGCCGCGGCCAGCATTTCCTCTTCGCCGGCCAATACACCGCCTTTGAGCTTGAAGTCCTCAAATCCATAGCGCTCATAGGAAGCCTCGGCAAGCCGGACCACCGCTTCAGGCGTCATGGCCTCTTCGTTGCGAAGACGCAGCCAATCGTCTTTGGCGTCCGTCTCGGAGCGATAGGGGAGGTTGGTTTTGTTGCGGTCGGCTACATAGAAAAGATAACCGAGCATGCGAACCTTGTCCCGTTGTTGCCCCTCCCCCAGAAGAGCAGCAACGGGTAAATCGAGAAACTGCCCCATCAGGTCCAACAATGCAGCCTCGACAGCCGTGAGCGCATGAATGGTGATGCGCAAATCAAACGTCTGCGTGCCGCGTCCGCCACTATCTCGATTGGAAAAGGTATCGTTCATGGACTTCAGAATCGTATTCATGCTGGCGATCGGTTTGCCGACAACCAAAGCAGACGCGTCTTCCAGCGTCTGGCGGATTTTTTCGCCTCCGGGAACTTCTCCAAGACCGACACGGCCGGTCTCGTCTTCCAGCAAAACAACATTACGCGTGAAATAGGGAGCATGCGCTCCGCTCAAATTCAGCAGCATACTGTCCTGTCCGGCAACCGGCACCACCCGCATGGATGTAATTTTCGGCGATCCCGTTCCGAATCTTTCTGGCGCTACCATTTTGATTTTCCTCCCAATTGTTGTTTCCGCGGAAGGCTAGACTTCCCTCCGGAGACTTTCTGTCTATTTCGACAAACAAATAATGAAAGCGCAACCATTTTTTTGAAACATAGCTGACTTTGTGAAGATATCCCCTTGTATTAGACTAAATTCCTAGAGAAATAGCCATAAATTGTGAATTTCCCTGCGGGATCGATGCACCGCTTGACAGAGAGCAAAATGTGATTTTAGTATTAAATGACAGCGTTTTCATTTGGAGGAAATTTGAAGGTGCTGCGGCGGTCTCGAAATGTGTTCTGCATGAGGCGCAGGGAATGATCGAGATTTGCCAACGAAGGAGGAAAGGCGGGCGCAGTGTTCCGTCGACATCAGAACGTGTGGTCTTGCCCCTCGAAGACATGGCAAATGTCTGTCAGGGCACCGGTCTGGGCGTTCAATTAGGGAGAGAAAAAATGAAGTTTCTGAAAAGCGGGCTTGCCGTCGCCATGGCTGCCTTCATGGGACTGGCTGCATCTCAGACTATGGCCGCTGATGCCCAAATCGCCAAAAATTTGCGAATTGTGATCGGTTCCAAATCGACCGGTGGTGATACCTATCAGAACTCGGCCATCGTGGCTCAGGCTCTGGCCGAAAAGCTTGGCAACAATGTCAAGGTTGATGCTGTTGGCTCCAGCGCCGCCTTCAAGGCTTTGGCGCGCATTTCCAACGGTAGCACGATCATGATTTTCCACGATCAGTCCTATCTTGGGTATCTCTATGGTGTGAAAGGCTACTTCAACATTTTTGAAGATTTCACAGTCGGCCCAACCGTTGCGATCAATCCGGGCAACGCCTATCTGGTACCTAAAAAATCTCCATACAAAACCATCGAAGACATCATTCAGGCTTGTGCAAATGATACCAAGATCCGTGTAGCCATCCAGCCTGGCGGCGTTTCCGAAATTGGCTTTTCAGCTCTGAAAAACGCTATCAAGCTCCGTTATCCTGGCAAGGAAGGCAATCTGGTAGCGGTAAATACTGGCTCACAGTCGGACAAAAACCAGCTGCTGTTTGATGGACAGGCCGATCTCATTCAGGGTTCTGTTCAGGCCAACGAACAATATACGCAACTGCCCGCAGAAGACCAGAAAGCCATGCGTTTTGTTTGGCTGACCGCACGCGAAGAAACCATCAAACAGACCAAACCTGAAGGCATGGGCAGCACCACTCAGGCGCATCTGCTCGACTTTGTCTCACCAAAGGTTTCTGTCACCCTCGATGGCAAACAGGATTTCACTTTCGATAAAGAATTCTTCTTCCTTTATAACAAGAAGATGGATCCTGCGATCGTCGACGCTCTGGATAAGGCCTTGGGTGAAATCTATGCTGAAGGGAAAATTCAGGAAACTCAGAAGAATTCCTTCTTCATTCCAAACTTCAAACCATCTGCCGAAGCTGCCGCTTATCTGAAAGACAAGATGGATAAATATGAAGTGATCATCAAGAGCATCCACTAATCTTGAGATCTCTATCAGACCCTGAATGCCCAAGTGGGGGCAGGGTCTGACTCTCCGCACTCTATCCGCATCCTGTGGCCGGACGACCAGTTCGTCCGGCTTCCGGGGCCTCTCGGAGAAACCCAAATGGCAGATGGAAATTCACTCTTCAAGGTGTCGATCGACTTCAGTCAATCACACCTTTTCTTCCCCAACATCATTCACTGGATCCTGCTGATTTTGGCAGTCCTGATCTTGCTGACCAGCGGGCCTGACATTCTGCGCAAGCTGCGTGAAAAGACAAAGGATAAAAAGCAGCAGCGAAAGCCCGTCGATTGGGTGCGCCTCTTGGGATCGCTGGTGTTGACGATCATTTACTTTTCCCTGATGGAAACAGTTGGTGACTTTTTCCCAAACACCGGGTTTGGTTTCCTGTTCACCTCTATTCCCTTCATGTTCTTGCTCTCGACCTTGTATGTGCATGCACCGGGGCGTCGTGAGTTCATAACCATCACGCTCAGTTCGATCATATCTCCAACCGTTGCCTGGTATGTTTTGGCGCAGATGTTCAACATCACGCTGCCATGACCCTGAAACAATAGGCTGAATCATGGAATTTCTAAGTTACCTATCTCCCATGTTCTTCGCTCTGATCGGTTTCGGCGTCGTCGTTGGAATCATCTTTGGCGCCATCCCCGGTATGACCGCAACCATGGCTGTGGCCGTGTGTCTGCCCATGACATATGCGCTGGACCTGACAAACGGTCTGGCCTTGTTGCTGGGGCTTTATGTCGGTGGTATTTCCGGCGGGCTTGTTCCTGCCATCTTGTTGAATATTCCCGGAACGCCATCCTCGATAACCACGACATTTGATGGCTATCCGATGACCCAGAAAGGGGAGGGCGAGCGCGCCCTTAAAACCGGCATAACATCATCCCTTTTCGGCGGGCTGTTCAGCGCGATCATTCTATTTCTCTTTGCGCCATATCTGGCCGACTTTGCGATCAAATTCTCCTATGTCGAGAAGTTCCTGATCATTCTGTTCGCTCTCACTGTCATCGCTTCTTTATCCCGCAATCTTTTGCTGGGCATCTTCAGTGGTGTCCTCGGTGTCTGGTTCAGCCTGATCGGCTCTTATGACATCTCCTCTGGCGGCAACGGTGAATATCGCCTGATGACTGATGCGATGGTTCCTTTTCTGGAAAGCGGCTTTTCCCTGTTGCCGGTGTTGATCGGGCTGTTTGGTTTGGGGACTATTTTGCAAGAGGCCGAAAAAGGTATCAGGGAAGAGATTGGCAAAGGCCAGAAGCTTGACCTCAATGGTGGCACGCCTTTCAGCCTGTCGGTCTTCAAGGGGCAGTTTGTCAATTTGCTGCGGTCCAGCAGCCTGGGAACATTCGTGGGTATGCTCCCAGGGGTTGGCGGCAGTGCTGCGTCAGTTTTGGCTTATACCCAGCAGAAAAACTTCTCTAAACATCCAGAAAAGCTGGGCAAGGGAGCGCCTGAAGGTGTCATAGCGTCGGAATCTTCAAACAACGGCTTGACCGGTGGTGCGCTCATTCCGCTGCTATCGCTTGGTATCCCCGGAGATTCCACGACCGCCGTCTTGATCGGAGCCTTCACCTTGCAGGGTATTCAGTTGGGGCCGCTATTTATCGGCAACAATCTCGATACTTGGAATACCATGATGGTGGCTGTTATATTCGCCAACCTCGTGATGTTCCTCGTGATGTTCTTTGCCATTCGCTATATCGTCAAGGTCATCACCATCCCGAAATATCTGCTTTATCCCGGCATCATCATGATGTGCGTGGTGGGAGCCTATGCCATCAACTTCGGTATCATGTTCGATGTCTGGACGTTGCTATTCTTCGGACTGTTCGGATATTTGGGCCAGAAGGTCGGCCTTGAAGTGGCACCCTTCATCATTGGTTTCATTCTGGGCAAGCAGGCAGAGGTTTATTTCGTCAAGAGCCTCGAATCCTTTGGAACTCTGACAATTTTCTTTACCAAAAGCCCGATTGCCATGGTGCTTTGGGTTTTCATTCTGCTATCAGTCGTCTTCTCGATTTATGGCATGGTGAAGCAGAAGAAAAACGGCAACAACAAGTAAGCAAGAGGCGGCAATGTCCAATTCTGTTCCGAGCCTGAAGGTTCATTCTGATGACAATGTTTCCATCGTCCTGACCGCCGGGGGGCTGCCCGCAGGAACGGAATTGGATACGGGGGCTATCCTCAAGGATGATGTGCCCTTTGGCCACAAAGTGGCGTTGGCCGATATTCCCGAAGGTGGGGCGGTGATCCGCTATGGCGTGACCATTGGCCTTGCCTTGCAGGATTTGGAGAAAGGCGCTTGGGTCAATGAACACATGATCGCGCTGCCTGAAGCGCCTCATCTTGAGACGCTGAAGGCGCCAGCTCGGCCTCCCGAATCCTTGCCGCCACTGGAAGGTTACACCTTCGAGGGCTATCGCAATGAAGATGGCAGCGTCGGAACTCGGAACCTGTTGGGCATTTCCATCAGCGTGCAGTGCGTGGCGGGCGTGGTGGAACATGCGATCAAGCGCATTCGCGAAGAGTTGTTGCCCCAATATCCCAACGTCGATGATGTGGTCGCTCTCACCCATTCCTATGGTTGCGGCGTGGCCATCAATGCGACGGATGCCTATATCCCCATTCGTACGATCAAGAATATAGCGCTTAATCCGAATTTTGGTGGCGAAGTGATGGTCGTCTCGCTTGGGTGTGAGAAACTTCGGCCAGAAATGATCATGACAGCAGGGGATGACAAGGCCAGCCAAATGTATTTGCAGGACGAAGGTCTGCAGGGCTTCTCTGCCATGGTGGATGACATTCTTCTGCAAGCAAAATTGCATTTGGAGCGGCTCAACAATCGCCAGCGCGAAACCTGCTCTGTTGCCGATCTGGTGGTTGGCATGCAATGTGGCGGCAGTGATGCCTTCTCCGGCATTACTGCGAACCCAATGCTCGGCGCTGCCGCCGACCTGATCGTGCGGGCAGGGGGGAGCGTCATGTTCTCCGAGGTAACGGAGGTTCGGGATTCTGTTCATCTGCTTCCGCCTCGTGCTGCCTCTGCCGATGTGGTGGAGGGGCTCGTTCGAGAAATGGCCTGGTATGATGCCTATCTGGCAAAGGGGGGCGCAGATCGCTCGGCCAATACCACACCGGGCAACAAGGCTGGCGGTCTCTCTGGCATCGTGGAAAAATCGCTCGGCTCTGTTGCCAAGTCCGGTTCAAGCCCGATTGTCGATGTGATAGGTCCGGGGGAACGTCTCAGACGCAAGGGTTTGACTTTCGCAGCTACGCCCGCAGGCGATTTTGTGTGTGGAACTCTGCAACTGGCCGCCGGAATGAACCTGCACATATTTACGACGGGACGCGGAACCCCATATAATCTGCCGACTACGCCGACCATCAAAGTGGCGACCAACAGCACGTTGGCTTCGCGCTGGTTTGATATCATGGATGTCGATGCTGGTCGGATTGCCACTGGCGAGATTTCTGTCGAAGAGGGTGGCTGGGAGCTGTTCAAGCTTATTTTGGATGTGGCGAGCGGGCGTTGCAAAACCGCAGCCGATAAACTGGGCATCACAAATGATCTTGTACTGTTTAATCCCGCTCCGATAACATGAGATTATGCGGTGCCGATCTGCCGACTTTGAAAAGGCTACCCGGCAAGGTTTCGCAATGAAGGATAAGGGTACGTGGCAGAAAGTTCTGACGAGCAACTGATTACCGGCGAAACAAGAAAAGTGCGGCAAGGCTCGCAGCGCGTAACCTTGGAAAGTGTCGCCAAGCTTTCAGGCGTAGCGCCAACCACCGTATCTCGTGCCCTCAACTATCCAGACAAGGTGGCTAAAAAGACCCTCGACCGGATCAATGCCATTATCGAACAAACCGGCTATGTTCCCAACATGCTAGCCGGGGGGCTTGCCTCCAACAAGAGCAAGCTGGTGGCCGTAATTGTGCCCAGTCTGGTCAATATCGTTTATGCAGAAACCGTGCAGCATTTTGCCAAACCCATGAAAGAGGCTGGCTATCAGGTTCTGCAGGGCGAGGTTGGTTATTCCCTTGAGGAAGAGGAACAGCTGGTTACCGCCATTCTTAGCCGTCGCCCGGACGGCATCTTCCTTACCGGCATTCATCATTCCAACAATTGCCGCCGCCAGTTGCTGGCAGCCAATATTCCCATTGTAGAAACCTGGGACGTTACACCCACGCCACTGGATATTGTCGTGGGCTTCTCTCAACAGAGCGTTGGAAAGAAAACGGCCAACTATTTCTATGACAAGGGCTATCGAAAATTCGCCATTGTTTCGGCTGAAGACCGGCGCGCCATCATCCGCAATGAAAGCTTTCTCAAGGCTCTGGCCGAGAAGGGCATAACGGATGTGCCGACCAGCATTGTGCCGGGGATTTCCAATTTGCATTTGGGTCGGCAAGGCGTGGCAAAGCTGCTGGATGAGGGGTTGCGGGGCTCTCTTGTTTTTTGCAGTTCTGACACTCTGGCGCATGGTGTGCTGACTGAAGTGCAGGCGCGAGGTCTGTCCATTCCCGACGACATCGCCATTGTCGGTTTCGGGGATCAGAATTTTGCAGCCTATACCTATCCGGCGCTCTCAACGGTGCGGATCGACCGGGCGACAATGGGCCGAGAGGCTGCGAGTGCCTTGCTATCGCGCCTGTCTGAACAGCCCGTTGAGCATCCTGTGCTGGATGTTGGCTTCGAGATCATCGAACGTGCAACCGCCTGACTGTTCCGGCCGTGTGGGCTGAAATTCCGTGCAATCAATATCTTGCTGTATCATGCGCTGTTGGGTGCGGTGCATATTTTGTTATGCGCTTATTGCATGGTTGCTGTGGCAGACTAGGTCTTTTCACGAGGGTCCGGTTGGGACTATTTTCTACTAAAGTATAAAGTAGAGTTGGAGATAGTCCATGTTCCACGAGTTATTCGACGCCACCCGTCTTTTCATTACCTGCCTGCCAGCCGCCTCTCGCGTGGCCAATGCTGTTGAGATGGGCAGTGAGCCATCCATAGAGGATCTGAAAAAGCTTGATTTGCAAGATCTTTATCGCTTCTGATAAACTGATTTTGATTGTTTCCCGACCTAGCGCAAGGTCGTTTTGGCCTTGATCATGCTGTGATAACGATCCCGGCTCCGGGAAAGGTGGTTGCGCATGGCAAGGCGAGCATCCTCAGCGGCTCTTCTGGATATGGCGTCCAGAATGATGCGATGTTCATCCTGTAGCTGAGATAGAAACGCGACATGTTCTTCGCGAGAGGCTGGCAAAGGGCGAAGTTTGTTCCGCGGGATCATTGCATTGCCAAGTTGGGTCAGAAAGCCTGCAAAACGGCGATTGTTCGTGGCTTCTGCAATAGCGATGTGAAAATTGGAGTCTTCCTTTTCTCCTGTATCACCGTCCTTTATAGCGCGTTCAATCTCTTGAAATGCTTCATAGATACGCGATTCCTGAGCCATCGAATGGCGCTCGGCGGCCAGCGCGACAGCTTCCACTTCCACGGCGAGACGCAATTCCAGAATTTCGACGATGGACGAAATTTGCGACAGATCTCCAAAAAACAGACCGCGATTATCAACCGCACTTGGCTCAGCAACAAAGATGCCGGCTCCTTGCCGAGTATGAATGGAACCGCCTGCGCGTAACGAAGCGATTGCTTCGCGCACGACAGACAGGCTAACCCCGAGCCGTTGGCTTAGCTCTTGCACCGTGGGCAGGCGATCTCCCGGTTGCAAGCCACGCTCTGTAATGATTTGCTCGATTTGCCTTGCGGTTCGGTCACTAAGCGAACCGCCAGATATCATGTTGCTGTCTTCAAGAGGCATGAAAGTCTCATTTGTCTTGGCAAGATTGGTCTTTCGCCGAATGTTCATGGTCTTTAGATCGCCTTGCAGGCAAAATTGCAAGGAAAAGACTCGCACATATGTGCAATCGGTGCAATAAATTAATCAGATTAATTATTTTAATGAAACATATTGTGTGGGTATTTTTCTCGCGCCAGACGGTCAATATCCACAAATTTCCACTATAATTTTGAATGAGTTAAGGGATGATGCGGTGAAGCTGCGTTTGTTGGCCCAAAATATGAGATTTTGCTTGAAAATAGATCAGATTAATTAATATGATGAATATTGAAATTACGATGAGCCGCATTTGCGATTCGGGAGGAGTTGCACGCGATTTTGGTTCGGCCTCACAAGCCTGTTGATCTTGTGGTGAAAGCTGCGCCGATCTCTGTTTGTCTTTTTCCCTCTTTTGCAAAGCCGGTTCGAAAACCGCCTGCATTGCGAGCTTGCGCTCTTTTGAGCTGTGTCTCGGAAAGTGACTGGCTGCATAAAGGGGAGGAAACGAAATGACGAATCTCATTAATCCACCAGAAAACCGCTTCATGGAAGCAATCAAGAAGGGCGAAACACAGCTTGGCTTGTGGCTCGCGCTTACCAGTAACATCGCGACCGAAGCCATCGGGGCCGTGGGCTATGACTGGCTCGTTCTCGATGCCGAGCATGCTCCGAACGATCTGGCTACTTTGATCCCGCAATTACAGGCCCTCCGAGGGAGTATGAGCGAGCCAGTCGTTCGGGCTACCTGGAATGATCCTGTTCTGATCAAGCGCTACATGGATATCGGTTTCCGCACGATTCTCTTTCCTTATGTTCAGGACGAGAAAGAAGCGGAAGAGGCTGTAGCCGCCATGCGCTATCCGCCAGAAGGCGTGCGCGGCGTGGCCACCATGCACCGGTCCTGTTCCTATGGCGCGGAAGCTGGCTATATCCAGTCGGCCAACGCGCGCGCTTGTGCGCTGGTTCAGGTGGAAACTGCCAGTGCCGCTGAGCGCATCGAGCAGATTTGTGACGTCAAGAATCTTGGCGGCGTCTTTATCGGTCCATCAGATCTGGCGGCCAGCATGAACCATCTGGGCAACTCTGCACATGAAGAAGTGCAGAAAATGATGAAGCATCTTTGCGATGTCTGTAAATCCAAAGGCATTCCGATCGGTACTCTGGCTCCGGTTACTGCGGATGCCAAGCGCTATCTGGAATGGGGCTACACCTTCGTTGCGTTGGGTGCAGAAGTTGCTCTTATGCGGGCAGCCGCAATCTCCAAATTGGCAGAGCTCAAGTAAGCCCGAGGCGAAGACGCCTCGCTCAATAATCAATCAAATTGAACTGGCGCCTTCGGGCGCACCAGACAAGGAGTTTTTCTTATGAGCAAAGTAGGATTTATCGGTACGGGCATCATGGGCGCACCAATGGCGGAGCATCTGCTGGAAGGTGGCCATGAAGTGCTTGCCTTTGATGTTGTGGGTGTTCCTGAAAGCCTGAAGCAGAAAGGGGCCACAGTGGCCGCTTCCTCCAAGGAAGTCGCCGAGAAGTCTGACATCATTATCGTCATGGTGCCTGATACCCCACATGTCGCAGCAGTATTGTTCGGGGAAAATGGCGTGGCAGAAGGCATTTCTGCTGGCAAGACCGTAATCGACATGAGCTCCATCTCTCCGGTCGATACCAAGGAATTCGCCAAAAAGATCAATGATTTGGGTTGCGAATATGTCGATGCTCCGGTTTCTGGCGGTGAGGTGGGGGCCAAAGCAGCTTCTCTTACCATCATGTGTGGCGGCTCCGAGAAGGGCTTTGCAACAGCCAAGCCGCTGTTCGATCTGATGGGCAAGAATATCACCCTCGTCGGTGGCAATGGTGATGGTCAGACCTGCAAGGTGGCTAACCAGATCATCGTGGCTCTGAATATCGAAGCTGTCAGTGAAGCGCTTCTGTTTGCGTCCAAGGCCGGTGCCGATCCTGCCAAGGTGCGTGAAGCACTGATGGGTGGCTTTGCTTCGTCCAAGATCCTTGAGATCCATGGTGAACGCATGATCAAACGCACCTTTGATCCGGGCTTCCGCATCGAATTGCACCAGAAAGATCTCAATCTGGCTCTTTCCAACGCCAAAGCCATGGGCATCAGCCTGCCAAATACGGCAACCGCTCAGGAGCTGTTCAATGCCTGTGCGGCCAATGGCGGCAAGGCATGGGATCACTCTGCCATGGTCAAGGCCCTCGAAATGCTTGCAAACCACACGGTAGCCTGATGCGTGACGCCAGATTTTTCTTGCGGTCCCTCTTTGATGCGGCCATTGAGTCTGCCCAGCCCTCCCGTTGCGTCGAGTTGTTCCTCCCGCAGCAACCGCCCCGTGGACGCTTTGTCGTCATCGGGGCGGGCAAGGCCAGCGCAGCCATGGCACGCGCGGTGGAAGATCATTGGGATGGACCGCTGGAAGGTCTGGTGGTTACGCGCTATGGCTATTCCGTGCCATGCAAGCATATCGAGATTGTCGAGGCGGCCCATCCGGTGCCTGATGCCAACAGTCAATTGGCCGCCCGACGCATAATGGATTATGTGAAAGATCTTGGCGAAGACGATGAGGTTCTTTGCCTGATCTCGGGTGGGGGCTCGGCTCTTTTATCTCTGCCCCTTGATGGTATCGCCTTGGAAGACAAACAGGCGGTGAACAAGGCATTGCTTGCCTCAGGGGCGACGATCACCGAAATGAACTGCCTCAGGCGTCATTTGTCTGCGGTCAAGGGGGGACGTCTGGCGGCGCAATGCTATCCGGCCAAACTGACAACCCTGATGATTTCCGATGTGCCGGGCGACAATCCTATGGATATCGCCTCCGGACCAACCGTAGCCGATTTGACCACACGAGCCGATGCTCTGGAAATTGTCGAGCGCTATAAGTTGGATCTACCTGCAAGCGTCATGAAGCTGCTGGCCGATGACAGGTGCGAAAGCATCAAGCCAGGTGATGAGCGTCTTGCGCGCAATAGCCACCACATTGTGGCTGCGCCGCAACTGGCTCTGGAAGCTGCAGCAGACGTTGCGCGGAAGGCTTGCGTCACCCCCTATATTCTCGGCGATAGTCTGGAGGGCGAAGCCAGAGACGTCGGTAAAGTGATGGCCGGGATTGTGCGACAAATATCTCTTAAAGACCAACCGCTTAATAAGCCGTGCCTTCTGCTCTCTGGTGGAGAGACCACAGTCACCTTGAGGGGCGATGGGCGCGGCGGGCGAAATGTCGAGTTCTTGCTCTCGCTGGCGGTTGCGCTCAACGGCCTTGATGGCGTGTATGCGCTGGCGGGTGATACGGACGGGGTTGATGGTGTGGAAGAGATTGCAGGGGCGATCATTGAGCCCGATACAATCAGGCGAGCGTTTGCGCTTGGTATGAACCCTAGTCAGCAGTTGGCCAACAACAACGGTCATGGATTTTTCGAAGTGTTGGGAGACAGTGTCATTACCGGACCGACCATGACGAATGTGAATGATTTTCGAGCCATCCTGATTGAATAGCCTGTAGGGCTACGGGCTGATTTGGCTCCCGTCAGCACCCGAATCTTGGCATGGAAAACCGCAGTTGGTGTAAAAACCGGCTGCGGTTTATTGCTTTGGCTAGTCTTTGTTGATACTGCCTAAAGGAGATTATTGAGAAAAATTTTATTAGTTTATTTGAAGTATAGATTTATTGAATTTTTGAAAAATAAAGAAATCAATATAAGATTAAAATATAAAATATAGTAAAAATAATATATTATTTATAATTTTTATGTGTATGTTTAAAATTGACATATATTAATTTATGATATATTTTAATTTTTTCATTAGTAAGTGATATTTGATTTGTCAGAAAGCCAGCCTGAAAAATTTATTCAAAAATTTTTGAAACTAATTCCTTCCTTATGCGTTGTGTCATTGGAGCGTTACCATTGATGGTCAATGTGGCGATTGTCTTGATTAAAGCCATTTTGTTTTTCCGTCGTGTAGCGCAAAGACTTAATTTGAAGGCTCCCAGCCCTCAGGTGCTGCGGCCTATTGACGTTATCAAAGCTGAACTTACGAGCATATTTGCAACATATGATGATTGTTTCAAGGAGACATACAGTGCGAGATGGTTTTGCAGTTCGAACCCTTTGGGATGCCTTGTTCGGAGGCTGGCAGATGGGGGGAAGACGGGTGCAACTCTCCCAGTTTACTCCGCCAAAAGAGGAGAGGCCCTCTCCGGTGTCTACACCAGAAACGCCTGTTTCAGAAACCGATCCGGAAGTTTCGCAACCCGATTGTAACAAAAACCATGCCCATCCATTTTCCAGGCTCGCCGTTATCGGCGCTGGATCATGGGGCACTGCGCTGGCGACCACCGCTGCGCGAGCGGGCATAAGCACCATCCTGTGGGGGCGTTCTGAAGGCGTGGTCAATGAAGTCAATGAGAAGCATGCCAATTCGGTGTTTTTGCCAGACTGCGCATTGCCGCATAATCTCAAAGCGACAACGAATATGCGCGCCGCTCTGGCCTATGCTGACGCGGTAATGATTGTCGTGCCTTCTCGCGCCATTCGCGCAGTCTCGGCCGAGGTTGCAAAATACATAGCCAGCGGCGTACCGGTTGCCGTATGTGCCAAGGGCATTGAAGCCGATACGGGCCTTTTGATGACCCAGGTTGCCGAAGCCGAGCTTGTGGGGCATCCGGTTGGGGTCATGTCAGGCCCGACCTTCGCCCGAGAAACCGCAATTGGCCATCCAACCGCTGTCGTTTCGGCCTTTCCTTTCAGTTATGCCGACCGCCTAACGCCAGAAGAAAGCCCGGCTGTGCGCTTTGCCATGACACTCAGCACCGAAGCGTTTCGTTCTTATGTGTCCGATGATCTGGTGGGTGTCGAGATCGGTGGCGCGGTCAAGAATGTGGTCGCCATCGCCTGCGGCATGATGCAGGGCGTTGGATTTGCCGAGAACACCCGCGCAGCGCTCATCACGCGCGGTATCGACGAAATGATGCAGTTGGCCGAAAAGCTTGGTGGACGACGAGAAACCGTTGCAGGATTATCTGGTGTCGGAGACCTCACGCTAACCTGCTCGTCGCCCACCTCGCGCAATATGTCTCTCGGGCTGCAATTGGGGCAGGGGATCGCAAGGCAGGACTGTTTTGACGGTCACCATATGGTCGTGGAAGGGGAGGCAAATGCCCGCTCCATTACCGACCTTGCACGCAGACTGGGCGTGACCATGCCAATCTGTGAAGCGGTCCGCAGCATTCTTTATGACGGTGCCAATATCGAAGAGACCTTTGCCGCGTTGTGGTCGCGCCCCATTGAGGCTGAACCGAGCGCCATGGACCTTTCCTATTCCCATCCAGCACGCCAGCAAGAGCAAGAAATCCTTGCAAGTGCGGCTGAATAGGCCTCTTGATCGCAACGAAGATATTTCACCAATTCATTGGAGCCAAAATGAACAACATGACAGTAGACATTAAGGTGGACATCGCCCAAAAACGCTTTGTTCTGGCAACCGATCTGGACGGCACTTTCCTTGGCGGAAGTGATGAAGATCGCAAGGCCCTTTATGACTGGATCGAAGCCAATCGCGATAGCGTCGGCCTTGTTTTCGTCACTGGTCGCGACCCGGAATTCATCGTTGAACTGACATCAAGCCAAGGCGTCCCGCGTCCGGAATATGTTGTTGGCGACATCGGCACGACCATCGCCAAGGTCACTGCCGAAGGGAATGTCGAGCCTATTCCTGCGCTGGAACATGACATTGCCAGTGCATGGAATGATAGTGGCGAGCGGGTGCGCGATGCTCTGGCCGATATTGAGGGCCTGACCCTGCAGCCAACGCCTTTCCGCTATCGTGTCAGCTACGACATGGATGCCAAGCTTTTTGATGCGTCCGCCTGCTCCATCATTGATGCCATGGGGCTGGATTGGATCATCTCTGCCGACAGATTTTTCGACGTATTACCCAAGGGCTTTTCCAAAGGGCCTTCGCTGCTCAAGCTGATTGACCATCTTGGTCTTGATGCCAGTCGCGTGCTCGCCGCCGGAGATACGCTCAACGATCTCTCGATGCTGCAATGTGGCGTCCCGGCTGTTGCTGTTGGAGGGGCTGAAGAGCCGCTTTTGGAGAAGGTACGTTTTCTCGACCATGTCCATGTTGCTGAGGCCATCGGTGCTGCGGGCATTGCAGAGGCCATCCGTTCACTCGGCATGCATCCGGCGATGACCCTGAAGGTCTGAGCCGGCAATGGCTTGTGCCAACTCACGAATTATCAAAGCAAATTTCTCAATTCAAACAAAAGGAACTAGAGCTAGACCCATGTCTTCTGATCTTGTCATTGTTTATCATCGCCAACCGTATGAAGAAGTTGAAGTTAACGGAAAGACCGAGCTTCGGGAGAATAAAAGCCCGAACGGAATTGTGCCGACCCTGAAGAGCTTCTTTGGAGCTGTAGACCATGGTTCCTGGGTGGCATGGAAACTGGCAGAAGATCCCGCCAATCCGGATTTCGAACAGGTCATCGAAGTGGAAGATGATCACGGCAAATATTCGGTTTCTCGGTTGCCGCTCTCAGCCCATCAGGTGAAACAATTCTACCACGTTACCTCCAAGGAGGCCTTCTGGCCAATCCTTCACGGTTTTCGTGAGCGCTATAATTATGATCCGGTGGATTGGCCAAACTTTCGTGAGGTGAACTGGGCCTTTGCCGAAGCCGCAGCCGCTGAGGCAGCCGAAGGGGCGATGATCTGGGTGCATGATTATAACCTCTGGCTGGTGCCGGGCTATCTGCGCAAGATGCGCCCCGATGTACGCATTGCCTTTTTCCATCACACCCCGTTCCCGTCTGCAGATATGTTCAATATTCTGCCATGGCGCAAGGAGATCATCGAGAGCCTGCTACAATGTGATGTGGTCGGGTTCCATATTCCTCGCTACGCCGCAAACTTCGTCTCCGCGGCAAGCAGCCTTCTGGACGTTGACGTGTTGCGCCGCGAACTGGTCAGCGAAGACATGATCTTTGAAGGAACGGCTCTGACCGAGCGTCGTGTTCCAACCTTGCTTGGCTGGGAAGGGCGTGAGATCGGGATTTCTGTTGCCCCTGTTGGCGTCGATGTTGATTATATCTCGGAATGCGTCAACGATCCGCGCAACGTGAGCCGCGCCAATCAAATCATGGAAGAGATGGGTGATACAAAGCTTATCCTCTCGGTTGGCCGAACCGACTATACCAAGGGCGGTGTCGAGCAGCTGGATAGTTTCGAACGTCTGCTTGATAGCAACAAGGAGCTGATCGGCAAGGTGCGCCTGATGCATGTCTCTGTCAGTGCCAACCGAAACATGAGTGCTTATGGGGAAATCCAGAATGATATCGAAGCGGCCGCCGGTCGCATCAATGGCCGCTTTGGTACACTCGATTGGCAGCCGGTGACCCTCATTTCCCGCGCCATTCCGTTCTCCGATCTGGTTGCTTATTATCGTGCCGCCGATGTGGCATGGATCACGCCACTTGTCGATGGCATGAACCTTGTTGCCAAGGAATATGTAGCCTCCCGCAGTGATGGCGATGGCGTTTTGGTTCTGTCGGAATTTGCCGGTGCTGCCGTTGAAATGGGGTCCGCCGTCATAGCCAACCCGTTCTCGCACCGTTCTATGGACGAAGCGATCCTGACAGCGTTGAATATGCCTGAAGAAGAACGCCGCACACGCATGAAGTTGCTGCGTGATGCCGTGAACCGTCGCGATATAAAAGCCTGGGGCGATCAGTTGGAAGCTGAATTCTCCGCTCACAAGGCGAGCCAACGCCGCCGCACTTTTCACTCTGCCATAGGCTGAGTGAGACCAAGGCTTAAAGCTTGCGTTATTGATGAGGATGAAAAGCCGGGCTTAAGCCCGGCTTTTTCTTTGCCTCTTTCCAGTCTTGAGCCAAGATCTACCCCCTTTACACCACCAGACACAGAGAGACAGACCTATGAGCTGCCGCGCTCTGGTTTGGGACGCAGCTAGAGGAGGAGAAAATGAGAAGGGAAGGGCAAGACCAGAGCTAGGATGTCTGAGAGTTAAATGGCCTGGAAAGCCAAGCAGAGAGAAAAACTTTCGGTCAGGGAAAAGAAAAGCGGAAAGAGGATTGGCGAGCTATGGGCGTAGGCTGGGCATAGAAAAGGGCGCCAATCGTAACAATTGGTGCCCTTTTCTTAGCTTTGTTCAAATCCTGTCAATCAGGCAGGGCATAGACCGCGACCTGATCGCCTACGGCAGGTTTCAGAATGGAGTTGCCGCCAGAAACGAAGGCAACATATTCCTTGCCTTTATATTCATAGACAGCAGGGTTGGCTACGACCGGAGCCTGCATCTGGTCCGACCACAAGACCTTGCCGGTTTTGAGATCATAGGCGCGGGCCTTGGCATCCATGGTGGCGCCGATAAATACCAGACCGCCCTTGGTAACCGCTGGACCGCCGATTGTTGGCGAGCCCATGCTTTCGGGCATGAAGAAACCATAGCGCTGGGACGAACCGATCGGTTTGCGCCATTTCACATCACCAGTATGCATGTCGAGCGCGACCAATTCTCCGAACGGAGGTTTCCAACAAGGCATGCCCAGCCAGTTCATGGCGTTCAGCAGGCTCATGCCGTAAGGCGCGCCCTTCTGCGGATAAAAGCCATTTTCATTGCCCGAGTCACTGTTGATCTTGTCATACTGCTCGCGCGCATAGAGCTTGATATACTGCACGATATGGGAGGTGTTGACGATGGCCGTCTGGCTTTCCGGATCAAAGGCTACACCGCCCCATTGTACGCCACCGGCGCTATCAGGATAGGTCAACACACCTTCGCCCTTGGTGGTCGGTTGGCTATACATGCCCTCATAGCTGAGTTTGTCGAATAGAGCCGAACAGGAGCCACCTCCAACGATATCGGCGATCTTCCAGACCTGAGGTTTTTTTGACTGGTCCAGAAGCGGGGCTGGCTTGGTCGGGAATGGCTGGGTCGGAGCATAAACCTCGCCCTCGACTGTGCCGTCTCCTTGCGGAACCGGGCGTTCCTCGATCGGCCAGACGTCTTCGCCCGTCTCGCGGTTGACCACAAACAGAAACCCCATTTTTGTTGCCTGAATGAGCGCGGGTATCTTTTTGCCGTCAACGGTGATGTCCATCAGGGTCGGGGCCGAGTTAATGTCATAATCCCAGATATCATGATGCACCCACTGGCGCGACCAGACGACCTTGCCGGTTTCCAGATCCAGTGCCGTTGTCGATGTGGCATAAGGGATCTGTTGCTTGCGGTTGCCGCCCCAATAGTTGGGTGAAGGCGAGGCAACCGGCAAATAGACCAGACCAAGATCCTTGTCGACAGACATGGCCGTCCATACGTTGGCGGTGCCGGTCTGGCGGCGAATATTTTCAGGGATGGTGTTAAAGGCCCACTGCAAATCGCCGGTTTGCGGATCAACCGAGAAGACAGCTCCCGGAGGGGCCTCGGAGAATTCCCAGTCCTTGCCTGCCCACCCCATGATCAGATGGTTGCCTGCCACGGTCGGTGGCTGCAAGAGCGAAAGCGGAAAGCGATCAGGCCGTGTGTTCCACTGATTGACATCCAGAGCGCCATGGTCGCCAAATGCCTCGCATGCCTTGCCGCTGTCCGCATCAACCGCAAACAGGCGGGCATCCATGGTGCCGATATAAACGATTTTCTGGCAAGGTTCACCGGCAATCGGGTTTTCAGCCTGCCAATAGGCAACGCCGCGGTTCTTGAGCGCAGGCTGCGTCAGCGCTTCCAGTCGCGACTTGGTATCGAACGACCATTTCTCTTTGCCTGTGGCAGGATCAAGCGCCAGAATGCGATAGAAGGGCGTGCCGATATAGAGCGTGTCATTGGCGAAAATCGGCGTTGCCGACCAGACGGTAGCTGGTTTGTCACCGCTACCATCGGAAACGTCGCCGGTATGAATTTCCCAAACCTTCTCAAGCTTGCCCACGTTTCTGGTGTTGATCTGGTCAAGGGGGGAATATTTCTGCGCGTTCAGCTGCCCATGGAAGCTGTCCCATGTGGCCTCTTTGGGGACAAGCGGGATGCCCTTGCGTTGTCGTGGGGTGTGGTTGAGAATGGGTGACACCACCGCTTTGTCAATATCTTCTATGGGTGCCGGTACAACATAGCCCCTGTGGGCTGAAGCATCGCCGCCAGCATTGCCTGCCGCTTCCTGTGCGAACCCTGAGGTTCCGCTTACGGCAAAGCCAAGAGTGCTGCATAACAATAGCCCTGTGAGATATTTCATGCCGCCGCTCCCTGTGTTTTCAGGTTTGATTTGGGCGAGCCAGTTCCCGAGGAGATGCCTGAGACCGTATCGATGATTGCGCCGCCGAGCGCTACGACCATGAAGGCGATCAGGAACCATTCATGCAGGAAATAACCCGCAGCGATGGTGCAAACCGCATCAACAAGGATGAGGAATTTGACGGTCGCCCGGAACATGCCTGATGGCAGGATCGGATGAATGAGGGCTGCGATGAGCATGATCGCGGTTGAAAAGATGACCAGTCCGGCACCGATCGTATCGTTAACGCCAGTGAGCGGTGTGATGAAGTAATAGATCGAGATAACCAGCCCGGCAGCCGCTCCAAGAATGAGCAGCAATGGCCCCGAGGAGTATCGATCGGGTAGAATATCCATTTGTTATCCTCTCAATATGCTGTTTGGTGCTCCACATGCGCTTCGATCTGAACCACACCAGAAAACTGAACTGAAAAGCGTAACCCTGATTTGGGAGGGCAGGTCACGATGGTGCAAGACAGAGAAGCGAAAGAGCGGTTCGCTTTGAAAAGTCCAGGATCACAACTCTAAAAGAGAGTGTGTCCGTCTTACAAAAAACCAACGTAATGGCTGCCATAAAGTTCCCTGAAAAATAGCAAAGCACATCCACTCTCGGCATTATTAACGGGATTTAGGGAAGGTTTTGTCTAGCCGCATGGCAGCGCCTTCAGCTTTCAGAATTTCCGGTGCAGAAAATGGCCAACAGGATACAAAACAGGACAACGCTCTTGCCTCAATTTCCCGCCCATTTCACAATCAAGACCAACCCCGGCGGCTCATTTGGCCATGCATTTCCCTTTTCATCAGGTCACGATGAGGCCGTCTGATCCCCAATCCCAGGAGAGACTGTCACATGGAAAAGAAAGCACTCGGAAATACCGGCTTTGAAATCGCCCCGATCGTGTTTGGCGGAAATGTTTTCGGCTGGACCCTTGATGAACAGGAAAGCTTTCGGATACTGGATGCCTTCATCGATCACGGCTTTGATACGATAGACACCGCCGATGCCTACTCCCGCTGGGCAGAGGGAAACAAGGGTGGCGAATCCGAAACCATCCTGGGCAAGTGGTTCAAGGCTCGTCCGGGCATGCGTGACAAGGTAAAGCTCTTCACGAAAGTGGGCTCGGACATGGGTGTTCCGGGGCACAAGGGCCTTAAGTCCGAGTGGATTCTGAAGGCGGTTGAGGACTCTCTCTCACGCCTTGGCATCGACTATATTGATCTTTATTTTTCGCACTGGCCCGATCCTGATGCCACCCACGAGGATACGCTTGGTGCCTATGACAAGCTGCTCAAGGCTGGAAAGATCCGCTCCATTGGTGCCTCCAACTATGATCTTGCCCTCATGACCGGTGCGCTTGAAGCCTCAAAGAAGGGAGACCTTCCTTTCTATCAGGTGCTTCAGCCGGAATTTAACCTCAATTCCCGCGAGAAATTCTCAGCGCCGCTAAAAGAATTTTGTGTCGACAAAAATATTGGGGTCGTGACCTATTTCAGCCTTGCTTCTGGCTTTCTGACCGGAAAATACCGCAAGGAAGAAGATTTCAAAGGCCCGAAACGGGGCGACATGGCCAAGCGGTTTTATAACGAAAAGGGCGTGCATGTGTTGAAGGTGCTTGATGAGGTTGCTGCCAGTCACTACGCCAAATTGGCCGAGATTGCGCTCGCCTGGATCATTAGAAGCGAAGGGGTGACAGCCCCGATTGCCAGCGCCACAAGCATCAGTCAGATCGAGAGCTTTGTTCGAGCCGTCGAGCTGGATCTTGGCGACGATGACATGGCAAAGCTGACCGAAGCGGGTCTTTAGACGCGAAGACAGAATAAGCTCGAAGAGTGAAAATGCAAGAAAGGCACCGTGCGGTTAGTGCACGATGCCTTTCTGTTGCACATCACATTGAGAGAGCGTTTGTGACGTAACCATAGTTCGGGGTGGCCTGCTTGTTTTGTCTGGCCACCCATTCCCCGCCGGGTGTTTCCTCTCCGGGATTATTTCAGAAAGCTGATCTGCTCATTCTCTTCTTCGTAGGCAGGCATGCTTTCCAGCTGCTTCTGGGTAAATGGCGTGTAGACATGCAACGCGCCTTCTGCACCAGCATAGACATTGAGCTTGTCTGCATCCAATTCTACAGGCTTGGCATTGATGCCAAGGAAGCCCCCCACATCAACGATATAGGCCTCAACCTGTTTCTTGGAGTCGAGAATGACGTCGCTGACCTTGCCGATTTCATTCAGCTGTTCACCATAGACCGAGGTTCCGATCAGCTGGTCTGTGCTCAGCTTGTTCTGATCAATGATCAGCAGGTCGGCATTAGCCATGGTCGTTACGCCTTCGCGGTTGAATTCCGGCGCCTGTTCCAGCTCTGTAATGGTTGAAGCCATAACGAGATGGCGTTCCTTATCCCAGGTCATCCACTGCAGGCGGTTGAAGTCAACCGCAATGTCTTTTTCACCGATGCCGACAACGCCACCAACGCCGATGACTGCAGCTTCTACCGAGCCACTGTCATTGAGCACGATGTCATTAATGTCGCCGATGATGGTGCGTACGCCGTCAACATCTTTGACGGAAGAGTAGACTGTTTTACCAATCAGATCGCTTGCCAGCATCTGGTCTGGCGTAGCTGTCAAATAGCCGTTCTGGTTGTGGGTTGCTCCCGGTGATACGATCTTGGAGAACACGCTGAACAGCATGGCTTTGCCTTTTTCAAGTTCACTGTCAGGCGCACTCGATTCAATGTGCGGGCTGCCAGATGCCTTGTTCATGTCTGTTGGCTTTTGCATGTTGTCCATGGCAAATGCACTGGTAGACAGACTTGCAACCAAAGCAGTTGTGGCAATGAGCTTGTAATTCATTATTCCTCTCCTCGTAAATTTTATCGTTACATGAGAGAAAATGAAGTATAATCAAGTTTAGTTTCATTTTCTCTCGGCTTGTACGAGGAAAACGAGCGCGAATATGAATTGTTCCGAAATTTTTAAGAAATATAAATTGACATGTTGAAAATATACTATATCGGCATTTCGATTTTGGCAGAAATCCCAGATTTTCTGTAGTTGATATTTACCTTGCTGCCGATAACCTTGTTCAGGCTATTCTCTATCAGAATGGAGCCAAATCCGTTGCGCCTCTGTTCACTGAGAGCAGGGCCTCCGGTTTCATTCCAGAGAATGGAGAGCATCTTGTGTCCTCTCTCCCCGTCGATCTGTTTAATGGCAATGTCGATTTTGCCTTCCCTGCGTGAAAGAGCTCCATATTGCATGGCGTTTGTCGCCAGCTCGTGAATGACGAGCCCCAGAGCGATTGCCGCATCGGCATTGATTGCGATGGGTTTGGCTTCGATTGTGACCTGCTCGGCATAATGACTGGCGTAGGGCTTGACCTGTGTTTGAATGAGGCTCACCAGATCAATGTCTTCCCATTCCTGATCCGACAGAAGACTGTGAGATGTGGCGAGCGCTGACAAACGCCCCGAAAAGGCGCGGGTGAAGCGCTCTGGTGATTGGGCGTGGCGCAGCGTCTGACTGGCAAGAGATTGCAGGATCGCCAGCATATTCTTGACCCGATGGTTCACCTCGCGCAGCAACAGGCGTGTTTTTTCTTCGCTGCGTTTGCTATCTGTAAGGTCAATCGCCACACCAAGGATCTTCTTGGGTTTGCCTTGAGCATCGCGTTCGAACACATGACCCAACGCCAGGACATAACAGCCAGTGTTTTTTACGCGAAACTCGACCGTGACATCCTCATCTGATCCGTAGACTTGATCGACTTCACTGCGAATGCGAACCAGATCGTCATGGTCAATCTGTCGAAAGAGACGCGAGCCGGTCACCGTTCCCACGTCCTGGAGGCCAAGCATCTTGCGCATGAGCGGGTCGCACTCGATTACCTGTTCGTCCTGATCCCAGCTCCAAGTCGCTACTTGCCCCGCCTTCAACGCCAACGCATAGCGCACATTGGCCAGAGACAGGTCGAATTCGGACATGGTTCGCGTGCGGGCGGTTTGCTTCAACTCGAACATGGAAGCGATAAGGCGTGCAGATCGTTCCAACAGGTCATCATCAAGAACGGCCCATCCGTCTGCCCGACCGCTTTCATCCATGAGGCAGAGACTACCAATCGCATGGTCTGAAACCATAATCGGAATGCCCCAAACATGACCAGCATAACCGGCTTTTGTGAGTTTTTCTGGCAAAGGTTCGAGAGCCCAGCCATCCCGTTCCATAAGACAGGAAACCGCAACTTCATCGGTGAAATCGGTTTGTAGAGCTTCGTCCGATGAGCAGGCCTGATAGAGAACTTCGTTCTGTTTGACAATTGCAATGAAGGCCGTGTCCGCGCCAGTTTGCATTCTGATCATGTCGATGATCGTGTCGAAGTCCGTGTCTGGCATGACACCCAGACCACAAGCCATCTCAACGGCCCGAAGTCGTCTTTCATCCTGCACCAACGCAAGCAAATCTTTGTGCATGATTTCAAAATTGATCATTTCAACTTAGGCCCCAAGACAGCAAATGACCTTGTTTCTCGAATTTTGTTTTCCAACGCGCATGTCGTTGTGTTTCCAAATCACTTTGGTGGCTTCTGGTCTGAGAGAAACAGCACGCGCCCCGCGAGCGATTCATTATTCCAACGCATGGAACGCATAAAGGTTCCAGAAAATTAAAAATATAAATATTCAATAAAATCAGGAACAAAGCCCGGTTTGCAAACATTGGTTTGGTGTCTGACGAATACGAAACAAAAGGAGATTACGCTATGGCTACTGCCAATAACAAAAGCGAAACCACCGTTGATGCAGACCTGAACAAACAGATCGAAGAGCTGCGTTCCGACATCGCAAGCATTACTGATCTGTTGTCAAAACGTGGATCCGATGATGTCATCAATCTGCAGGAGCGGGCTCGAGGCGTTGCCAAAACCGCCGTTGCCAAGGCTCAGGAAAAAGTGTCCGAGCTCAGCGAAGACGCAGGTCGTGCAGAAGCGCGCATGATGCTGGAAATTCGCAAGAAGCCGCTTGCCGCTGTTGGCCTTGCTGCAGGTGTCGGTTTTCTGGCCGCCTTGATGGTGCGTAAATAAACCATGGGCGCCCTTGTCTCCATTTTGGCCCAACTGGCTGGCCCGGGAATCAAGCGAGAGCTTGAAGACAGCCTTGAGGACGGACTGCTCTTTGTAGTAGCCTTCCTTGCAGGCCTCGTCGGCTCAGTCTTTGGGCTTCTGGCCTCGTTCATTGCGCTGGAGCGCTATCTGGGCGCATTGGAGGCGTCGATCATACTGGCTGCGCTGGCATTTTTAGCCAGTGCGATTGTTCTTTACCTGCTTGCTCGTCGGCGTTGTCAAAGAGCGCGGGTAAAAGCCGCCGCTCGGGCCGCGTCGAGCACAGATCTTGCGACGATGCAGGCCGTGCTGAAGATTGTCAGTGCCTCTCCATTGCTGATGATGGCGCTGGGTTTCGGCATAACGGCTGCCGGTTACGTTTCTCGCAAGCGTGATGCCAAGCGCTAGAACCTTGGCCATGAGGCATGAGTGATCTGGCGTGCCAGAGGGAGAGTAACCCTATGGTCGACGCTATTGGATGCACGACTCCAAGCCACCCAATTTCCGATATTGAAACGAATTTAGAAAGGATCTCTACCATGACTGTACATGCTGTATTGCAAACTGCTCCAAGCGAATCCAAGATCAACAACGGCTTGGATGCAACCTACCGCAAGGATATGGCCGAAGCGCTGTCTGATATTCTTGGTGCGACCTACAAGCTGACCGTGGTTAGTCATATCTACCACTGGAACGTTGTCGGGCCTTTGTTCAAATCGCTCCACGAACTGACGGAAGAGCATTACAACGACCTGTTCGCGGCCGCTGATGAAATCGCAGAGCGTATTCGTGCCCTGGACGCCTTGGCTCCGGTCAAGGGTGCAAACTTCGGTAACTTCATGCCAGAACGTGGCGAGGTGTCTGATCTCAAGGCGCAGGATATGGTCGAAGATCTTATCGCCATGCATGAAGAGCTGGTCCGAACAATGCGCCGCGCCGGCGAAGCAGCTGGCAATGCAGGCGATCTGGTTACCGAAGACATGCTGACTGCACGGCTCACCTTCCATGAGAAAGCGCTCTGGATGCTGCGGGCAATTATCAGCGATTGATCAACAAGAGCAAAGCTGAGCCAACTCACTTCACTCCTTTCCCGTTCTGACAGAGCGGTGAAGGAGTTTTTCTTTACCGGTGGTGTAAAAGTTGAAGTAAAAAATTAGTCTGGCTGGGCGATATGCAAGATGTCAAAGCCGAAGGACAATAAGAAAAACCCGATGCACTCAAAAGCGCATCGGGTGACATAGAAGTCTAGGAGTAAATTTAAATTATTTGGGTCAGAGGGCTTTGCTCAGCCAACAAAGGCTTGGGAGACAACCGAGGCTGCCGAGCTGTCTGGATGGTACGTACCATCTTCATCCAGCGACAACAGCTCTTGCAGATGAGCTCTTGCCCTGTTGACGCGGCTTTTGATGGTGCCAACCTTGCAATTGCAAATTTCTGCGGCTTCTTCATAAGACATGCCCGAAGCGCCAACCAAAACGATCGCTTCACGTTGATTGTCTGGCAATTTGGCAAGCGCCTTGCGGAAATCCTGAAGGTCCATCTGCCCGTGCTGGGCCGGTTGTGTGCTGAGGCTTTCAGTGAAGGTGCCTTCACTGTCTTGCACTTCTCGCCCGCTTTTGCGCATCTGGCTATAGAATTCGTTGCGCAGGATGGTAAAGAGCCAGGCCCGCATATTGGTGCCCAGTTCAAAGCTTTCCTGCTTGGACCAGGCTTTCATCACCGTGTCTTGTACCAGATCGTCGGCGCGGTCATGCTGCCCACAGAGTGACATGGCGAAGGCGCGAAGACTGGGGAGCATGGAGAGCATCTCCCGCTTGAAACTACTGTCAGCTTTTTGCATCTTGAGCGTTTACCTCTCACCAATTGAGTTGGCCGCACGCTCAGCTTCATCCAGCCGTTCAAGCAGATCCAGAAAACGATCCGGAATGGCTTCTTGCTCGGTCTGGGTGTAAAGCGCTTTCAGCTGTTGCGCGATTGCATCATTGGGATCCAGCTCCTCGTTGGGTCGCAATGATCGCCCCAACATGTCGGATGCGCTCAAAATGCCCGATTTTTCTTTTACATTTACCATTTAGAACACCTTTAGAGGCCAAGGATTTGTCTCGGTCTTGCTATCAAAACGCCTCATTCGCAAAAAAGTTCCTGTTGGCTCGGAACTTTTTTTCGTCTCGCGAATTGAATAGACATACTACAGTCTCGATTTTGAAGTCGAACCTATCAAGGAGAGGTTTATAGATGACGCTTTCTACAAGAGTTGCCGCGCATCTTCCCTATCTTCGTCGCTATGCTCGCGCTGTGACAGGATCTCAAACATCTGGCGATGCCTTTGTGGCAGCCACTCTGGAAGCTTTGATTTCAGATGTCACCCTTTTCCCCGAAACCAGCAGTGATCGCGTTTCTCTCTATAAGTTATTTTCCGACCTTTATAGAAGAGCGAATGTCGAAGTCCTTCCGGCAAAATCGCCTTACGGCTGGGAAAGCCGTGCCCAGACCAACTTGCAGAATGTGCCACCGGCACCGCGTCAGGCATTTCTGCTGGCCTCGGTTGAAGAATTCACTCCCGAAGAGATCGCGCTCGTTCTCGGCGTTGAAAGCGACAGTGTTGCGGGGCTTCTTAGTGAAGCGTCCGAGCTGATTTCCAAGCAGGTCGCAACCGATATCATGATCATTGAGGATGAGCCTCTGATTGCCATGGACATAGAGCAGATGGTGGAAAGCCTGGGTCATCGCGTTACTGGCATCGCGCGCACCTTTGACGAGGCAATCGAGCTCTACAATAGTGACAAGCCCAAAATGGTGCTTGCAGATATTCAGCTGGCCGATGGTTCTTCTGGCATCGATGCGGTCAATGAGATCCTCAAGGACAGCGACATTCCCGTTATTTTCATTACGGCTTTCCCTGAGCGCTTGTTGACGGGCGAAAGACCTGAGCCGACATTCCTCGTCACGAAACCGTTCAACGAAGACATGGTGAAAGCTTTGATTAGTCAGGCTCTGTTTTTCGACGAAAGTGCGCAATAAAAACATGGCTGTCGCATGGAACTATCTTTGCTCTGAATTGTTTTATTAGTGTGGAACAAAGGAGAAGAGATATGCTTTACTATGCTTTCGTTTTTTTTATTGTTGCAATTGTCGCAGGTGTTCTTGGATTTGGTGGAATAGCAGGCGCTTCGGCAGGAATCGCGCAAATCCTGTTCTTCCTGTTCTTGGTTTTTCTGGTTATTTCCCTGTTTATGCATCTCGTGCGAGGACGATAATCGAACAAGTCAGTGAAGGCTCATTATCAAAAGCGGTTCTGGAAAAGCAGAGCCGCTTTTCTTTTTGAATCTCAGGGAAAAATTACCGCGAGCCAGTAAATTATTACGTGTGTGTTTTGCTTGTTTTGTTTTGGGGGATGGTTGCCGTTTTGGGCTAGAATTCCGTACTAGCCTTTATGCTTTTGTATATAGTACGCTTCTCGCATTATCGTTTTTAAAACGACAACATGGAACCGCGCATGCACAGACTAATCGCTCCGATTGTTTTCTCCACTGTCATGATCATTGGTACTGGCGCATCTCTGATGCTCTATAATAATGCCGAACAGGCAACCGAGAGGCATGCGGAGGATGTAGCTGGCCAGGTGGTCGACCGGGTGTCTTTGCGTTTGTCTCAGCATTTGGCACTATTGCGCGCTACAAATGCCTTCTTTTCGGCAACGCCGAGCCGTATCAGGCACAAGCGGTTTGGCAAGAATATTTCCGGTTTCAATCTCAAAGACAACTATCCCGGTCTTTTGGGCATTGGCTTTGCAGAAGCCATTTCGCCTGACAAGGATGAGGCACTCAACGCAATTTTATCTGAAGATTATAGTAGCGGAACAAAGGTGTGGCCTCAGACGGATCTGCCAGAGCGTGCCGTGATCATGGTGCTGGAGCCCCTTACGGACCGAAATCAGGCCGCAATTGGCTATGATATGTATTCAGAGCCCACGCGCCGGGCCGCCATTCAAAAGGCCTATGAAACCGGTGAGATGGTTGCATCCGGGCCCGTGCAACTGGTGCAGGAAATTACCGCGATCAAACAGGCCGGTTTTCTGGTCTATTCCAAATATGAGAATGATGAAACCGAGATTCCCCCCGAAGATGTGACCCCATCTATCGGTCAGAAACCGGCAAAAGGCGTGATTTATGCTCCCTTCAGGGCGGGGGATCTTTTCACCACGGCTCTTGCCGAAAAACCGAACTTGCCAGTCGCGCTTCAGGTGCAGGATCTGGATGATAAAAGCCGCCCGCTTTATAGATCGGCGTTATATGATCAGGAAGACTCCTTCGGCCAACAGGTTACGCGGGTCATGGAGGTGGCTGGGCGTAAATGGGTTCTGGATATCAGAGTAAAGAACAAAGCCGCTTGGACCTTGCAGACTGCAGCTCCATACGTCTCTTTCATTGTATTCTCGCTCTTGGCGATCATGCTTGCATGGATTACCCACTCCCAGCTCAAGGCTGTACGATCAGCCAAGACCATGCAACAGCTCTCGGAAAAGAACCTGATCGAGAAAGACCTGCTGTTGCAGGAAATGAAGCACAGGATCAAGAACTCCATTGCCCGTATTCTGGCAATGGCGCGGCAGACGGCGCATCACTCCGAAACGATCAAGGATTTTTCAGAAAGCTTCACGGCGCGCCTTCAGGCCATGGCCAATGCGCAGGACGCTTTAACGCGATCCCATTGGCAGCGTGCCGATCTGTCTGATCTGCTTTCCAAGGAATTGGGTCAGGTTTTGGGGGAAGAGCAGTTTGGCGGTCAGATTTCCGGTCCGAAAGTGGATCTGGATGAAACCACCGTTCAGGCCTTCGCCTTGACATTCCATGAGTTGGCAACAAATGCCCTCAAATATAGTGATGTTGCTCAAGACAATGCCGCCTTGAGCGTATTCTGGTCTCTGGAGCAAAAGGGCAAAGGCCAAACTCTGAACCTTGTCTGGAAAGAACAGAGCAAGGACGCCGTTGCCGCTCCTGATCATAAGGGATTTGGCACCAAGCTCATTGACGCCAATATCCGGGGTGAATTGAGAGGCTCGATTGAGCGGATCTTTGAGGAGCACGGGCTTACCGTCAAGATCTCGGTTCCTCTGAATGCGGAGCCTCGCTTCAAGCCTAAATCAAAGGCGAGCAGGGCGACGGCCTCCGGGGCCAGCGAAAAACCAGACAATCAGGCCTAACAGCGGGAAGATGATAATCCCGAGAATCCATAGCAGTTTGACCCCTGTGCTTTCGTAGCTGCCAATCACCTTGATGACAGCGTAGATATCAAGAACAAGAATGATAAGGCCAATTATTCCGTAACCGGCAAACATGATGATCTCCTTTGGATAATCGCTAAAAAGAAAGAATGAGGCGGGCAAGCAGAGCCTGCCAAACCGAATGTGACCGGCTTAGTCCTTCAGCGAGCGCAACTGAAGTTCACTGATGGCCAGAGCAAAGTTGAGACCGGTTTGCGCCGAAACACTCAGCGGCTGTAGCGTGATTGTCTCATTGGACCCACCTACCAGCAGGTTGCCGCCAACACCTGCCCCAACGGTTGCTTCTGCACTCACGCCAGCATAGTCCCCTGCAAGGGCACCTGGGCGATAACGGTCTGTGGTCGGAGCCAGAACCAACCATGAAATGACTCCGTGATCGGTACTGCCGATATCAAGGCCGAATTTGTTGATGGCGCCAAAGTATGCTTCCTTTGGAACGTCCGGATTGGCCGAGGTGAAGGTGCAGGAAAGATCTTTGGTCGACTTGAAAATAAAGCCGTCGCCACCCTTTACCGCACAATCGAGATGCCCGATTTCCACTCGATCAATCTGTTTGGCCTTGGCCGGAGCAGCAAAGACCAGCGCCGGAATGGCTGCCACAAATAGATATTTGACAAAGCGTTTCATAGGATCAATCTCCAGATTGCGATAAGTATAGAGCGTGATAAAAAGCCGGACGAAATGTGATTGGCTTTCTATCTGGTTCGATTGGTTAACGCCTCAAAACGGAAAATTGTTCCCTCTTTTGCCTGGACAAGGGGGGACCGATCGCTCTCTCTGCTCGGATCCTGTTGGAGGAAACGCAGAACGGAACCATTTTCATGGCCCCCGTTTTCTGCTCAGAACAGGGTAGGGATGGCAGGTGGCGCGGGCTCGATCAGATCGGCGCCAGAGGCTTTGCTGCTGCCTATGGCTCGGTCCACGGGATAGGAGATCAATTCCCGATCCCGATGCTGCTCCAACAAATCCCGCGCTTCATTGACCCCGGTATCGGTGCTTAACCATGCGTCAAATGCATCCGGCTTCAAAATGACCGGCATGCGCGGGTGGATCTGGCGAATTTCATCGACGGCAGGCGCTGTCAAAATCGTGCAGCTGTAAAGATCCAGCGTTGCATTGTAGCTAGACAGGCCTGCGAAGGCGAAGGGTTCGAAATTGGGCAAATGCAGAAGATGCGGATCCTTCTTGCCATCGGCCTTGCTGGTCGTCCATTCGTAGTAGCCGTCAGCCGGGATGAGGCAGCGCCCCGTTTTATAGGCATCGCGAAAGGCTGGCTTGTTGTGTGCTTCTTCCGAGCGGGCGTTGAACATGGGATACTTGTTTTGCAGTTCCTTGGCCCAATGAGGCACCAGCCACCAACGCCCTTCATGAAGGCGTCTTTCGCCGGTTTGTTCGGTGACATAAAGCACGTCCTGCGTCGGCGCGATATTGTAACGGGCAGGTACGTTTCGCTGTTGATCTTCGGGGCGAATGAGATTGTACATTTCGTGGATATCTGCCCACGATCCCTTCAGAATGAATCTTCCACACATTGCTCGTTTCCTACAGAGGTGCAGGCGAAGACGCGAGGGTGTATCCTCAGCGCTTCAATTGCCAATTTTGTATCGCCTGTCATCTTCTGGCCATCATCGCGCGTAGTTTAGCCTCAGCCTCTGCCTTCTCTCAATATGGCCTGTTATCGAGCCGAAATAAACACGCGGTATGAAAACATATGCGCAAAGTGGAGGGGTGAAGGCTGAAGCCATGAGGCGTAGCCTATTTGTCATGGAGCAGAATTCCCTATGTATGTAGCAATTTTTTCCTTGCATCACTGGGCAAATTCCCCCAAGGGTGGCGGCATCGACATTCAAAGTTCCAAAGCCTGTTTTCTTGCTTTCCAAGCCAAGATAGATTGGAACAGAAATTCAAATCCCACGATCAACTGTTAGCTTACGAGCAAATCTCGCGGACCACTTTCAAGGACGGTATCAATGGCCAAGATATTTGCACCGATTGCCTCTCTGCTCATTTCTGTAACCTTGCTGCTGCTGGGGCATGGTTTGCAGACCACGCTCATTCCGCTGGCTTCACGCGCCTATGAATTCAGTAATTTTCTGATTGGTTTGGCTGCGTCGGCCTATTTCGCAGGCTTCGTTCTGGGGGGCATTATCACCCCGCATGTTGTTGTCAGGGCAGGGCATATCCGCGGCTTTGCCGTTATGGTGTCCTCCATGTCTGCTGCGGCACTGTTGCATCCGTTGGTCACGGAAGCCCATGCCTGGATTCTGTTCCGCTTTATCACCGGTTTTTGTATTTCGGGTCTCTATCTCATCATCGAGAGTTGGCTGAATGAGTTTGCCGATAACGAAAATCGTGGCTTGGTTATGTCGGCTTATATTATCGTCAACTATGCCGCATTTACATCAGGCCAGTTGATGGTGACCTTGGCGCAGCCTCAGGGCTATTTTCTGTTCGCCATTGCATCGATCATCATTTCCGTTGCGGTCATGCCGGTCGCCATGACAAAGGCAGCCCAGCCAGCTCCCATCGCAATGGTGAAGCTGGATCTTCGGCGTGTATTCAAAACCTCGCAAGCGGCGATTATCTCGGCTTTTCTGATTGGTGTTGTGCTTGGTTCGCAGATAACCTTTGCGCCTATTTATGCCGTTGAGAAGGGGTATGATTCACTCACTCAGGCTCCCGTGTTTGCTGCCATGCTCGGGTTGGGCGGCATTATTAGTCAATGGCCGCTAGGTCGTTTTTCGGATCGCATGGATCGCCGTATAGTGCTGTTGGTCATCAGTATTTTGGGGGCAGCAGCCTCTATTGGCATTACTTTCTTGCACGATATTCCGTTTTATCTCTTCCTGCTTGTTGGCGCGCTTATCGGAGCGCTCACTCAGCCCGCCTATTCGCTTGCTGCCGCTCATGGTTATGACAATGCAAAAGAAAGCGGATATGTGCGAATGGCCGCAGGACTGTTGGTTTCCTACGGTTTGGGATCGGCCATAGGTCCGTCTATCATCTCTATTCTGATGCAGTTTTACGGGCCAGATGCCCTGTTCCTGTTTCCTAGCATTCTGCTCGTCGTTCTTGCCGTTTATTTGCTGATCCGCATTCGCCAGAAAGATGCTGTGCTCGAGCAACACAAGGAAGACTTCGATCTTGCCGCAACGGCGGCCGTGCTTGGTGTGGTCTCGCCAGAAGTCTTTAGCGAAGAAGATCGCTTCGTTGTGGTGCCTGAAGAATGGGAGCCTTCTGACGAGAATGAAGAGGTTAGCAAGGAAGCAGAACCAGCATCCGATGAAGGGGAAAAAGTCTCGCCGGAGGATGCCCCGACAGCAGAAGATAATAATACTGGTGAGCCGAGCCAGAAAGGTGATGCCTGAATATTCAAGGCACCATCACGGCGTGATGCTGCCAAAAATTGCCCAATCCCATCAGGGAGCCTAAATGACAAACGCCCGGACAGAATTTGTCCAGGCGTTTATCTTTACGTCAGATCTTTCAGGCAATCAGCCTTTGGCCATCAGGCGGCGGTGCTGGATTGCTTGCGAACGTCATCAAGAAAACCGTTGACGCGTTTTCTCAAATGGTCTGCCTCTTGCTGCAATTGCAGGGAGGAATTATGAACCACGGAGGAGGTTTCGCGCGTTTTCTCAGCCGTTTGTGTCACGTTGCCAATGCTCTGGGAAACCTCATGGGTAACACGGGAAGCCTGCGTGACATTTGTCGCAATTTCTTCAGTTGCCAGTCTCTGCTGATCAACAGCAACTGCAATCTGGCTAGAGATGGAGCTCAGGCTTTCGATCGTCTCGGAGATTTCGGAGATGGCACTTACCGCAAGATTGGTTTCGTGCTGAATTTCAGAAATCTGCTTGTCGATCTCTTCGGTTGCCTTGCTCGTCTGGTTCGCCAGTTCCTTGACTTCTGCGGCCACAACAGCAAAGCCTTTGCCAGCTTCCCCTGCACGGGCAGCTTCGATGGTCGCATTCAGTGCCAGAAGGTTGGTTTGCTCTGCAATGGCCTGAATGAGGGTTACGACTTCGGAAATCTGCTTGGCTGCCTGGGCAAGTCTTTCCACACGATCATTGGTGCTGGTTGCCTCTGATGACGCCTTCAAGGCCATGTCGTTGGAGGACTGCACCTGACGGGCAACTTCAGTTACCGAGGCTGCAAGTTCTTCTGCGGCTGATGCCACCGCTTCCACATTGTTGGAAGCTTGAGCGGACGCACTTGATACCTGCTCACTTTGCGCAGATGTGCTTTGAGCGTCTGCACTCATCATCTGGGAAGCGTCCTGCAAGCCTTTTGCAGCATCCCCGACAGTGGCCAGCATGCGAGCAACTTCTTCATCAAATGCCTTACACAGTGATTGAACTTTTTCACCACGCTGCAAAGCTTCGTTTCGATTTTGCTCTTGTTCGGCCATCAGACTCTTGCGGCTGGTCTCATTGTCCACGAAGACCTGCATGGCCTGTGCCATATGTCCGATTTCATCGTGACGGTTCTGATCGGCAACTGTAATGTTTGAATTACCATCTGCCAGAGAACGCATGTTGGCGACCAGACCGGTTATAGGCCTGTTGATTGAGCGGATGACAATGAAGGATACAACGCCTGCAATGACCAAGGCAATAAGTGTGGCCAGACCAACAATCATCGCTTGGCTGAGGAAGGCTGCGTCCATGTCGTCGATATAGACGCCCGTTCCAAGCATCCACTGCCATTCGGGGACAGGCTCAGCCCAGCTCAGCTTTTCAATATCGGCGTCGCTGCCAGGTTTTGGCCAGTAATATGAATATTCACCACCGCCCTGTTTGGCGATGTCGATCATGTCCTTGACCAGAAAGCGGCCAGTTGGATCTTTCATGTCGAGAAGATTTTTGCCAACCAGTTTCTTGTTCGGCAAGACAAGGTTTGTTCCATCATATTGATAGACGAAGATATATCCCGTACCTTCATCAAAGCGGATCGCATTAATCGCTTCTTTGGTGCGTTCCTGCGCTTCTTCTCGCGTAAGCTCGCCGCTGCTTTCCAAAGCGTAAAATGATTGCGCGATGGTTTGTGCTGCGTGGGTTATATCTTTCAGGCTGTTTATGCGTTCGGCACGCATAGAACTTTTCAAGTTTGTCAGGCTGACCGCGGAGAGTGCCAGCATAAAGACAAAGACGGCAATAGTCGGTGCTGCTATTTTCCAGGAGAGGGGGAGCTTTGATATCATGATTATCCAGACCTGCGCATATTATGATTACGGTAATTTTCAGGTAAACAACCTAAGTAATCATTAATATTTTGAAATATTCAAACAAAACAAAGCATAATTTTGCATATGTAGCGCAGAGGTGCAGTGCAAACTCAAAAAATACGTATAAAAACTGATGTCATGTGAATTGCATGAAGGATTTACTTGGAAAATCTACTTTAGATATTTGTATATGTAAAATACAACCAATGATTCTATTTCGTATTTACTGCATTGGATGCGATTGAGGTATGCTCTTTTCTTACTTGCCTTGGGCCAGCAGGGGAAAGTTGTCCAATGTTACGCTCTTCTCTGATCCATTTGGTCATATCGGTAAAGCTGAGCGGGCGGGAAACGAGATATCCCTGCACAGAGCAATTTGCGATCTGAGACACCGTAGAAAGCTGCTGATGGGTTTCAATGCCCTCGCAGACGACCCGCAACTGCATCAGTTTTGACATGGACATGACCACGCCAACAATTGCCTTCTGCTTCTTGTTGACGACGATATTATTGACAAAAGACCTGTCGATCTTGATGCCGTCGATGGGCAGGTTGGACAAGTGGGAGAGGGAGGCATAACCGGTTCCGAAGTCGTCCAGTTCGACATGGACACCTTTTGCGGAAAGAATCTCAAACAGCTCATTGATGTTGGAATAGGCATCATCAAGCAGAACTCCCTCAAGGAGCTCAACCGCCAGCATATTCGGATTAATTTGATACTTTTCCATATTGTGGCAAAAATCGTCGACCAGCGTTTTCCGCTTGAGATGCGCTGGCGAAAGATTGACGGACAGGCGACCGAAGGAGAGCCCCTCATCGATCCATTGGCGCGCAGCCCACATGGCCTTCTCGAAGATGATATTGCCCAGCGTCGCCGCCATGCCGTTGCTTTCGATGATATCCATGAACATCGCAGGTGGTAGCTGCCCTCTGTGAGGATGGTTCCAGCGCACGAGCGCCTCGATGCCTGTTATGCTCTCATCCAGCGTGCTGATTTGGGGCTGGAAGTGCATTTCGAATTCATCATTCTTCAAGGCAGAACGAATATCACTTTCCAGAGATGCTTCACTATCAAGCTTTTCTTTCATTTCTGCGGAGAAGAATTGATAGCCGTCCCTGCCCATTTCCTTGGTTTTGTATAGGGCAAGGTCCGCATACATCATAAGCGACGGAAAATCCTTGGCGTCATCAGGATAAATTGAGACACCAAGGCTAACGGTCGGCCATATGGTTGAGCCCTCGCATTGAACCGGAATGGCGATCAGATCGGTCAGTTCCTGACACAGGCTCTCTAGCTGGTCGTTGTGAACATCGGTCACGATTGCAACAAATTCATCACCACCCCAGCGATAGGGTTGGAAATTGGTGACTTTGGAAGAAAGAAACGCGAGCCGATTTCCTATTTCCTGCAAGAGATGGTCGCCACAGCCGTGTCCGAGTGTGTCGTTCACGCGCTTGAATTTATCCAGATCGATCTGAATGATCGCAAATCGTTCACCTGATTTTTTGTTTTCGAACAGGGTCTCAAGGTCTTGCTGGCCTTTGGCCCTGTTTGGCAGTGTGGTCAGGGCATCATAATAGGCGATGTGCGCCAGAGCATCACGCGCGCGTAGAAGTTCTGCCTCGCGTCTTCTGTCTTCCGTCGCATCAATGAAATTGGTGGTAATGTCTCCATTTGGCAGCTTGGTGCAATAGAGATTGAGATAGTGCCCGTCACTCGTTTCGACGGATTCCGAAAAATCTTCATCCGAGGTAAACATCTCGTAGAAAATATCAACTCTCTTGTTGCTTTCAAAGCGCTTCCAATTCCACAAATTGACCTTGTGGCCAGCTTCCAGCAGTTCTCTGGCAGGGACGCCGGGATGGATCAGGTCGCTTATTTCCTTGTGGTGCTCAATGAATGACGCGTTTGCAATGACCAACCTTGCGTTGGAATCCCATAAAGCAAAGCCTCCACTCATTGAATTGATGGAGTTTATCAAACGCTTGTGAGCTTCTTCTTCTGCTTTTTGTGCGGCGAGCAGCTTTTCAGCGCTGGCTTTGGCTTCTTCATTCTTGCGGGTGAGGTCTTTCAGCATGTTGTGGCGTTCAGTGACATCATAATGGGCCAGTACTATGCTGCCGTCTTCAAGGGGCCAGCTTTTCAGCTCAACGACCCGTCCGCTAGCTGCCGTTATGAGAAACTGGTTGGGTTGGCCACGATCTAGCATTTTGAAGCTGTCTTCGATAAAGCTATCTTCATCAACTTCGCCATATAGGCCGTTTCTTACATTTTTTCGCAGCAAATCCGCAAGGTTACTGCCAATGGGAAATGCTTCAGGAGAGTTACCCTGCAATTCGTAGTAGGCTTTGTTTGCCAGGACAAGATTCTTGTCCGCATCGAATACACTGATACCGCCGGGGAAATTTTCGAAAGTCGAGTTCAGCAAATCGCTGCTGGATTTGAGCTCACTCTCTTTGCGCTTCATGTCCGTGATGTCAGTTCTGATGGCAATGACTTCTTCCAGTTTTCCAGCAGCGCTGATAATGGGCATAATGGTGGTGGCAACCCAAAAGAGCGAGCCGTCTTTGGCGCGATTGCAGATTTCACCAGACCATGGCTTTCCATTTTCGATCGTCTTGTAGATGGAATTGAAAAATGAGACATCATGAACGCGGGAACTGAGAAGCCTATGGTCCTGCCCGATCAATTCTGAAAGGCTGTATTGAGATATTTTGCAGAAGCTTTCGTTCGCATAGGTGATCTTGCCTTGGGGCGTGGTGATCGAAACAATGGCGTGAGCATCAATCCCAAGCTTGTGTGATCGTAACTGCGCTGCGAGCTTTCTGGATTTGTCGCGTTCTTGCATCAGTATTTTGGTTTGCTTACGGCTGTTTATGTATCCAAACATCAGCAGCACACCAAAAGAGAGAGCAATCAACAAAAGATACTGGGCGAAACCTTTGAACAGGAGGCTTGTTTCTTCCAATTCATCTGGTTGGATAAATTCGGCAAGAATGACTTCGTCGAGGAAAGTGACGGAAGATACAATAAGAAACACAGAAAATAACTGGCTTCTGCGAAACAGCTCTTTCATCGGTCTTTCTGCTCCCGTCCATGCGGCACATTTCTTGTGCTGTCACCGTCATGCCTTGCTACCTATTATTTTGCAAGGATGAGTTTTGGTCATGGTTTACAAATATATATTCTGATATCTTTCAATCGATGTTCGATGAAAATAGTTGAAATAAGTATAAAATAAAGTAAAGCAACTTTTAGTCGTCAAAATACAAAACTGCGCCCAATATTGGACGCAGTTGTATTTATCTTTAGCAATTTACTATTGGTGGAGATTATGGAACTACATATTCATATTTGATATTTTGTCAAAGTGAGGGGCGTGGTTCTTCTTCTTGCTTTCAGCGCGCACCGTATCAAGAAAATGCTGGACCTGATGGGCGAGTGCTTCGATCTGCGAGCTAAGATGATTGGTATTGTGAGACATGGTCTCGGCACTCTGGGCATTCGATTGTACCAGGTCACCCATCACGCTTGTATTATTTGCGATTTCTCTGGTGCCCGTTGCGGTATGCACAATACTCTCACTTATTTCTCCAGCAGAGATGCCCTGTTGCTCCACTGCGGCGGCAATGGTGCCAGAAATAACGGTCATTTGATGGATGATATTTTCCACCTCTCCCACTGCATGGACGGCATCTCCGATACCATTTTGAATATCGGAAATCTGGCTAGAGATTTCTTCGGTCGCTTTGCCGGTCTGTGATGCCAGGTCTTTCACTTCAGCCGCAACGACGGCAAAACCTTTGCCTGCTTCTCCTGCGCGAGCCGCTTCGATCGTGGCGTTGAGGGCCAGCAGATTGGTTTGTGCTGCGATATCCTGAATGAGGCCAACAATCTTGCCTATGGCGTTGGAAGATTGAGAAAGTTCGGAAATAACGGTGTTTGCCCGCTTGACCTCATCCATGGCATGGCGAGAAACCTTGCCGCTATCGGTGACTTGATTTGAAATTTCACAAATCGAGGCTGTCATTTCTTCTGATGCGGAAGCAACCGTCTGTACATTGCGGCTTGAATCCTCCATGGCTGAGTGAACCGCATGCAGTCTTTGATTGTTTTCTATCGATCTGTCAGCCAGCCCGATTGACTCTTCCTCAAGCAAGGTTGCTGCCTGTTGAACCTGCTCGATGATCGAGCCGACATTCAGATCAAATGCATCAGCCAGTTCGTTGACCATTTGACATCTCTGTTCCTCGGCTTCGGCTTTCTGGTTGGCTTGTTCAATCTCCAGATGCTTTCTCTCTGCAGCATTGGTGCGAAACACCATCATGGCCTTGCTCATTTCGCCAATCTCATCCTGTCGTGCGCTTTGTGAAATGTCGACTTCGAGCTTGCCGTCTGCCAACTGCAGCATGGTTTTGACCAGCTTGCGAATTGGCAATGTTATCGAGGTTGCCAACAGAGCGGAGCAACCAAGGATAATGAGGAAAATGACTGTTGAGCTGGTCAATAGGTCAGTGAGATTATCCCAGAACAATGCATCCAGATCATCGATATATGTGCCCGTGCCGATGATCCAGCCCCATGGCGCGTAGGACTCTACATAGGACATTTTAGACGTTGGTTCGGTTTCTCCGGGACGGGGTGTTAAATATCGGACCACCCCACCGCCGGGCTTTTTGCCCTGTTTTACAAATTCCTGAAAGTAGTAAAGACCATTTGCGTCTTTTGTCTGGGCAAAGCTCTGGCCTTCCGCTTCCGGATTAGCGCCATGCATGATCATCCGGTGGTCCAGATCGTTGATCCAGAAATAATTCCCTCCGTCATAGCGTAATTTGGAGAGCACAGACTTGGCGACGTCTTGGGCCTTTTCCTCACTTATCAGCCCCGTTTTGGCATCGTCATGCAACGCAGAGATCGTCGATAACGCTGATTGTACCAAATGATGGAGCTCCTCGGCCTTGGATTTCTCAAGATCGATCTTGCTATAGATGCTGGCTTGTAAGGTTATCGCACCAATACCCAAGACAGCGAGAAAGACGATGGAGTATATCTTTGCGGTTAGGCTGTGAGCCCATCGGGGCAAGAGGGAAGAATTTGGGGAAAGCATAACAGGCCTCCAATGACAATCGTCAATCTATTCAAAATTTGGGGAAGTGAAGAAATTGACAAGTTTGAATTGCTATAAGAATTGGTAAAACTAGTTAATTATTTGAAAATTTAAGTAAAAAAATCAGATTAAATTCCATTTATACAATAGTAATAACACATATAATGGAAATTTATATAAATAAAACACAAATATAAATATATGAATGTAAGATGTAATATTATTTATATTTGAAAAAATTATCGATATTTACGATATTCTGGTAAATTTTACCGTAATCGCGTTGGGTAGTTTATCCTCTCCTTGATAGAGGTTGGGCGATGTCTATGGTCGCAGAGATAGGATATGGGCCATTGCCATCGGGTGCTGTGGGTCAATTAGGGCTGGTTTCAAAAGATCTTCGATGCTAAGAAGCTGTCGCGTTGACGTTATAATTGCAAGTATTTTGCACCCTTATACTCTTTAATCCGAATATTGCTGCGGAATTTCCCTTTCTCTTCGCTGCAAGATCACTCTATTGCTTGCTCCTCTCGGAAGTGCCCGATAGCGGGTTGTTTAGGAAACTCCAAATGACAAATGAAAACGGTCATCAAGGCGCTCAAACCTCTGCCGGTCCGGCTCGATCTGCCAGAGGAACCCACATCGCCGAACCGAATATGCCATTTGCGGAATTTATCATTCTCATGGCGCTGCTGATGTCGCTGGCAGCCTTGTGCACAGATTCCATTATGCCCGCATTTGGCGTTATCGGAGAAGAGTTCGGGCGCTCGACACCGCAGGAACTGCAACAGATTATCACGATTTTCTTTGCCGGTCTGGCAGTAGGGCAATTGATTTACGGCCCACTATCGGACCAGATCGGGCGCAAGAAAGGGATGTCGATTGGTATCGCTATCTTCATCGTTGGCAATGTGATCAGCTGGTTTTCGACTAGCTTTGAAATGTTGCTGCTGGGCCGCTTTCTGCAAGGCTTCGGCGTGGCTGGCCCCAGAATTGTTATGATTGCTCTGGTGCGCGACCTTTATGCCGGGCGCGAAATGGCGCGCATCATGTCATTCGTCATGGGCGTCTTTATCTTTGTGCCAGCTTTGGCCCCGATTTCGGGACAGGCAATCATGGCAATAGCGGGCTGGCGATCAGTCTTCTTCTCGTTCATCCTTCTCTCGACAATTGGCGCCATCTGGCTGCAGGTGCGCCAGAACGAAACCCTGCATAGCGCAAATCGCATCCGTGTCACGCCCGCCAACCTGTGGCAAGGCACGAAACTGATTTTCAGCACCCCCAGCTGCGTTGGTTACATGGTCGCTACCGGCTTGGCGCAGGGGCCATTCCTGCTGTATCTCAGCACGGCTCAAGACCTTTTCCAGTCAACTTATGGCATGGGAACGCTTTTCCCCTTTGCGTTTGCCGGTCTTGCCTTGTCCATGGGGCTTGCGTCCTTCTTGAACAGTCGCATGGTCTTGCGCTTCGGCATGCGGTTTTTGGTTCGGCGCGCCCTTTATGTGATGCTCGCACTGGCCGCCTTGAACATCGTCTGCACCATGCCGTTCGGCTTCGTCCCCGATCTTTGGCTCTTGTTCCTGCTCTTCAGCCCAATGTTCTTTTGTGTCGGCTTGCTGTTCGGCAACATGAACAGTCTGGCCATGGAAGAGGTCGGTTCTGTTGCTGGCCTGGCCTCTGCCTGGATTGGCGCTGTCTCAACACTCATCGCCATGTCAATCGCGACGCTTGCCGGGTTGATATATGACGGATCCATCATTGCGATGGTTGGCAGTTTCTTGCTGTGCGGTTCCATCTCCCTTGTCATTGTCTTCCAGACCGAGCGCTGGCGTGATCGTAAAGACAGGGCTATTGGAAAAGCGGTTTGAGCTGAATAAAGCTGGGGCCAGTTATGGGGATTTATCTTGAAAAGGCCCCATTCTTGGGGTGAATATGAGTGAGTTGATATCCCAGATCATCACGAGAGGAACGCCCGGCTATGGAACAAAAGCCTGATGGGCAGGCCAGTCTTGAGTTGCTCAAGAGCATAAAGATTGATCGCTACCTGATGGATGAATTGGCCTCGCGGGGTTCGATCGATCCGGAAATGCGGATCAACAGCCTACGCTGGCTTCATCCCGGCTACCTCTGGGCTCGCTGGGCAATGGTTATGCTGATGGCTTTTGGTGCAGGGCTGGTTTTGACCGGCATCACGTTCTTCTTCGCCTTCAACTGGGCCTCAATTCCGGATTTGGCCAAACTTGCTCTGATCGAGACCGGAATTGTGCTGGCAGCTTTCGGGGCATGGCTTTTGCCCACCACCAGTTTGCCGGGAAGGCTGCTGCTTTTGGCTGCTGCTGTTCTGACAGGGGTCTTTCTGGCTGTTTTCGGGCAAATCTATCAGACCGGAGCTGATGCTTGGCAGCTGTTCGCTGTCTGGGCATTGCTGATTTCCATCTGGACAGTTATTGGCCGTTTCCTGCCGCTATGGGTGCTCTGGCTTGGACTGATCAATCTTTCCTTCTTTCTCTGGTGGAGCAACGGCGTAAATGTGCAGGAAGACTATAAGAGCCTTATGTATCTGACGCATGTGATGGTCAATGGAGCCATCATGCTGGCGAGGGAGTGGCTCGTACCGCGAGAAGGAGAGGGCCTTGGCGTGCCCGATGCCTTTTCATGGCTTGCGCCACAGTGGACGAGATGGCTTTTGCTGGCAGCAATGCTCGTGTTCCTTTTCCCGACCTTGATGATCTGGATCGCCAATTGGGAAACTGCGAGCCTTATGGTCGCCTTCTGTGCGCTCTTTGCCGCAGTTATTACGGTGACCCTGTTCATTGCCTTTCGCTATTGGCGACCAGACATACCGGCGCTTGCCATGGTTCTTTTGATGATCTGCATTCTGGCCGTTATCGCGGTGGCGATTTTCATGTTTGACAATTTGTTTGAATCTTTGGGAACCACCTTTTTTACCGCAATCTCGGCAATCGTATGCTTTGCCGCCGCAGCAGGGTACTTGCGGCGTCTTTTGGCTTTGGGCATTGATCAGGAAGAGCTTGGTGCATGATGATCGACAATCAACAAGCCTATCGTTTTCTTGCTGATGCGCCAACCGCCTTGCAGTGGCTCTCTTATCTGCGTCAAAGCGGGCAGGCCGAAAAGCATCAGCTGGCAGAGATCGGGCGCGATATTCTGGTTATCAAAACCCGGCAAAGTGAAGAAGTCCCGATTTACTTGCGTGCGCTTAGCGCGATTGGCGCGGTTATCTCCGGTGCCCTGTTTCTATATTTGCTGTTTTTGTTTGGCTTATTCGGGATCGACAAAATCAGCCTGAGCATCAACGGGTTAGTCTTTATTGCGCTTTCTGCCTTGTTGCATGCCCGTGGGTTACGCAAGGAAAATCTTGGTCGGGATTTCTATATTCAGCTAGCCCTGACATTGTTGCAGGTGGGAAAATTTGCTCTTGTGGCCGGTCTTGTGCAGGTCATTCAGGATGCCTTCGATATTAGCTGGATATGGACGCTTTCGGTCATTCTGGGGCTGGTCATGGTCATCAGCTATTTTGCTTTTCCTTCCAGAATTGAACGCTTTGTCTCCGCCTTCTCCTTCCTGTTTTCGCTCTGGGTCTGCTTGCTGATCGAAAGCCCGAAATCGATGGAACTGCTGTTCTTTGATTTTCTGCTTGTTGCTCATTTGCTGTTACTTGCCGCATTTCTGCGCTGGCCGATTGTGCGCCAGCGGCTCACGAGTTTCTATGATGCTCTGCTCATTTCCCTGTGTCTGGCCATTGGCTTGATCGAGAGCTTTATCTCCGTGGGCCATCCTTCATGGTTGGATATGCCCTCACAGATGCAGGCCCTTATGGGATTTGGCTATCAATGGTCAGTGCAAATCTCTCTAGCCGTAGCGCTTATCATCCTAATTTTCTGGGTGTCAGGCGGCAAGGGAGCCATGGCGCGTGAGCCGATCCTGATCAGTGTTGTCGGCATTGTTGCGCTGGCGCTGTTGTCTGACGGAGGCATCCTGCTTGCATTGGGGCTCATGATCCTCGGCTTTGCTACGCACAGGCCGGGCCAAACGGTGCTCGGGCTGATGTTTGCTCTGGTGTTTGGCTTTCTCTATTATTACATGCTCGATCTCACCTTGATGCAGAAAGCCATAATCCTTGTTGCGTCAGGCCTGATCCTGTTGCTTGGTTCGGGCTATATCTATTGGCGCGGCTGGCACAGGGAGGCGGACGATGAGCACTCCGGCTTTATGCCAGATGGGCGCTTGGGTGAAGGGGGCACAGAATGAAGCGGCACCTTATTCTTCTGGCCCTCGTGCCTATTCTCGTCCTGCTCAACTACGCGGTATATGAACGGGAAAACCTGCGACAAGGTGGAGAACTCGTGCTGCTGGAGTTGGCGCCGGTTGATCCGCGTTCGCTGATGCAGGGGGACTATATGCGCCTGCGCTACTCGGTTTCACAGGATGCCAACGCCGCTTGGCAACAACGCTTGAAACAACAGCCTGATCTCGATGAAAAAAGCGGCCCCAAAGCAAGACAGATGGTGATCCGCCTTGATGCGGAAAAGAAAGCGAGCTTTGTGCGCTTTTATGACAAGGTGCAATCATTGGCAGAGAACGAGCGTCTGATAACGTTCCAGTTTGATGCAGATGGCGGCACTCGTGCAATTCAGCTCGCGCCTCAATCCTTCTTCTTTCAGGAAGGGCACGGCGATTTTTACAATGCGGCACGTTTCGGCATGATGCATTTGCGCGCCGATGGTGAGCATATTCTGGTTGGGCTGGCCGATAAGGCCGGTGTCGAGATCAAGCCCTGATGCTACCGCCTCTTGTTTCGGCATTTGACCATGCTGTTGTGATGGCATTCCGATGGTGCATTTCTTGCGAGCTATTGCAGACTTGGTTAATTAACGCAAAGCTAACCATAACAATTTATCCTTAATCCCGGGCTGATGCGTCTTTTGAATCAGTGCCAGCGCCACCATTTGTTGTGACTAGATTTGCCTAGAAGAATCCGAGATATCCATGCATGAATTTGCTCAGTTGCTAATGTCAATTGCTGGCCTCGGATTGCCGATGGGGCTTATCATGGTGATGTCCGGGCGCGTGAGATATCGCAATGAGCTGGACACCTTCATGCGTATGATTGCAGCTTTTTGCATTTCAGTCATAGCCTATTGGGCCGTTGGTTACGGTCTCTACAGTGGCGACACCATTGACGGATTTGTCGGATTAACAAAGGGCTTTTTCCATCGCTCGGATTTGATGCTAGGGGAAACGGACCTGCGGCGGCTCATTCTCTTTTCGGTTCCGCCGATTGCCGCCGCCGCGGCCATGGTGGAGCGCGGCAGGTTTCATGGCGGGAATTTCCTCAGTCTTGCGGTGGCGGTCCTAATTGCTCCTGTCGTTGCTCATTGGAGCTGGCACAACTCAGAGACAGGTGCAGGCTGGCTCGTATCGCGCGGCTTTCAGGATATCGGTGGTTCGAACATCATTTTCATCTGCTCAGGCTTTGTCGGGCTGGCCATATCTTTGGCTGTAGGGGCGAGAGCGGGGCGCTTTCCCATGCAAGTCGGTCGTCCTCGTGGACATAGCCCCACATGGTATGGTGTCGGGGTTGTGGCAATTGTTTTTTCCGGCACCAGCCTTACCGTCATGCAAGAGCCAAGCGTGCAGGAAATGTCTGCCGCGATATATATTCTTTTCATCGGCGCCAGCTTTGCGACCCTTTCAGGCTCCTTCCTTGCTCTTATTATTCGCAAGGAAGAGGCAAGCCAGCATGTATCGACCTCTGTTGTCGCGGGGACCGTTGCGCTGACATCCATCGCGAACTTTGCGGAACCGGCAGATGCCGCGCTGATCGGAATGCTGGCAGGCACTCTCTCAGTCGGGTTCAGCAAAATCTTGGCGAGTATAGAGTTGGATGATCCCGGAGACTTGATCTCTGCCTTTTTGTCCGGTGGTCTGGTCGGTGGGCTTATGGCCCCTTTGACGAAGGAAGGCTTTGGCAATTCTCTTCTTGATGAATTTGTTGTTCAATTGATGGGTATCGGAGCAATTGCGGTCTGGGCTTTCGGCGTTACACTATTTCTGGCGCTCATACTGAGAGTTTCGGGCCTCCTGCGAGTGAGTGAAATTGATGAAAAGCGAGGCCTTTCGGTCACCCATTTCGGTTTCATCAGTGAGCCCGATTTCATGATTTCCAATGCAACACGCAATGTGAGCCGTGAGGTGCTTTCTTCTGGTGCTCGATCCGCCGAAGTGACGCGGCTGTCTTCGGACTTTAGCGAGGCTATTGCATCGCTGCATCGGGCAACCAATCGGGCAACAGAGCGCATTCTCGCCAGCACTTCAGAGCCTCAAAAAGGTGCCGCAATGGTGTTGCGCATCAGGCTGGCCGAAGATAGCTTGCGCGTAAAGGCAGAAGACATCCTGATGCTGCTGGAAGAGATCATGAAGCCAACGGGAAGCGGTGACATCAGCAGCGAGCAATTCCTGTCATGGGGGCAGGATGTGCTTGATAAGCTGCTTGCGCCGGTGCTTGAGGACATTGACAAGCTGGCACGCCACATCCCGCTTCAGGCTGAATTGGGTGAGCTTGAGAATATCATCATCACGGCCGCCGAAATCGTATCGAACGGAGTTCATCAGATCGAGCTTTTGCGGGATCTCGAAGAGGCGCAACTGGATGGTCTCTTCGCCCGAGATCATATTTGCGATTTGGCCCAACTGCTCGCAGACAAGCAAGCGCGCATCCAAGTGCTCGCCGAATTGCGCAATCGCCCGGTTCAGATCGATTGCCCTGTGACAAGTGGCTTGACCGTAACTGGCGACGCGAATGTCTTTTCGCGCATCCTTACCCTGACAGTCGAAGGGGCGCTCAACCGGCAGCTCGAGAATGGAATGCGCCCCGTTCGCCTGGAGCTTCGCGAACACTCTTCGGGGCAATATGTGGTGCTGGATTGCCTTGATACGGGCGTGACGCTTTCTGCACGACAAATTCGTGCTATTCGGGATCCGTTGTCTGAAGATCGCGCCATCGAAGACCTTGGTTTGAGGCAAATATTGCCCCTGATTTTGGCCTCACGGTTGGTCAATGCCATGGGGGGAGAGTTCGCCATTTCCAGCGAGCATGAGGTTGGAACTCACTTGCGTTGCCGCTTCAGAAAGAAAGTCAAGAAGAGGCAGGCCACCTCGCGTAAAGCCGCCTGAGAATAGCCCGGCTTCTTGCCTGACATGAAACGCCTTCAGTGCAGGGTTTCGTGGAAAACTGGCGTCCAAGCCGTGTTGATGTGACACAGAGCCAAACTAAGCTGATCACTGACCGGCTTGCTCGCGTCCAACTCAATCCAGCGCGTCCACTCTGCCTCTGACGTCGAAGGCTCGGTTTCGATCGCTCCACTTTTAGGGCTCATTGCTGTTGCCAGTGGTTCCATGTCCCGCGGCAGAAATGCAGACAATGCCTCCCTGCGACGCAGATCATCCTTGTGGCCCTTGATGAGGTTGAAGGCGAGCAATGCTCCTTCCTGTCCCATCTCGCAGGAGAGCGAGCCAAGCAGTGAGCGCGATTCTGCTGTTTCAAAAGTGCCTTCCAGAATAACGGAATATCCCGCATTCAACGCCAGGCGGGCTTTATCAATCATGCGTCGGTAGACAAGATCCCAGACGGAATTGCGCGACGCCGACTGCGGCAGATTCTCCAGAGTGGAGACTTCATAGAGTGCCAGGCATTCCTGCTCGGCGGACAGATACAGCGCTCCGGGCATTCTTCCGGCAACGGGAGCAAGCAACCGTGCCAGATTGGACCGGTCAGACTGATTGCCCCCACGGATGGCAATCAGTCTGGCTTCGTCTTGCAACAGGCTGTCTCGCGCCGTATTGGCATGGCCCTGCAAGATGGTCTCTTCCTTGCCGCCCAGAAACAGGCCGGAAGGAACCGACTGTGCGCTAGATGTGCGTGCATTGATCGTTGCCTTGATGCTCTTTGCATCTGCCAGTGCTTGCAGGAAGATGTAGAGGTCCAGCACTTGCAATCCTTCCAGTGCATGGCTGTCAAAAAGGCTGTTGCAATAATGGGAGAAAACCCAGTTGGCCTGTCGACAAAAGCCTCTGGACCAGAACTCTCCGATCACTGTAGCGAGATCATAAAATGGATCGCCTATCTGATCTCGCATCAGGCTCTTGGAGCCATTGACCTTGGGGTTCATGAGGCGCAGGCCATCGACAAGTTTGACGACGTTGCGCAGGCGTAAATTGCCATGGATCTGACCGAAATGCCCACGCTCAACGCGACGATATAGAACAGATTTCATCCGCTCCAGCTGATCCTGAGCCCGATTGTAGCAAGCGCGCAGAGTGTTCTTTTTCGACTTCTGGCCCAAACGGCGAACGACTGGTTCCAGATCGTCGAACATCTCGTCAAGCAGGTTCAGCCAGGCATGGGCATGCTTCATCGGATGGTCGATGGACTGGCCTTGGGGGATGAGCCTTGCCAGCTCGCGGCACTCTGTAAAGTTCGGCTGATACAGCTCGGCAAATTGATCGTAGCGTCTGGAAAAGGCATAGCGCCGAAGCACGAGCACCCAGTCGACAATAGCACTTTCGTCGCCATGGCTTATGGCTTCTTGTTCAAGGCTATCTTGCTCCGGTGAGGGGATTTGCATGGTAAGCGTCTTGCCGCGCTCTCTCACAGGGATGAGATCAAGATAAAGCTCTGGCGAAAAATGACGCCCCAAAAGGATTTCCTTGATCGCAAGGCTATGCCGTTGCTCTAGAGAGAGAGGCTCATTGCGACCGAGCGCATTTCGGCGCAGCAATTTGTAGCAGAACGGCCCTGCCATGAAGAACAGAAACTGTGGCGTCTCCAAACGCTCTACCGGTGTTTCAAGGCCATAGCTGGACGGACTGCTCAGAAAGGTGACGACCTTTTCTTGCAGCAGGGCATAGCGATCTGCAGAAATCTGATGATGTTTGCCAAGGGTACTCTTCGCCTCATGAGATGATGATATCCCCGATCTGCGATGTTGGGAGCGTTCAATACCCATAATATCCGGTCCCGGTCAATTTTACTTGGAGTAAAAGTCCCGTAATGCTTGGTATGTAAAATCAAATGGTCAACGAGAATTTGGCGGCGAGTTTGGCGAGGAAGGCGCATAACTGCATTGATGGAAATCAAGATAAGTAAAAAGTATCAAATGAAAAGTATAAATTTGTAAAATTACGTAAAATATAGTATTTTTATTAAAAGTAAACAATATGGAATAGAGACTAAGACGTTGAAATTGACAATGTGAAAGCTGTTTTGACGTTTTGCATAATTGATCAGTCGTCATGCGCGGAAGCTGACAAAAGCAATATATAACAAGGTCTCATCGGGTGCCTGAAACTTCGAGAGGAGAGCAATATGAACCAGAGCAGAATGAAGAAGATACGTTTGAATCTGGCCCGTAATGCTGACTATCCCAACGGAAGCACGCAGCATGGGTATGAATTTGTCGCGCCGCTGGATGAAGAAGGCTTCATCGATCCTGTGGAATGGAAGTCTCATCGCGAGCAATGTCTCGTTCGGCGCTTCTGGCCAGATGAAAACGACGAGCACGGTCATCTGATTCATCGTCCGGGAGGAAGCTGGGCCTTCTGTTATGATGTCGAAGGAGATGAAGATGTTGAAGCTGGCTATCGCTTCGGGCATCACGCCTTTATCCCCGGCGAATATGTTTCGATCAAGGACGAGAACGGAACGCTCTATACATTCATGGTGGTTGTGGCAGAGGAAATGTAAAACCAGAGCGGAATATTGTGCTCTGAAATTATGCTGATGCTATATATTATTTGCTCAGCCAGTTGGGGATTTTGCTTCAGATCAAAGCTGGGGTGAGCCAGAAGCAACAAGCTTGATTCGTCTTTGAGTGAAGAATCAGCCAGTTATGAGCCCCCCACTTCTTCGGAGACAATGTCTTTGCGTGTTCCTGTCAAGTTTCATGGGAGTGAGACCAACGCACAAAGACAAATTGGAGAGAGGCGACGGAAGGCGAGTGCGGCATTTTTCGTTCCTGCTCTTTACTGAATGCGGGAGTGCAATGTCCCCCAATTTTGCACTCCCGTTACTATTTGCTTGAGTGGTCCCTTATTTCCGTTTTTACATCAGATTAGATTGTTGATCTTGCTGGAAATATTGGGAACCTTGAAGACCATATGCACCAGATCCGGATCGTCGGGGTCCATTCTGGTTTCAAATCCGAGTGCTTCGCATATTTGCCGCATGGTCTGGTTGGTGCGCAAGACTTCCCCGTCCACTTCTTTGAAGCCATCCTTTACGGCATAGGCAAGGATCAGTTTCATCAGCAACCAGCCCAGCCCGAGGCCCTTGAGGTCCGAGCGCACCATGACGGCATATTCGCCTTTTTCATGATTGGCATCGCCCATCAGGCGCACGGACCCGAGCATTTCTCCAGATTGTTTGTCTATGGCGATAAAGGCCATGGAGCGGGCATAGTCGATTTGGGTGAGGCGAGCGATGAAAGCGTGGCTAAGGCTGCGGGCAGAGGAAAAGAATCTGAGCCGCATATCATCATCGGTTACCCGATCAAAAAAGGTTGGGAACAATGCTTCATCTTCGGGCTTCATCGGGCGAATGAAGGCAATGCGTCCATCCTTGAGCGTGCGTTCCTGCTCCCACTCTCCCGGATAGGGCTTGACTGCAAATCGCTTGTGAGGATGGGCATGGCCTTCCACTTTGGCCACGCGAACACGGGCATCGACAATGACATTGCCGCTGACATCTGCGAGCACAGGGTTGAAGTCCAGCTCCTGAATCTCGGGGAAATCAGCAATCATCTGACTCATGCGAACGAGCATCTCCGCCAGGGCATCCTTGTCACAAGGAGCTGTGTCGCGATAGCCCTCAAGACGGCGGTTCACTCGCGTTTTCTCGATCATGGCGCGAGCCGAGAGCATGTCCAGTGGCGGCAGGGCCAATGCCTTGTCGCGGATAACCTCCACTGCCGTGCCTCCGCGTCCGAAAACCATCACCGGGCCAAAAACCTCGTCGACCATCATGCCCAGTAGCAGCTCAATCGCATGGGGTCTGCGGATCATGGGGTGAACGGTCACCCCCTTAATGCTGGAGGCCGGATAAACATCCTTTGCCCGGTCAAGAACCTGTTGCGCCGCCGTGGCCACTGCGCTGCTGCTGGTGAGCCCGAGTACAACACCGCCGATATCTGACTTGAAGCGTATATCGGGGCTGTCGATTTTCACCACAGCTGCGCCATGGGCAGCGATAATGGGAGCTGCCATCTGAGCGGCCTCAATTGCGTTTGTGGCAGCACATGAGGCTGCCATGGGCAATCCGTAGGCCTTCAGCAAGGTGGAGACGTCAACAGCATCAAGGCATTCGTTGCCTTCCATCAGGGTTTTGTCGATGACAGTGCGTGCTGCTTCGTAATCGGGTTGGAATGTGCCAAGAGACGGAGGCATGAGCATCAGCTGGTCTTGCGCCTTCATATGGCGCAGAACATAGGAAAGCCCCTGAATAGCATCGGCGGGTGTTTCGTAATGAGCGATATCGGCATCTTCATAAAGCCGAGCCAGTTCAGGCCCCCCACCAAGACGCACGGCGAAAACCGGCACACGTCTTTTCCCGGCTTTCTTGCGTTCTGCCAGAAGATCAATAACGCTCTGTGCCGCTTGTTCGCTCGAGCCAATGGCCGAAGGGCAAAACATGCCGAGTACGGCGTGGACATTCTTGTCGTCCATGACGACATCAAGCGCGGCCTTGTATCTGGCAGTATTGGCATCCGTCACGATATAGACCGGGTTATTGTGTGACCAGCTCTGCGGCAAAATCTCATTGAGCCTTGTAAGTGTTTCTTCATTGAGTTCAGACAAGGTGCCGCCCTGTTCAACCAGATGATCAACAGCCAAAACCCCGACGCCGTTGCTATTGGTCACAATGGCCAGATCCGAGCCTTTCAGGGAGCGAATATGGGTGAGGGTTTCAACCGCATCAAAGATCTCATGCAGACTGAAAACCCGCAGCATTCCGGCGCGCTCAAAAGCGGCCTCATACACCTCGTCAGCACCGGCCAACGCGCTCTTGCGGGAGGCAACCGCAGCCAGCCCCTGTGGGTGGCGCCCCGTTTTCATCAGGATGACCGGCTTGGCGCGCGCGGCGGCGCGGGCCGAGGTCATGAATTTGCGCGCATCACGGATATTTTCGATATAAAGCATGATCGCTCGCGTCCGCGCATCCATGGCGAAATAGTCGAGCATGTCGGCAATATCGACATCAGCCTTGTCACCCAAGGCCACGAGCCCAGAGAAGCCGACATTATTGTGGCTTGCCCATTCGACCACAGATGTGACAATCGCGCTTGACTGGGAAATCAGCCCCAAATCGCCTGAAAGCCCGGGTACATGGCTGAAAGAGGCATTGAGCCCAGCTGCCGGAGACAGAACGCCAATGGTGTTGGGCCCCAGAATGCGCATTTTGTAGCGGGCCGCTGTCGCTGCTGCCGCTTGTGCCAGAGAGCCTTCGCCTGTGCCCATGTCGATGGACAGAATGATGGCGCCTCTACACCCCTTCTGACCCAGCTGTTCAATGGTTTCAACCACCGAAGGAGGTGCTATGGCGACAATGGCTAGATCGATCTTGCCATCGATTTCAGCAATGGATTTGATGAGCGGATGTCCGTCCAGTTCGCCTCCGCGCGGGTTCACCAGATAAAGCTTGTCGCGATACTGCCCTTCGAGCAGATTTTCGACCAGCGCCTTGCCAATGGTGCCTTGTGTCGTGGATGCTCCAATCAGCGCAACATTACGGGGGTGGAAGAATACATCTAGATTAAAACTGCTCATTAATCAGGGCCTCCGGCTGCAAGGACGAGGGTGTCGCCAATAGCATGAGTTGCAATTTTTTGAACTGACTACAGTTTCTTTCAAAGCTGTTGGATTATCAAAGGCTTTCGGACCCAATCGTTCAGAAGTATAAGGAGGATTTTTTCTTGCGCCTTTCTGCAAAGGGTCTGTGCAGATGCGAAAGTATTTTTTTAAAATTTTTGAAAAGATGGTAAATAATATAATAATACGTGTTTCCCTTAAATTATGAAGTATTTTCGGAAATTAATATAAAAGTATAAATAAATCTGGTTTAGGGATTTAATTTGTTCAATATATTTAAGTAAAATTTTAAATAGAGAATTATTTTTTATTGATGTTTGGGTGATAAAACACGATTTGATGGGGTCAAGAATTTGATCCGTATGAACAAAAATTTAAACCCTTGCTGATAACTTGGGAAGAAGAAGTGGAATTGCTGCTGGGAGGCCAACAGTGGAACCAGAAGAGTTTAACAACGAGATCCGAAGGATACGGGCCGATATCAATAGCTTGGGTAATAAGATTCGAGCTGCAGATTACGGTCATTCGTCTGATGCGAAGATGGTTGTAAAGCAGATGAATGATCTGAAAGAACAGATCAACATGCTCATGCACCAGGTCGCTCCGATTGAAGATATCCATCTTAAAAGTTTGGCTGCTGAAACCAGACTTGAGCGCGTAGAGCGTCGTTTGAAAAAACAGGACGAGATCAAGCAGCTGATGTCTGTAGAACAGCTGCGCCACACCTGGTTGCCGATCTTCGCCCTCATTCAGCTTGTTTTGAGTTGGGCTATCTTTTTCAAGTGAAGCACACCAATTCGGCGATCAAAAAACCCGAAGCTGGAAGCAGCTTCGGGTTTTCTCTATTTATGGCACGTTCGCTTTTAAAGGATTAGCGATCCTTCCGAACCACCCAGCGGTGGCCGAGGCGAATGTCTTAATGGGCCATCAGGCACGGCACAGGCATGCTTTCCAGCATGCCGCGGGTTGCCCCGCCAAGGATGAATTCCCTGACTCGACTATGCCCATAACCACCCATAACCACCAGATCAATGCCTGCGGAGGCCACATACTTGATCATGGTATCTGCGATGCCTTCCTCGGTGGAGGTAAGCTTTTGAACGGATACATTCACTCCGTGACGAGAGAGATAGACGGCCAGGTCAGCCCCCGGATCCCCAGGTAAATGCAGCTTGTCAGCGTCGACCATGGTGATCTCCACCTCGTCGGCTTTCTCCAGTATGGACATGGCAGCATAAACCGCATGAGCCGCAGTCTTCGAGCCGTCCCAGGCCACCATGATTTTTTTAGCCGAGAAGGCTTCAACTCCGACATAGGGGATCAGCAGAATTGGCCGGCCTGAATCAAACAAAGACGCTTCAATCAGGTCTACGCGCAGAGGTTCTGGGCGTTCCGGATTGTCCTGTCCTATAACGATCAGATCGCACATCCGGGCGTGGTTGAGCAAAGTGTCGAGCCCGCCGGGCATGATGTCCAATATGCGGGTTTCAAACGGAATACCGTTGACGGAGGCATATTCGGAGAAGCGGGCAATGGCCGTTTCTGCTTTTTCTTTGGCCCGGTTACGGGCGTCAGTGATGAACTGGTCAGGCACAGGCTGTACCATCAATGCCGGAACAATCGGCTCGATTAACGGGGCAACACCGGTCAGATGTGCGCCCATTTGCGCTGTCAATTCACTCGCAATTTGTATGGTGGCAGTCGTGAGATCCGTTTCAATGTCCAACAGGCAGACAATGTCTTTAATGGCCATGCTTGGCCTCCTCTATCTACCGGGTCGCAACGAGACCCTATATCTCACCAATCTTCGCTGGCGACTCCTAACGTTACAGTCTCCTATCCTGCTAATTGGTCAGGTTTATCGGGATTGGAAACATCTCCGGATAAAAAAATTATGCCGCCAGCATTTGCTTAGCTGCTTTGACAGGGATCAATCTTTGTACGGATTCATCCTGATCCAGCATAGACTTAGGCAGTAGGCCAAATAGCAAGATAAAGGCAATCTATATAAGATCCGCCACAGACGCATACACAGGCTCTCTTCTGCGCAAATCTTCAGATCAATGGAGTATAGCAAGGCTCAATGGCAGGCTCAGGCCGGTATTTTGGCAGATCGCTTGAGGTGGTGCTCACGCCAGATTGTGAAGCTGCCAGCCGCGACAACGATTGCACTGCCAAGCAGCATTGCCATCGTGATATTTTCGTTGAAGATGAAGTATCCAATGAACAATTCATAGACCAGCTGGAAATAGGTGATGGTCTGGACCGTCACGGATTCTGTCATCGCCAGAGCCTTGATGAGGAAATAGTGCCCGCTCACGCCCGTCAGGCACAGAGCGATCAACCAGGCCCAATCAACCGGCGCAACCGGTGTCCAGAAAAATGGTCCAATGATGCTGGTTACGATGAGGCCGATAACGCCGGTATAGAAGAAGCTGACATTTGCAGTGTCATGCCTGCCAGCAATGCGCGTCATGATATTGTAGAAGCCCAGCGTGATCGTGCAGAGAACCGGCATGAAGAACCAGTAATTCAGTTCCTGACCAAACGGATTGATGATCAGCAGCATGCCGCTCATGCCGACCACGATAGCCACCCAACGACGCCAGCCAACAGTTTCGCCCAGCATGGGTACAGAAAGAATGGCAACGACCAAAGGGCTAGCGGCAAAAATGGCCTGACTGAGCGCCAGTCCGACATAGGCGAAGCTGAGAATGGAGATGATGATCTGTGCGACCAGCAAGAAACTGCGACCGATTTGTAGCCAAAGATGATCGGTATGTGTTGTCGCTTTGAATCCCTTTGAAGACTTCAGTGCCCAGACAATGGCAAACAGAGCAAAGGCCCAATAGCGCACCATTGTAATCTGTACAGGATGGTAGCTCTGACCAATCACCTTGGTGATGGAATCCTGAGCGGCAAAAATCGTCACTGCAAGCAGGGCGTAGAAGGGACCGGAGAGTCGCATATTGAAGCTTTCAGAGCAGGGAAATCGTTTGACGGAGCGTCTGCAAGACCCGAAGGATCTCACTCATTGATATTGACAATTATCCCTTTACCACGCCTGAGTTCAAGTGATTAATGCGCGCAATCAAAAAGAATGAGACTAAATCTGATAGGAAAGAAACGTCAGTTTGGTATCGCCATAGGCACGTTCGTCCAAAACGGTAAATCCTGAAGGAACTTCCAGCTCAGCCTTGGCGTCTTCTTCCCACACGATCAGGGCGCCTGGCACCAGCCATCCGCCACGGGCTGCACTGGCAAGCGCCAGCTCGCCTAGTCCCTTATTATAGGGAGGGTCCATGAAAACCAGCGTGAAGGGCTCCATGGTTCCGATGTCGCCAAGCTTGGTGGCGTCGCGTCTGAAAATCTTGGCAACACCATTGAGACCGAGCTGCTCCATGTTGGTTCGGATCAGGCCACGCCCCTCGGTGCCATCTTCAACAAAGAGTGCTGCCGTGGCGCCGCGAGACAAGGCCTCGCATCCCAGAGCCCCCGTTCCTGAGAACAGGTCTAGCACGCGTGCACCATTGACCACATTGTCGTAGCTATGGGTGAGAATATTGAACAGGGTTTCCCGTACGCGGTCTGTCGTTGGGCGAATAGCCTGACTCTTTGGAGTTGCCAAATGCTTGCCTTTGAAGCGTCCGCCTACGATGCGCATGATCCGGGTCCTGAATGGTAGAAATTGTCGTGCCATCTGTGTTGAGTTTGGCACTGAATATTGAAAAAGAAAAGAGAGGGCAGAGACTGTCCTCTCTTTGAAGGGTGTTATCGATTGTTAGCGAGAACCGCGGTTTCCGCGATCCGGGCCGCCATTCGGACGCCCGCCGCCCGGCCGACCACCACTTGGTCTGCCACCACGGAAGCCACCTGGGCGATCACCGCCACTCCGGCCTTGAGGACGATCTCCGAATTTGCCCTCTGGCCGACCAGATGGGCGACCTGTTCGTTCACCACCGTTGCGACCTTGTGAGCGATCGCTAAAACCGCCGCCAGCACGAGCTGATGGGCCAGCAGATTTCTTGCCATAGCCGCCCTTGTTGCTGGACTTGCCCAGAATGCGGGCATTCGGATCCATCAGGTCTGCTTTTTGAGGGCGTCCGCCCACCTTGCGGGAAGAGCGGCCCTCGGTTTTCTTGCCGTCTGCGCCTTCTTCACGATAGACATAGTTGGTGCGGCGTGGGGCTGTTGGGTCAAATTTCTTGCGCTCTGCATAAGGAATAGCATTGTAGCTTTCCTTTTCACCACGCCGATCATAGTCCCTGCCGCCGTCATCGCGGCGGTCTCTTCTGTCTCCACGATCACCGCGATCTCCACGATCACCTCGATCTCTACGGTCACCGCGATCACCATCACTGAAGCGCTTCTTGCCGTCTCTCTGGTCGGACATGACGCGCGCGCCTTCCTTGGCTGAGAGATAGCCGCCCTTGGCGCCGCCGGACTTCTTGCGTTCGTCCCGCGGGTCTTTCTTGGGCTCGTCCTTTGGCATTTCGGTGAGGATCGGAGCATCGAAATCGGCACCGGATTCTTCTACCAGACGCTCGCCGAGCTGATCCCGCAAAACACGGCCACGGACTTCCTGTACCGAGCCCTCTGCCATGTCCAGAAGCTGGAACGGACCATAGGAGACACGGATCAGACGGTTCACGTCGAGGCCAAGATGGCCCAGAACCTTTTTGACTTCACGGTTCTTGCCTTCGCGCAGGGCGACCGTGATCCAGACGTTGTCGCCAACTTCTCGCTCAAGCTGGGCATCAATAGAGCCATAGAGCACGCCTTCCAGCGCAACGCCATCGGCCAATGTATCCAGCTGAGCCTGCGTGATGCGGCCATAGGCGCGCACGCGATAGCGGCGCAACCAGCCCGTGGTCGGCAGTTCGAGCACCCGGGCAAGACCACCATCGTTGGTCAGCAGCAGCAAACCTTCGGTGTTGATGTCCAGACGCCCCACAGTGATGACGCGAGGCAGGCCCTGAGGCAGCTTTTCAAAGACCGTTGGCCGACCTTCCGGATCGGATGTGGTTGTCACCAGCCCTTTCGGCTTGTGATAAAGCCACAGGCGTGTACGTTCGCGAACGGGCAGGGGAGCGCCATCCACCAGGACCTTGTCCTTGGTGTGAATGTTGACTGCTGGGGTTTCCAGCACCTTGCCATTGACGGAAACACGGCCTTCCTTGATCCATGTTTCGGCATCGCGGCGAGAGCATAGGCCCGCGCGCGCCATGATCTTGGCAATGCGTTCGCCTTCTTCCAGCGCTCTGGTTGGAGGGGTGTAGGCTGGTCCCTTTGGTTTGTTGTCGTCAGTCGCTTTTACGAATTTGCGTGCGCCCATGCGAGGTGAAGAGGCAAAGCTCTTGCCTTTGAAACCACCTTCAGCACCATTGCCGGAGCGGCGTCCCTTATCAAAACCACCTTCACGTCTTGAACCTTCACGTCTTGAACCCTCACGTCCGGCACCCTCACGTCTGGGGCCATTGCCGCGACGGTCATTGCGGTCAAACCGGTCGTTTCTGTTGGGGCGTTCGCTGCGTTCACCACGGTTCTGGCGATCAGCGCCTTGGCGCAGGCTGCGCTCTTCATCGGTTTCCCGGCGCGCATCGACGCTTGGTGCCCAGCCTTCCTTGCGGTCACCGCGTCCAAAACCGCGATTGTCATCGCGCTTTTTGCCAAAGTTCTTCTTTCCGGAGAACTTGCCAGCAGATTTGCCTGCGAATTTGTTAGAGCCAAATTTGCGCGTCTCACCCTTACCGGATTTCGACGCGAATTTTTTCTGATGGGCGCCATCCCGGCGCGCATTTTCGGAGCCTTCTGGCGACGTCGCGTCGGCAGAACGGGGTCCATTTTGAGCAGATTTTCGTTCCATGGCGACAGCCTTTATCACAAGTGCTAAAGAAAAGGCGAGAGAAAATCGCTTTCAAAGTTGCATAGCTGTCAGATTTCGCTGACAAGGCTAACAAATAAACTTGGAAAACCGCAAAAACTGATTTGGGTGCAACCATGACATTCACCGTTTCTGACAGAAATTCATCTGGCATGCCGGGGTCCGGCAAGGTGAGTTTTATGGAAATGGCGCTGGAACAGGCAAGGCTCGCTGAAGCGCGTGGCGAGGTTCCCATCGGCGCGGTGCTTGTGCATCAAGGCAAGGTCATCGCCGCTGACGGAAATCGGACAATCGAGCAAAATGACCCCACCGCGCACGCGGAAATATTGGTGATCCGCGCCGCATGTGCACATCTTTCAAGCCAACGGCTGCCTGATTGCGATCTCTATGTTACGCTTGAGCCGTGCCCCATGTGCGCGACCGCGATTTCTTTTGCCCGCATTCGGAGGCTTTATTACGGAGCATCCGATGAAAAGGGCGGAGCCGTGGAAAGCGGCGCGCGTCTTTATGGCCAATCCACCTGCCATCACGCGCCTGAAATATACTCCGGTATCAACGAGCAACAATGCGCAGACTTACTGAAGTCTTTCTTTCTGTCCCGCCGAGATTGAGATCAACTGGCAAAGGGTCTGCCTCAAGCGGAACGGGATTCGCTCGCAAGAAGTTTTTCCACCATGCCAACAAACTTGTCGGCAAGAAACAGACGCGCCTTGGTCGATAAGACGCCGTTATTGTCTTCCTTGCTGAAAAACTGGATAGAGGAAACAGGTACGCCAAAAACTTCTGAATATTTTTCGATAATGTCCGGCGTTGGCGCGATGGTGCCGCATTCATAAGCCAGCACGGAGTCAGATGAGACGCCCAGCTTGCTTGCGACTTCATGAATGGTCATGGATTCATTTTCGCGCATGAGCGTGAGAAATTTATTGATCATTGGAATGCCTGTAAATAGTGAAAAGCGAAGCTAACACCCGCTAAAGTAGATCTGCTTGACCGTAAAACAAGACCTGTGGTGTTTGTACTTACCGGGCCGGTTGCGAGCCGAAGCCGTTTGAAGCATCCCGCTGTCTGTGGCATCCTCCGTTCACAGTCAAATGGCGCGGTGATTCTCCGCCTCTTTCCTCAATCCCCCGTGTGTTTTTATGAGCGACAATTCAACCATTATCAGACAGCTTGATGAAGCCACCATCAATAAGATAGCCGCAGGCGAGGTGGTCGAACGCCCTGCCAGCGTTGTCAAGGAACTGGTTGAAAACGCCATTGATGCGCAAGCGGACCGGATCGAGATCGTTACCGCAGGGGGCGGCAAAAATCTGATCCGCGTGTCCGATAATGGTCTCGGCATGACCAAAGAAGACCTGCAAATGGCGGTCCGTCGCCATTGTACGTCCAAACTTGATCCTGACGACCTGATGGATATCCGCCATTTGGGCTTTCGTGGTGAGGCTCTGCCCTCCATAGGCTCGATTGCCCGTTTGGAAATCACGTCACGCCACAGCTCCGAGCCTCACGCATGGGAAATCGTGGTAAACGGCGGCAAGGAGAGCGAGCCCAAGCCCGCTGCCCTTAATGTGGGCACGCGCATAGAGGTCCGGGATCTGTTTTTCTCCACGCCAGCACGGCTCAAGTTTCTCAAGACCGACAGAGCCGAGAACATGGCCGTCTCCGAGGTCGTCAAGCGGATCGCCATGGCCAATCCGAAGGTGCGCTTCACCTTGACGGGAGAGGATCGCACGCGCCTTGAATATGCCAATGTCAACGGGCCCGACGCTCATCTGGTGCGCATGGGGCAGGTGATGGGCAAGGCCTTCCGCGACAATGCCGTGGAAATTGATGCTCTGCGCGACACCGTGCGCCTCACCGGTTTTGCTGGGCTGCCAACGCTCAACCGGGCCAACAGCCTGCAACAGTTCGTCTTTGTCAATGGACGGCCGGTGCGCGACAAGATGATGCTCGGTGCCATTCGTGGCGCCTATGCCGATTATCTCTTCGGTGGTCGCCATCCTTGCGTGGTGTTGTTTATTGATCTCGATCCCCATGAGGTGGATGTCAACGTGCATCCGACCAAGGCCGATGTGCGTTTTCGCGATGCTGGCCATATTCGCGGGCTGGTCGTCGGAGCCATTCGTCAGGCCATCGCTGCCGCCGGTCACAGGGCGACCAATACCGGTGGCTCGGCAACGCTGGCTGCTCTGCGCCCCGATGGTGTGCGCGCAACAGAAGCGGGCAGCGCCATTCTTTCCGGCAATCTGTCAGGTCAGCTTTCCGGCCAGCCAACCGCTCAGTATGGCTCTCCATCAGGGCGAAGTCCCACGCAGGGCTATCAGCCTCAAAAGCCGCTCAATTGGGACTGGCGGCAAAGCCCCTATGCTCCGCAAACGCCAGCCGAGGGAGCTCAGCAAACGAGTGTACCCCTGCGGGAAATGAGGGAGCGGGCGCAAGATGATTTTATTGCTCCGGAGCGGGAAACTGCAGATCCGGCAAAGACTTCAGCTCCAGAGATGCCGGTGGCCGAAATGCCTCAGATGCAGGGGCGCATGGCCGATGTCGCGGCCCCTTCAGCCGATGCACGCGCCAACGATACCGAGCTGGACGCGGCGGCCCTTGCCCGGCCCCTTGGCGCGGCCCGTGCGCAGATCCATGAAAACTACATCATTGCGCAAACAGAAGACGGCCTCGTCATTGTCGATCAGCACGCAGCCCACGAACGTCTCGTCTATGAAAAGCTCAAGGCTTCGCTTGCCGCCAAGGGCATTGCGAGGCAAGGATTGCTCATCCCCCATGTCGTGGAGATGGAAGAAGACGACGTTTCCCGTCTGCTTGATGCGACGCAAGATCTGGAGCGTCTGGGTCTCACGGTGGAGAGTTTCGGGCCTGGCGCGATCGCCGTGCGAGAAACCCCTGCCATTCTTGGCAAGCCGAATATTGACCGTCTGGTGCGCGATATTGCCGACGATCTGGCCGAATGGGACAAAACCACCCGCGTTGAAGAAAAAATCCTGCATGTGGCCGCGACCATGGCCTGTCATGGCTCTGTCCGTTCAGGCCGGCGCTTGCGGGCCGAAGAAATGGACGCTCTGTTGCGCGAAATGGAAGCTACGCCACATTCGGGCCAGTGCAACCACGGTCGCCCGACCTATGTGGAGTTGAAATTGAGCGATATTGAGCGCCTGTTCTCCCGCAGCTAACATCGAGCGCAGTCCAATTTTTACGGCTATCCCCGAGTTTTCTTGTCTCTCCGTCGATTGAAGCAGAGGGACGTCATCTCTCTGTCACACCAATCAAGTGAAACATTGCCGAACCAGATCGGCAGAAAATACGAGAGCACAGAACAGATGAAGCATTTCCTGCATGTTTTGAACGCAGCCCAATATTCCTTGGCAGGCTTTATCCGGCTCCTGCAAGAAACCGCGGCACAGGCTGAATGCATGTTCTTTGCAGTGCTGCTGGCCATTTATGCTCTGGTTGGCGCCCGTGCGGAACAATTTGCCATACTGACCTTCCTATTCCTGTTGACGATTGCGCTCGAAGCGTTGAATACGGCAGTGGAAGTTCTGGTGGACCATTTGACCAACGAATTCGCCGAATTTGCGCGACAGGCCAAGGATCTGGGGTCATTTGCGGTATTTTGCGGCTTGACCATGCTTTCGCTTTACAGTCTTTATGTGGTCTATAGCCAATTGTAAGCAGAAAGACGCCAAGACCCATGCGCAAGGATAATCCAAACATCACCACGGTCAGAAACCACATTTCGGGCTCGGTCAGAGCCGTCAAGGCGTTGTCGGGTATCCTGCTGCTGCTTTTCGCCTTCTATGTGATCTTCGGTTTTTCCTTCAATGGCGAAAATCCCTATCTTTTCACGGTTGTGTTAATTGTTGCCTTTCTGGCGTTCGGTTTCGGGTGGACCTTTGCTTCACAAGGCTTGATGGGCTGGTCGCGCCAGATCGATTTCGATTTTGAAAAGCGCCAGATGCGGCAAACATCGGTCTCGATATTGGGGCGCTCCCGCCCCTTCGTCGTGCCGTTTGTCCGTATTTCCGGTTTCAATATCCAACCGGCCGGAAAGAAGGCGTCCAAGCCAGACAGCGGTGAAGCCATCATCGAAATGCTGGATGTGCATGGCGGTACATTGCTCTATGTGGAGCTTTTTGAAAGCCATGCAGCCGCCGAGGATATCGCCAACCGCATCAAGGCTGCCGTGGCCGAAGATGCCGATCCGGACGAACAGCCTCGCTCATAGCCTACGGCCTCGCTCTTGGCATACCGTGTGGTGGAGCTTGCAAACTTCTATTTGGAAAGCTGGCCCCAGCGGATGTGCGACCATGCCCTTTCGTGCCCGCAATAAAACACAAAGCTGGTGAGCGCCGACGTGATCGCAATGCCGCCGCTTGCAGCAACCGAATGGGTGAAGAAATAGCCCACGAGTGTCATTGAAAAGAGACCGAGGACTTGCCAACTCGCAGCTTTGGCAATTGTTCTTGTTTTTGAGTCCATTTGTTTCGTCCCAGTTTTAAAAAGGTCCGGCTAAAAAGTCCGAAGGCCATGAGTTTTCTGATCGCTCACGGCGGGCGGAAGGAACCGTTTGAATTTCTTGAAAAGATCTGGCTCGAATAAGCCTGCCTATTTGTAGCTGACAAAAACCTGATTGGACATTTGGTTCTTTTGCTGCATAAAATGCAGTTTGTGGATTTAAATCACCATTGGGTAGAAAAATGGACAAACGGGATAGAGCTCAGCTTTTCCGGGATCGGCTTTTGGCGGCGATGGATCATTGTGAAATGTCACGCAGTGCACTGGCTCGTGCGAGCGGTGTTGATCGCTCCACCATCGGGCAGTTGCTCAAGGAAGATCTATGCCGCTTGCCCAATGCGCAATTGGCCGCAGATGCCGCAACAGCCCTGAAGGTGAGTACGGATTGGCTGCTCGGGTTGACCGACAGACCCGAGCGTCCCGGCGACATTATCGCCTCTTCCTTCGCCCTCAGTCCGGCAGCTCGAAGTGCAGCAGATGCCCAGATTCTCACTTGGCACAAGGAAGCTGCGGGCTACAAACTGCGGCATGTTCCGGCGACCTTGCCCGATATGCTTAAAACAGAAGCGATGCTGAAGTGGGAATATTCGTCGGCGCTAGACCAAGCCTCAACATTGGCCATCGAGGCGATGCAGGAGCTATTTACATGGCTGCGCTCCGGACAATCGGATTATGAAATTGCCATGCCTATGCATGAGCTGAGTGCTTTGGCTGCGGGTAGTGCCTACTATGCCGGTTTGCCGCCTGAGGTGCGCATGGATCAGCTTTCTTCGATCGCGCGTATGTGTGAAGACCTATATCCGCGCTTGCGGCTCTTCCTCTATGATGCTCACCAGATTTTCAGCGCGCCGGTGACGATTTTCGGGCCAAAGCTCGCCGTCGTTTATATTGGGGAATTCTACATCGCCTTCCGCGAAAGCGCGCGCATTGCCTCGCTTACCAACCATTTCGACAGACTGGTTCGGGAGGCCTCGGTTGATCCGCGCGCAGTGCCCGGTTTCATCAGAGCCATGCAAGACGAAAAAGAGGGACTGTAAGCCCCTCTGATTGATCACGCTTAGTTTTTGCCAGAATCAAATCCGACGAGAATCTGCACATCGCGTTCCCGCGGCATGGGGATGGCGATGCCTTCCACCACTTTGGCAAACATGCCCGAACGATCCGGTGGTGCCAACATGACTGGCACCTTGTGCAGCTGGGAATAAAGCACGCTATCCTTCTGCTTGACGACGACGCGCAATGGCAACTCGGCTTTATCCTTGTTGACGGAGGCTGGCCCACCCAGCACACGTCCGGCAACTCCAACCTTGATATACATCTCCGCGCCCATGTCGGTGCATTCACGCGCGGTTTGCGTGATATTGGCCTGATGGATCAGTTTGTTAGCCTGACCTTCGCCGCCTTTGGCGAATGATTGATAAACATTGGTGTCACCCAGAATGCTGACAGTCGGGCAATAGCCGTTGATCTTTTTGGCGTTGCTGAGAATGAGGTTGGTGGTGCTGTCGACAATCTGTCCGGTGCCTGCCACATCCTGCGCCGTTGACGTAACTCCTGGCCCGGCCGGTTGCGTCTGCTGGCTGGTGCTTTTGCTTCCGAAGGAAGGCATCGAAGGCATGGAGAGACCTGCTGGTCCCGTTGAACCACAACCGACCAGAGACAGGCTCATGCCCACGCCCAAAGCACCCAAGGCGGACATTTTCATGAGTTTGGAAAAAGACACCGACATCATCAACTCTTTCTATACGCATCACATCAGCACGGAAAAACGCCCTTTTGGGGCGACTCGAGATTTTCCATACCCTATTTGGCCCAGACTTATAGCATAAATGCGGCCATTGGCGAATAATACCCGGCAATAATGCATTTTGCGATTTTCTCAACGGGCAAATTGGGATAATCGCCAGTTTCTTCGGCTTGAGTTGTCTGAATTGGTGCTCAGTTGAAGAGAAAAACGCTTCACATCAGTCTTTTCCAATCCCTCTTGCCTTGACATAAGCCGATGCACACTCTTCATATCCTTAGGAGCCCCTATCGATTTGAATGCCAATAGCCCGAAGGTAAAATCATCATGAGCGAGACGAAACCGTCCCTGGAAATTCTGCTTTGTGCGCCGCGTGGCTTCTGTGCCGGTGTCGACCGGGCGATCCAGATTGTCGATCTGGCGCTCAAGACCTTTGGTGCGCCGGTCTATGTGCGCCACGAGATTGTCCATAACAAATATGTCGTCGAAAGCCTCAAGGCAAAGGGGGCAGTCTTTGTCGAGGAACTGGACGAGATTCCGGAAACCAAGCAGCCGGTTATTTTTTCGGCCCATGGCGTACCCAAATCCGTGCCTGCCGCTGCTCAGGCGAAGAATTTCTTCTATCTCGACGCCACATGCCCTTTGGTTTCCAAGGTTCACAAGGAAGCAATGCTGCATGATCGTCGCGGCCATGAAGTGGTGCTGATCGGGCATGCCGGTCATCCTGAAGTGATTGGCACCATGGGGCAGTTGGCTGACAATGTGGTCAAGCTGATCGAAACGGTTGACGATGTCGCGACCTTCGAGCCAAAGGATCCGGACAATCTTGCCTGGATCACCCAGACAACCCTGTCGGTCGATGATACTGCAGGGATTGTCGAAGCTTTGAAGGAACGCTTCCCCAACATTCAGGGGCCGAACAAGGATGATATCTGCTACGCGACCACCAATCGGCAGGAAGCGGTAAAGACCGTCGCGCCTCGGGCCGACGTCATGATCGTTGTGGGCGCCCCCAACAGCTCCAATTCCAAAAGGCTCAGGGAAGTTGGTGAGCGGGCAGGCTGCCGCCAGTCCTTGCTCTTGCAGCGCGCGGTTGATATTGACTGGGATAGCCTTGGCGATATTTCTTCGGTGGCAATCACCGCAGGCGCATCCGCGCCGGAAATTCTGGTGGAAGAAGTGATCGAAGCCTTCTCTGCGCGTTATGAAGTGACCGTCGAAGTGATCACAATTGCCAACGAGGATATGGTTTTCAACATACCGCGCGAGTTGCGCGAGGCGGCTGTGGCAGCAGGTGTTCTGGAAGAAGGCCCTAAAGCCGAGCCGGTTCAGTGAAACCGCCGAGCCGGCCACGCAAGGCCGGAGCCTGATGAAATGAAACAGGGCTTCTTGTGAGCTCTGCCACAAGAAACGACAATGAAAAGCAAGTTGAAAGGGGACCGAAATGGCGGTCTATACGGAAGTCAGCGATCAAGAATTGAGCGCATTTATCGATAGTTATGACATCGGCGCGCTCACATCTTACAAGGGTATCGCAGAAGGGGTTGAAAACTCGAACTTCCTGGTTCAGACCGAAACCGGCCCCTACATTCTCACGCTTTATGAAAAGCGCGTGAACCCTTCCGATCTCCCCTTCTTTCTTGGGCTGATGGAGCATCTCTCTGCTCGTGGGTTCAATTGCCCGACGCCGCTGAAAAACCGCCAGGGAAAATCTCTGGGGCATCTGGCCGGGCGTCCTGCGGCAATGGTCACCTTCCTTGATGGCATGTGGGTGCGGCGCCCGTCGGTCGAGCAGTGCGAACAGCTTGGCGTCGCAATGGCCCAATTGCACAAGGCAGGTGAAGGCTTTGAGATCGAGCGTGCCAATGCCCTGTCTGTCGGTGGCTGGCGTCCTCTGTTTGCCATGTGCGCCAATCGTGCAGACGAGGTGCAGAAAGGGCTTCAGGCCGAAATCGAGAAGGAACTGGACTTTTTCGAGACCCATTGGCCACGCGATCTGCCCAAAGGCGTTATTCACGCCGATCTGTTTGTCGACAATGTCTTCTTCCTCAAAGGGCAGCTGTCAGGCATCATTGATTTCTATTTTGCCTGCAATGATCTGCTTGCCTATGAGATTGCGATCTGCCTCAACGCATGGTGTTTCGAGCCCGATGACATGTTCAACGTTACCAAGGCGCGGGCAATGCTCAAGGGCTATCAGTCCATTCGCACGCTCAGTGAAGCCGAATATAAAGCGTTGCCGCTGTTGGCTCGAGGCGCAGCCTTGCGCTTTCATCTGACACGCCTGTATGATTGGCTCAACGTGCCCGAAGGGGCTCAGGTGACGCCAAAAGATCCGATCGAATATCTCAAGAAACTCCGCTTCCATCGCTCCATTCGCACGCCAATGGACTATGGCATCGAGCGCTAGCCCCAAAAGGCCCATGAACAGGCAGGTGAGGCCATATGAGCAGCTGTGGCATAAATACAGGCACCAGGGCCAAGGATGATCCCTTCCTGTTTCGCAACCATTACCCGTTGCCCGTGCGCGGAATGGTCGGATTGTTCGGGGTGGTGCTGTGGCTGTTGCCCTATGCCCTGCTGATTGCGCCACAGTGGAATAGCTTCAACTGGGTTCTCATCCCCTATGCGCTTATTGGGCTGATGGGGGCTGTGGGCGGTAGCTTGTTCCTTCTCTCTGCCTTGTTGGGAGAGGCGCGGGAGACGCGGCTTGATGTCGAGGGCCAGCAGCTGATCCAGACGACCCGCGACTGGCTCTTTCGGCGCCGTGTTGTCCGCACGCCTTTTGATGATATCTCGATTTTGGAATTCCATAGTCCGGGCTGGGCGACCGAAGAAACCGTGATTGAAATCCATCCGGTGCTGGAAAATGGTGACAGCCTGCCGTCCTTCGGAGCCTTCCCGTCCGAAGAAGAGGCTGAAAAAATCCGGCTTCTTATGGGATTCCGCTCGCAAGGCATGGTGGAAGTATCCGGCCTCAAGGCACTTGCCAATCGCTGGCGCGGTGGTGGAAGGGTTATTGATGGTGGGCGTACCGGTTCCGCTGACGAAAGATCCTCAAACATTCACCGCTTGCACTAGGCCTACTTTTCCAGCCGTCTACGAATGAATTGTTCTCGCAGGGCGCCCAAAGCCAGACGCTTTGGTCTGGCAAGGCGCGCAGCTTCAACAAAGGCTTCGTTGCTTGGGTGACGAGAGCATGGACGCAATTCACCATAGCACCTCTGTCACTGAGACGAGACGTCTTGAAACAGATTAGTTCAGAGCATCAAAACCGGATTTGAAGCCATTAAGCTCGATGGGGATACCGATGCCTTCTTCAGGCGTCTGGAACACGATGAAGGTGGCCGTTTTGCCTTGCTCCAACAGCTGTACCAGTTTGTCATCCATAATGACCTCGGCGATGCAGCCTTGCGGCAGGCAACGAACAAAGCCCGCGCTGCCAACGTCGGTGGAATCAACGCGCAATCCCAAACCGTGGGGCAGGAGCACACCGAGCGGCGTCAAGACCCTGAGAATGCGGGCTGACTTGTCGGCTGTTTTCAGCACGATGACCGTAAGGCCCACATTGTCACGATCGGCAGCGGTGACATATTGCATGAGAGCGCATTGCTCGGACGGTGCACCGGGAGGTGTATCACAACGGATCTCCCAATCTCCATGTTTGGATCGGACAGCCCCTTGAGCCTCGGCATCGCTGGTTGAAAAGCTGATGGTCATGAGGGAAGCCAGAAACAGGGCTGCGACAAGCAAAGCGCTCTGGGGCAACTTGATGAAGAAACGAACAGGGGCGTGCTTGTGGTTTATTGAATATGTCACCATGACTATCGCTCTTAAGGGCCAGATTGGGATTAGACGGACACAGTATTCTTTTGCCTGATTCGTTACTGCTATGTCTTGGAAATGCACTGCATGAAAGCTCTATGCCCTAATTGTGGCAATAAAATATTGGGGATATTTAACTCACAATGAGCGCATTAGCCAAAAAACTTGTGTGGATATTTCTGAATAATAAAGCTTAAATCGCCAACTGGGGCACGTTGTCGCACTAATGGACTATTCTTGGAGGTTGCGACAGACTGACGCATGTGTCTGAATAGGTGCGGACTTGATCTGTATCAAATCTCAGATTTTTGCAGTTGTAAATCCCCCTCGCCAAAACCTGGCTGTCTGGCGCACCAGCAAGCAGCCGAAGATGGAGGAAAGCCGAAGGCAAATCGGGAGAGGCAGATCACGCCGCCGCACTGTTTGTTAGGAAACATTGCAGTTGGCAATGAGGTTTGACAAGGGAGGATCAAACGTGGTGATCGCCAAAGAGGGTATCAACACTTACAGCCAAATCCGCAAGCGCCTGTTTGGTGCTGGACGGGAATTATCGGCAATGCTCACCATCGCGCTGGGCTTGGTGCTTATGGGAAATGCTGCCGCGCTGGCATCCCAGCCGTCAGACTGGGGCACAGGGCTGCAGCCTGCGGCTTCGCCGGTGATGGAAGACGTTCACTGGTTCGGCAGCTTCACCTTCTGGATCGTCATTCCGATCGTGCTGTTCGTGGCGCTGCTGCTGGCAATCGTCCTGCTGCGCTTCAATGCCCGCGCCAACCCTGAGCCTTCCAAGACCTCGCACAACACGTTGCTTGAAGTCGCCTGGACCGTGGTGCCGATCCTCATCCTGATGGTTCTGGCTGTTCCGTCCTTCAAGCTGCTTTACAAGCAAATGGAGATCCCGTCCGCAGACCTCACCGTCAAGGTGACCGGCTATCAGTGGTATTGGGGCTATGAATATCCCGACGCCGACGGCCTCAGTTTCGATTCACTGATGCTGACCGATGATGAGCGTGCCGAAAAAGGCACCGGTGAGCCGCGCCTGCTGGCCGTTGACAACGAAATGGTGGTGCCGGTGGGCAAGGTCGTGCGCCTGCAGATCACCTCAGCCGATGTGATTCATTCCTACGCCATGCCTGCCATGGGCGTGAAAATGGATGCCGTGCCGGGCCGCCTCAACGAAAGCTGGTTCAAGGCCGAGCGGGAAGGCATCTATTATGGCCAATGCTCGGAGCTTTGCGGCAAGGACCATGCCTTTATGCCGCTGGCCGTTCGTGTGGTCAGTCAGCAGCAATATGAAGACTGGCTCGCCGCCGCCGCCGATGACGTTTTCGAAGCCAACAAGGCGCTTCGTGCTGATCTATACCCGCAATCAAACCTGAAACTGGCCGCGCAATAGCGCCAACGCACAAGGGAGCAAACTCTATGTCTGTAACCAATGCCCCAAATGCGCATGGTGATGCGCACGCAATTCCAACCGGTTGGAAGCGCTGGGTCTATTCCACCAACCACAAGGATATCGGCACCATGTACCTGATCTTCGCCATCGTGGCTGGGATCATCGGTGGTGCGCTGTCCGGTGGCATTCGCCTTGAGCTTCAGGAGCCGGGCCTGCAATATTTCACCGATCCGCATCTGTTCAACGTCTTCACCACGGGCCACGGCCTGATCATGATCTTCTTCATGGTCATGCCCGCGCTGATTGGCGGCTTTGGCAACTGGTTCGTGCCTATCATGATCGGGGCGCCTGACATGGCCTTCCCGCGCATGAACAACATCTCCTTCTGGCTGTTGCCTCCGTCCTTCCTGCTACTGCTCATTTCGCTTTTTGTGGAAGGCCCTCCGGGCGGCACCGGCTTTGGTGGTGGTTGGACGGCCTATCCGCCGCTTTCCAGCAAGCTGGGCCATCCCGGACCGGCCATGGATCTGGCCATCTTCGCGCTGCATATTTCCGGCGCTTCGTCCATTCTGGGTGCGATCAACTTCATCACTACGATCTTCAACATGCGGGCGCCGGGCATGACCCTGCACAAGATGCCGCTATTTGCATGGTCCGTACTGGTTACCGCCTTCCTGCTGCTGCTCAGCCTGCCGGTCTTCGCCGGGGCGATCACCATGTTGCTGACCGACCGAAATTTCGACACCTCCTTCTTCAATCCCGCCGGTGGCGGTGATCCGGTGCTCTATCAGCATCTGTTCTGGTTCTTCGGTCATCCGGAAGTGTATATCCTGATCTTGCCGGGCTTCGGCATCATCTCGCACATCGTCTCCACCTTCTCGCGCAAGCCGATCTTTGGTTATCTCGGCATGGCCTATGCCATGGTGGCAATCGGCGTCGTCGGCTTCATCGTCTGGGCTCACCACATGTATACGGTCGGTCTGGATGTCGACACGCAGGCCTACTTCCTGTTCGCAACCATGGTGATCGCGGTGCCGACCGGCATCAAGATCTTCTCATGGATTGCTACCATGTGGGGCGGCTCGATTACCTTCCGCACGCCGATGCTCTGGGCCGTGGGCTTCATCTTCCTGTTCACCATCGGTGGTGTTACGGGCGTGCAGCTGGCCAATGCCGGGCTCGATCGCGCCCTGCATGACACCTATTATGTTGTGGCCCATTTCCACTATGTGCTCTCGCTCGGTGCCGTGTTCGCGATTTTTGCAGCCTGGTATTACTGGTTCCCGAAAATGTTCGGCATCATGTATAACGAGACCCTCGGCAAGCTGCATTTCTGGGTGATGTTTGTTGGCGTCAACCTGATCTTCATGCCACAGCATTTCCTCGGACTTCAGGGCATGCCGCGCCGCTATGCCGACTATCCGGATGCCTATGCCGGTTGGAACGCCATCTCATCCTATGGCTATTACATCACCATCATCGGTGTCGGCTTCTTCCTCTATTGCGTCTTCGAAGCCTTCGCCAAGAAACGCAAGGCCCCGGACAATCCGTGGGGTGAAGGTGCCGACACTCTGGAATGGCAACTGTCCTCACCACCACCGTTCCACCAGTGGGAAGAGTTGCCCCGCATTCGCTAGGGCCAAAGTTCCAAGAAGGAGGCCAGGTCGTCATGGGCCTTCCGGGAGGACCCGAATGGGGGAAAGCCCGTGACGACCGTTCCATTCGCCGCAAGTGCGGCGCATGGCCAAATCAAGACAAGACCAAGACAAGACCAAGAGGACACATAACAAGGCGGCAGGGACGAAACCTGCCGGGAGAGAGACCATGACCCTGATGGACCAGACAGATCGCAAACAGGCCATAGCAGCGAAAGCGATTGCACGTGCAGATTTTGCTCCTGCCCTTGGAGCCGATTTCGGTGGTGCGGAAGTGCGCGACTATCTCGCCTTGATGAAACCGCGGGTCATGTCGCTTGTCGTGTTCACCGCTCTCGTCGGACTGATGGTCGCTCCGGGCACCTTGCATCCGTTGGAAAGCCTTATCGCCATTCTATGCATCGCCATCGGTGGCGGTGCATCCGGTGCGCTTAATATGTGGTATGACGCCGATATCGACGCGGTGATGAAACGCACTGCCAATCGCCCCATACCCGCTGGCCGCATAACGCGCCAAGAAGCCTTGGCTTTTGGCCTGACGCTGTCTTTCGGCTCTGTGCTGATGCTGGGTCTGCTGGTCAATTGGCTTGCCGGTGGCCTGCTGGCTTTCACCATCTTCTTCTATGCGGTGATCTACACCATGTGGCTGAAGCGGTCCACGCCGCAGAATATCGTCATTGGCGGTGCCGCTGGTGCCTTTCCTCCGATGATCGGCTGGGCGGCCGTGACGGGCAGCGTCAGCATCGAATCCATCACGTTGTTTCTCATCATCTTCATGTGGACCCCGCCGCATTTCTGGGCGCTGGCGCTGATCAAGAGCGATGACTATCGCGCGGCCAACGTGCCCATGCTGCCTGTCGTTGCGGGTGAAGCCGTCACCCGCTCGCAGATCCTCATTTATTCGCTTTTGCTGGCCCCCATCGGGGTGATGCCCGCTATGCTCGGCTTTGCCGGTGTGGTCTATGGCGCTCTGTCCGTTGCGCTTGGGGTGTTGTTCGTGGGCGCTGCCTTGCGGGTCTATTTCATTCGGGAAGGGGGGGCGGCCAGAAAGGCTGCCGGGCAGATGTTCGGCTTCTCCATTCTCTATCTGTTTCTGCTTTATGCCACCTTGCTGTTCGAGCGCCTCGCAGGTCTTGAGGCATTGCCTGCGCTGCTTTGATTTTCTGCAGTCGCCCGAAACCCCAACGAAAGGGAAAGAACATGGCTGAAATTATCGAAAAGGTCTCATTGACCGAAACACAGAAGAAACGCCAGCACAGACGATCTGTCGCAATTGCTTTCACGCTGGGTGCTCTGGTGCTCATTTTCTACGCCATCACCATCGTCAAGATGGGGCCGGGCGTGATGAACCGTCCGCTCTGAGCCTGATAGTAAGGGATTGAAAGCCTGATGAGCGCGCCTGAAACCAAAAACGACGACAAGCCGAAACCTGCGGACAATGCCCGTGCCAATCTGCGGCTGGCTTATGGGTTGGTGGCCTTTGTCGGAGTGATGGTCGGCATGGCCTATGCGGCAGTGCCGCTCTACTCGCTATTCTGTCAGGTGACAGGCTATGGCGGCACAACCAAGTCGGCCAGTGCAGCGCCAAGTGAGGCGATTGCCCGCAAGATGACCGTCCGTTTTGATGCCAATGTGTCCGGCGGTCTCAACTGGACATTTCGGCCCGAAACCAAACCTGTGACACTCAAGGTGGGTGAGACCGGCGAGGCCAGCTACCAGGTGGTAAACACCGGACTGGCCTCCTCGGCAGGAACCGCGACCTTCAATGTCACACCACAGGCAGCCGGTGCCTACTTCAACAAGCTGGAGTGCTTTTGCTTTACCGAACAGACGGTTGCCGCAGGAGAGACCAGCCACATGCCGGTGATCTTCTTTATAGATCCGGAAATAGACAATGATCCCGATCTTAGGTTTATCGACACGATTACCCTGTCCTACACCTTCTTTCCGCTGGAGAAAGAGCCAAAGGAAACGGCGATCAAAATCGACAGAAATTCCGCAACCCGCGACAAGACATTGAAGCGCTTTGGAGGAGGAGCAGACAATGGCTGAGGCTCACAGCAAAAATCACGACTATCATATTATCGATCCCAGCCCATGGCCGATCATCGCCTCGGTGTCTGCCTTCATCATGGCGATTGGCGCGGTAACCCTGTTTCACGGTGGCACCAGCCTTATTCTGATTGCGGGAACGCTCGGCGTTCTTTACACCATGCTTGGCTGGTGGCGCGATGTGGTCAAGGAATCCCTTGAAGGCCACCATACCCCGGTGGTTCAGCTTCATTTGCGCTATGGAATGATCCTGTTCATCGCCTCGGAAGTGATGTTCTTTGTGGCATGGTTCTGGGCTTTCTTCGATGCCAGCCTGTTTACCAGTGAAGCCAAGCAGTTTCTGCGGGCTGAATATTCCGGCGGCATATGGCCCCCTGAAGGGCTGGAGGTGATTGATCCATGGCATCTGCCGCTGTTCAATACGCTTCTTCTGCTCGCTTCGGGCACAACCATCACATGGGCGCACCATGCCCTCTTGGAAAATGACCGCGAAGGGCTGAAGAAAGGTCTGGCTCTTACGATCATTCTCGGCGTCGTCTTCTCCGGCGTTCAGGTTTATGAATATGTTCACGCGCCTTTCGCCTTCAAGGAAAGCATTTATGGTGCCACATTCTTCATGGCCACCGGCTTCCACGGATTCCACGTCTTCGTGGGAACCATCTTCCTGATTGTCTGCCTGATCCGTGTCTATAAGGGCCATTTCACACCAGAGAAGCATTTTGGCTTCGAAGCCGCAGCCTGGTATTGGCATTTCGTGGATGTGGTCTGGCTGTTCCTTTTTACCACCATCTATGTGTGGGGCAATTTCGGCGGGCACATCGCGCATTAGGCCGATAACACCCTACTGAGCGAATGATATTTCCTCAGCCTCAAACAAGCAGGAGTTCGGACCATGACAGACTATAAGGGAAGTGTGGCCCGAACAGCCTTTGCGGGCAAATGCCCCCGATGTGGCGAGGGCAAGCTCTACAAGAGTTTCCTCAAGATCGGTGACCGTTGCGACGCCTGTGGTTTGGACTATGGCTTTATTGATAGTGGCGACGGGCCGGCGGTTTTTGTTATCATGATCGTCGGTTTCATTGCTACCGGAGGATTGCTGTATACCGAATTTGTCTATGAGCCGCCCGTCTGGGTGCTGGCTGTGATATGGGCCCCTGTGGCCATCCTGCTTTGCCTGTTGTTTCTCTATTGGCTGAAGGGCGCTTTGATCGGCCAGCAATATAGAACCAAGGCTGAGCAAGGCCAGCGCGAACAGCTTCCGGTCAATGATGTAAAAGCAGATTGACCAGATCGGGCACAATCTCTTCCCATCCGATGACGGAGGTGAAGAAGGAAAGACCACCCATGGCAAAAACTGAAACCGCATTGAAAAGCATGATGGTGATCAGCGCCACCCGTTGCCATGCCTTATAATAAAAGGCAAAACTTATGTTGGCGACGTTGATAACGAATATAACCGGTAGCGCCACAGTGAGGCTGCGCAGATCCGGGCCGAACAAGCCGATGATCGCGACGCTGATTTGAACTGCGAGCGGAAAGACAAGGTTGAGGGCAAAGAAGAGTAAGGCGAATCGGCCTGGTTGTGATTGCATGGAAAACAAAATCCGGATCCTCTTTTGGGCGACGGACTGAAGTAATCAAAAAGTCTGCCGCTAGCCTGTAGCATGAAGTGGAGAAAGTTGCGTGCGAAAAGTGATCACCAGACCAAGATTCTGGCTGTTCAGTGCAACTGTTCTTGTTGCTCTTGTTATTCTGGTCTCATTGGGTAACTGGCAAATCAGGCGCCTTGCATGGAAAGAGCAATTGATCGCTGATGTGACAAGCCGAGTTTCCTCCGAGCCGGTTGAAGCACCTGGGCCGGAGCGCTGGGCTACGCTCTCGCGCGAAACTGACGCTTATCGGCGGGTCCTGGTTTCCGGTCATTTCGACCATTTCCGAGAAATTCACGTCTGGTTTGCGCTCAATAATCCGCAAGGCGGGCCGCTCAATGGGCCGGGATATTTGATCATGACGCCCTTTGTCACCAGCGACGGTTGGCAGGTCATCGTCAACCGCGGCTTTGTGCCCGAGCAACTCAAAGACCCCTCAACCAGACCTGAAACGCTCGTAGAGGGCGACACAACGCTTACCGGCCTTGTGCGATTTGACGAACCCCGCAATTGGCTGAGCCCGAAGGCGGACAAAAAGAAGAATGTCTGGATTGTTCGGCAAGTGCAGGAAATGGCGGCTTTCCTTGGGATGGATGCCGCCAAAACCGCCCCCTACTGGATCGATCTTGTCAAAGGGCAGGGCGTGCCTAGGGGGGAGGATGCAGCCAGCCTGCCTCAGGGCGGTGAAACCCGTATTTCTTTCCGCAACAGCCATCTGCAATATGCTCTCACCTGGTATGGTCTGGCAGCGGTTCTTGTCATCATATTCTTGCTTTTCTTGCGTAAAAGCCTAGAGGAGAGCAACAAGACTGGGCAAGATTTCAAGGTTTCCCGGAAATAAAGCTTTCCATGCATTGACGTATCCGGTCTTAAGGTCCACATGAAGGGCCTTGGGCACGACCGGAAGAAACGGAAGCCAAAGGGTTTGACCTGAGGAATGGTTTGAAATTCGAGACAGATTGCAAGGATAGACGAGATGCTGGTGATTTTTGATTGTGATGGCACATTGATTGATACGGAAATCATCTGGGCCAAGGCCACGGTTGAAATCTTTCAGGAAGAAGAACTCGATCTGGATCTGGACACCTATAACAGCACCTATGCCGGTATGACCAATGCCGAGATCATTCCGCTGATTGAAGAGGAAATCGAGCATTCATTGCCTCATGATATTCTTCAGCGTATTGATGATCGCGCCATGCAGAAAATCGACACGATGAAGGTCATCGAGGGAGCGCATGAAATGCTCGACCAGCTCGACTATCCGCGGTGTGTCTGTTCAAACACCATGCCTGAACGGCTTGAAAGCAACATGCGACGGGCCGATCTATGGGATCGTTTCCGCCCTTATGTCTATTCTGCAGTTGCTGTTGGCACCAAACAGCCAAAGCCTGATCCCAATGTCTTCCTTCATGCCGCCTCAGTGTTGGAAACGGACCCTTCCGAGTGCTTTGTCATTGAGGATAGCGTCCATGGCGTGATCGCCGCCCATGAAGCGGGTATGCGGGTGATCGGCATTATCGGTGCCAGCCACACCTATCCCGGCCATGGTGAGCATTTGATGGATGCCGGAGCGGAAACCGTCGTGCGCCGTCTCTCTGATCTTCCTGCCACGATTGCGGCATTGATCAGCTGGCACGAAAATTAAGATAAGAGATTATTTCAAGGTGCCTAATATTGGGCACCTTGCCTTGGACCTGTGTCCTTTTAAAGCTTCGGTTGGGCGTACCACTTCAAGTCTATTTCCTGATTTCTTCAGATTAACTGGCAGTTAAGTATAAAAGAAAAATCTCTTTTCGTTTTTTCCCTCAGCATTACCGCTTTACCATTTGTGAATGTCCTATGTGGTTTGATTTCCTGTAACTTTTGAGGGGATCGGAATGGCTTGTCGGGGAAGAGGAGGAAGTGCATTCGAGAGTTTGTACTTTCAGATATTCTATTGGATTGCCTTTACATTTTTCACATATGCTGAAGCAAGTCCCGGATATGTCTGGGCGACTGAAATCCAGAAGCCACAGCAGGAAGTGGTCCTGACTGTTTCGGGGAACGTAACCAATCATAACGGTAACAGCGCAGTGCAGCTGGACATTCCCATGCTGGAGGGCATTGGTCTGAAGTCGCTTGTCACGCACACGATATATTCCTCATCGGCTCATCAATGGCATGGGGTTCTTATGCGTGATCTGCTTGAGTTTGTCGGGGCAAAAGGGTCGCTTGTCGAAATAAAAGCCCTTGATGGCTACAGCACGACCATTCCGATTTCAGATTTCTATGATTACGACGTGCTGCTTGCGACGAAACGCAATGGCAAGCGATTGAGTATCCGCTCCCGAGGGCCAACTCGGATCATTTATCCGGTTGATCACAACCCGTCTCTTCAAAGCCCGACATATACGTCCCGCTTCGTGTGGCAGATCGAACAGATTGTTGTAAAATGAAGCTTTACACCAAAGTCCTGGCACTTGCTTATATTGTTGCCGTCTCTATTTTGCTGTTTCTGGAATTTTCGCAATTCAAGGAAGTCGACCATTTGCGTGGGCAGATTTCCCAAAGCTACGAAGTAATTTCAGGCCGAGACGAAGGAATTCGCCTGGAGTTGGAATATCGGCGTTTTAGCAGCATTGCCGCAAAATATGTCTTGGGAAGCAAGATTAACAACGAAAAGCAACAGACCAATGTGCTTGGCAATGTTTCCCACGATACAGTTCTCAAGTGGTTTGATATTCTCTGGAGCCGGGTCTTCGGCATCAATACCGCCGGTGTTGAAGTGCCGTATAAAGAACAAATGCGGTTCGAAAAGCTGCTGGCCGATCTGAGAAGCGAGATGCGCAGCATAGATCCTGTGGTTCAGCATCTTGTTCCCGGCGACATTGCAGGCCTTCGAACAATTGAGCGGGCTCTTTCAAAATATGAGGGCACCATCAGCGATATGGCCTCGCTTATTGCACAGACACGGCTGCAAAAAGCAGGGGTGCTGCAGCGTCAGTTGGAAGCTGCTTTGTTGTCTATGGATTCCCTTTTGTTGACATCCGCGGCAGGCGTGGCGCTCATTCTGTCTCTGTTTGGTGTTGAAGCCTATCGGGCCCGCAAGGAAGAAAAGAAGATCAAAGGTCGTGAGGCAAGAATTCGTTTCCTTGCCGAGCATGATCCGTTAACAGGCTTGGGCAATCGGGCATTTCTCAACGAAAAGATGAATGAGTTCATCAATCATGCAGATGAAACAGGCACGGGGTTCAATTTGATCCTCTTTGATCTGGATAAGTTCAAGGACGTGAACGATACTTTCGGTCATCCCATGGGCGATCGCCTGCTCAAGAACGCAGCCGCGCGTCTGACCAGCCTGCTGTCAGCTGAAACGGACATTGTCACCCGGTTGGGAGGGGATGAATTTGCGGTCCTTCAGCGCACGAATTTGGCCAGCAGTGCTCAAACCGTGCAGAAAGCCATCGAAGCCCTGAGTTCGGCATTTGAGCTTTCCGGCAATGACATTTGCATTTCGAGCTCTGTAGGCATCTCCCGCTATCCGACCTTGTCCAGCTCCGCTGATGAATTGTTGCGTAATGCCGATTTGGCTCTGTATGAGGCCAAGAGCACGGGGCGTCAGACCTATTGCATCTATGAACCGCGCATGAGTGTTGCGATCCAGAACAGAATGCGCCTTGAAGCGGATTTGCGCAGTGCATTGCAGTATGGTGGTGAAGGGCTTGAGGTCTATTATCAGCCGCAGGTCTCAACCGATACTTCCAGTGATGTATGCAAGATTGCCGGTGTTGAAGCTCTGGTCCGTTGGTTCCATCCCGAGCAGGGACAAATTCCGACAATGGACTTCATCGAGATCGCCGAAGACGCCGGCCTTATCGGCACGCTGTCTGACTGGATTTTCAAGCAGGCGTTCACTGACCTTGTCAGTTGGCATCGGGCAGGCTTCAAGCTGCACCTGTCCATCAACCTGTCTCCGCATCAGCTAAACAACGACAACCTGCCCGCCGAATTGCTCGATCTGATTGATCAGACCGGTTTTGACCCGACCTATCTGACGCTGGAAATCACGGAGAGTGTCGATGTGAAAGACACCCGAAATGCGGCGAAACTGCTATCACAGCTTTCCGCAAAGGGTATCGCTCTGGCGATGGATGATTTCGGAACAGGATATTCCAATCTGGGTTATCTCAAAAGCTTGCCTCTGGACATTCTCAAGATTGACCGCTCTTTCGTGCAACAGATCGAGGACAAGAACGAAGACAGAAAACTGGTTCGCGGCGTCATCAATCTTGCTCAGGGCATGGGCTTGAGCATCATTGCTGAAGGCGTTGAAACCGAGCAGCAGATGCTGTTCTTGCGCGAAAATAACTGCAACATGTTCCAAGGCTTCCTGTTTGGCCGTCCGATGCACAAACTGGCTCTTTTGGCAATGCTGAACGAGGCTAGAAGCGATGCCCGTCCCGGGCTCGTCGAAGTTCACAAACATCGCCCATCAGATGGAAATCCTCCAAATCTGAAGCTGGTCCAGTAAGGCCAGTGTCCAGCCTTTATAATATAAAGAGGTGTGAAGCGTCCTGCTTCACACCTCTTTGATATTGCGCGCCGTTATTCTCAAAGCATCGCATATTGGCCAAAGGCGCAAACACTCTGAAAATATGAGACAGCAGCCTGATCAATCCTGATCCGCAACGAATTCCTTATAGGCATCTTCGTCCATGAGATCATCAAGCTGGCTCTTGTCGGAGATTGTCATCTTGAGGAACCAGGCATCGCCTTCTGCGTCATTGTTGACAAGGGCAGGGTCTTCTTCGAGTGCCTCGTTCACCTCGGTCACTTCACCATCAATTGGCGCATAGACTTCGGAAGCGGCCTTGACGCTCTCTACAACAGCTGCTTCGTCGCCTTTTTCCAACTCTCTGCCAACCTCTGGCAATTCTACGAAAACGACGTCACCAAGCTGCTTCTGAGCAAAATCGGTAATACCAACGGTCGCGGTCTTGCCGTTTACTTCGACCCATTCGTGGTCTTCACTGTAATAGGTGGTCATGTTTGTGATCCCTTATGAATATGAGATGATGCTTATCTATTTCTGTTGCTTCCAAGGGCCATTTTAGCCCGGTTAAGACTCACGCTTTGCGCACATATCTTTGCGGCACAAATGGCATTTCCGCAATCTCGGCCTCCAGCTCCCGTTTGCGCACGAGCAGGGTCACCTTTGTGCCCGGCCTGGCAAAGGCAGGTGGCACATAGCCCATGGCGATCGGCGCTTGCAAGGTTGGTGCAAAGCCTCCAGAAGTCACGATGCCAATGCTGTTGCCGTCAGGATCCTGTATCTCGGTTCCCTCGCGAGCCGGAGCCTTGCCGACAATGGCAAGACCAACGCGAATGCGAGCCGGACCTTCTTTAAGCCCCTTCACAATGCGGTCTGATCCCGGAAAGGCCTTGTCCAATCGGCGACTTTTCTGAATGGCCCAGCCAAGATCCGCTTCGGCGGGATCAATGCTGTCGTCAAGATCATGACCATAAAGGCAAAGGCCGCTTTCAAGGCGCAGACTGTCACGGGCACCAAGGCCAGCGGGTTCCACTTCTGGCTCGGCCAACAGAAGGCGAGCGATTGCTTCTGCGTCTTCAGACGCGCAAGAGATTTCAAATCCGTCCTCGCCCGTGTAACCGCAACGGGAGATGCCGACACTGATGCCATTGATCTCGTCTGGTGTCTGGGACATGAAGGTCAGCTCATCAGCCTTGGTGGAATGGCGCTTGAGCGCGTCAACGGCTTTTGGGCCTTGCAGAGCAATGAGAGCCTTGTCATCGAGGCGCTTGAGCTTGATGCTTTCGGGCAGGTTTGCGCTAAGGAAGGCATAGTCCTTTTCCTTGCAGGCACCGTTGACGACCAGCATCAAAGTGCCATCCAATGCCGGATCCGCAGGGCGCGTCACGATGAAGTCGTCGATAATCCCGCCGTCCTGATTGAGCAACACGCTGTAGCGCATACGACCGGGGGCCAGCTTGGTAAAGGCTGACGGGGTTAGCGCTTCCAGCGCCTTTGCCGTTGTTTCATGATCCGGACCTTCGAGTATGGCTTGTCCCATGTGGGAAACATCAAACAGCGCAGCTTCAGCGCGGCAATGCAGATGTTCAGCCATAATGCCTGCCGGATAGCGAACGGGCAGGGCATAGCCTGCAAAATCTACCAGACTTGCGCCCAGCTCTTCATGCAGTTCATAAAGGGGTGTCTTTTTGGCGCCGCTCAGGTCGACCATAGCGTCTCTCTTTCTGTTGCTGGTGCCCATTGATGGTGTTCACGGAGCACACAGTGGTTGCACGGGTGCTGACTACATGGCTCCTGAGGGGAAGCTTTCGTCTGCATCGGTGCCTCCTCTGTCACAGAACCTGAGAGATTTCCCACTATTGTCACCATGGCAAACGCGCCATAGCCACATCAGTAGCTGCTTCCTTCGGTGAGCCTTGAAGCGGACCGACCATGCGCAGACCCTTCCACGCACAGCTTTGTCTGCCTCTAGACTGCTTTCCAGAGTTCGCTTGGTCGGGCGGTCCCTTGTGCCTGAGAGTTTCCGAGGCGGTTGCTCCTTCGGCGCGCAAGACCCCAAATTGGAATCGGGCGCTCTCCCGCTGACCTTGAGCCACGCCGCGTTGCGGCAGTGACGACAGGAACGCGACATTTTTTCCTGCCCGACCAAGGTGCTTGGCAGGGCGTGTAAAGTCAAGCCGCCGTCTGCATGTTTCGATCTCCTCTCCAGATAAAAGATGTGCGAAACGGGCCGAGCGATCCGGCAATGGTCGGTGGGAATTGCCGATGAGGCATCGACAAACAGAAAAGGCGGATCTTATTCGCCCTTCCGCTCATCTATAAAAAAGATCTGATTGCACTGCGGCCTAGTCGGCCAGCTTCTCGGCCAATACCAGATGACCGTAGATCGGTTTGCCTTCGTCAGTCCGTACGACGATCAGCTCGAAATGCTTCACGGCCATGCGATTCGCATCGAGCAGTTGGCGAATATAGCGCTCCGAATGGGCAAAACGCTGTTTGGGGCCAACCTTGTAGGATGCCCCTTCGAAACTCTCTTCCGGCTGGGTTTCAGAGGAAAAGGCAAACAGTCCCCCCGCATCAAGACAGCGGCCTACATGATGGAATTTTTCTTCCAACTCACCCAGATAGGGCAGCACATCGGTTGAGACGATAAGGTCCCAGCCGCTCGCGTCTCCCTCGCCATCATCTTCGATTTCGCTCAGAAATTCGACCACGTCTCCGGCGTAAAGATCGTCATAGACTTCCTTGTCATAGGCCTCATCCAGCATGCCGGTGGAAATATCCACGCCGATCATGTTGTCTACCTTGCCTTTCATGGATATTCCGGTGAGCCCCGTTCCGCAGCCGAGGTCCAGCATCCGGGCGAAGTGGCGTTCAGGCTGATATTTAACGATCATTTCGCGCACCATCATCGGTACGGCATAGCCGAGGTCATCAACGAGAATTTTTTCAAAGGCTGCTGCGTGCTGGTCGAACAGGGTCGCTACATAGGCAACCGGAGCCTTGTCCGGCGAGGGGGCCAGTTGCATGGAGGCCAGACGCACTGAAGCGCCTACATGATCTTCCGGGTCCAGCTCCAGAGCTTTCCGATAACCCGCGGCCGCTTCTTCAAACTTGCCTGCCTTTTCAAACTCCAAAGCTTTGTTGTAAGCCTCTTGCAAGGCGTCAAGGTCAATCTCGGACATTGGTATCTTCCAGATCTTTCGGGCTCAGGGCCAGCATGACTGTTTCTGTTTGGCGTAGCTCTACACCGGCCTCTTTACAAGAGCAAGCATCTTGCACCTTGGTGCAGGGTTGTCTAGACAGAGCAGTAAACAGCACGGGCGCATTTTGCGCGAGGACGAGAAGAACAATAAGAAGCCGCCAGCAGGCAAAGGAGCCGATATGAGCCTAGTAACGATATACACAGATGGAGCCTGTTCGGGAAACCCGGGGCCTTGGCCCTCTACGCCCGCAGCGCATTTTGCGCGAGGACGAGAAGAACAATAAGAAGCCGCCAGCAGGCAAAGGAGCCGATATGAGCCTAGTAACGATATATACAGATGGAGCCTGTTCGGGAAACCCGGGGCCTTGGCCCTCTACGCCCGCAGCGCATTTTGCGCGAGGACGAGAAGAACAATAAGAAGCCGCCAGCAGGCAAAGGAGCCGATATGAGCCTAGTAACGATATATACAGATGGAGCCTGTTCGGGAAACCCGGGGCCTTGGCCCTCTACGCCCGCAGCGCATTTTGCGCGAGGACGAGAAGAACAATAAGAAGCCGCCAGCAGGCAAAGGAGCCGATATGAGCCTAGTAACGATATATACAGATGGAGCCTGTTCGGGAAATCCGGGGCCTGGCGGCTGGGGCGCCTTGCTGACCATGGGTGAGCACGAAAAGGAGCTCTGTGGGGGGGAAGCCAACACCACCAATAACCGCATGGAACTGACTGCCGCAATCGAGGCCTTGAATGCTCTGACCAGGCCGTGCGAGGTCGCTCTCTATACCGATAGTCAATATGTCAAAGGCGGTATCACTGGCTGGATTCACGGCTGGAAGAAAAACGGCTGGAAAACCGCCGCCAAAAAGCCCGTCAAGAATGCAGAACTATGGATGGCTCTTGATGAAGCCTTGAAGCGCCACAAGGTGGAATGGCATTGGGTGAAGGGGCACGCAGGTCATGACGGCAACGAAAAGGCCGATGAATTGGCGCGGCGCGGCATGGCCCCTTTCAAGAAAAGCTGAGGGCTGAGGCCTCTCGGTCTCCCTCAATGACCGGCAGGGACTGGGCCTGCCCCTGAACAAGCGCCAAGACGGCCTATCCCTGAATCAGTGAGGTCAACATGCGGATGCTGCGCTTGTCTGAAGACCGAACATCCACCACATCCCCATCGACTGCGATGCCCAGTCGTCGGCCATGCCGCCAGACCATTTGCACCGGCGCAATTGTGCCTTCCTTGCGATTGAGCACGGAAAGCTCGTCGGGAAGCATGATGTTTGGATCCACCACAAGCTGCATGCCATTTTGGCTTTCGTTACGGATGGTACAGTCAACGCTCATCATGAAATTCTGGTAGAAGAGTTTTGCTCCCTTGAAAACCCTCCGACGTCGGCTCTGTCTTCTCTCTAGAATGGCGGTCATTGGAAATTCTCTTTATTTAGCCGAGGTCGTATCAGGCCTTGCTATGCTCGTGTCAAATGAATGGTATATGTCTTGATTATGTAAATGTTTTTCTACTCTATAACAAAATGTAAACATTCATCCAAAAAGTTCAAACTTTATTAAACGTAACTTTGGGGTTGTATTAACAAAAGGTAAATGCGATTGAGAAATTTATAGTGCCATCTGAAATTAGTTTATGGTTTCATGTGGTTAATTGGTTATTGTGCGAAGGAGCTGGACGCACTTGGGGTGTGACTCATTTCATGGAAGGAATGTCCCTTTGAAAAGAAAGAGGCTTATGGTCGTTACCCAGGCACCGCCGTTATGGCCCGAAATAACAAAAGGCAGGCCCTGAGGCCTGCCTTGAAGTTAGATGTGTGAGATCGTGCTTTAATTTTGGTTCGCTCGCTAGAGCCAATGTCTGGTCTTGGTGCTGGATGAAATCCTATCTGTGTGTCGCAAGAATTGAGACGCGCTTGATGCCTGCTCCGGGCAAGCGATCAACATCAACCTTCTTGCCGACAAATTGAATCCCCGCCTTGTTGCCGTCGCGCCAGGCCACTCTCGCATCGATAATCTTGTTTGTCTTTTTATCCAGAAGCGAAATATCTTTTGGCAATGGGATAGCCGGATCAAGATCCAGAAGAATGCTCATGCCCTTCACGCTCTCGTTGCCGATATGGCAGTCGAAAATGACGGAAAAATTGTCGCAAAAAAGCTTCCCGTTCTTCTCGACAGGATGACGGGGCTGTCTTCTTCGATCTTCATTTTGTGCAAGACTGGTCATTGGAGTCTTTCTTATAATCCCGATTAGGCGATCATTACTCTTAAGGGGGATTGATCGGCGTTATGAATATTTTGTTCAAATTTTAGCAATTTTTGAGGGGGTTTGCATGCGCCTTCTGTAAAAACCCTTAATGAATGGTTTAACGAAATGGCAGGAGATGGGGGAGAACCCAATAAACGCAAGAATTCAGATAGTTAAATCTTAAGTTTTAAAAAAATAAAAACACCTGACAGTTGATATCCCGGTTGATGTCTCTGGTTCCAACAAAGCTGCCCCCAATTTCTCAGCCAAGAATCTATGGAAATTTTGCGCAAAGTTGATGGGAAAAATGAAAGCAAATGAGAACGAAAAGGGTACGACTGGGGATAACAAATTTGGTCGATAGTGATAGAAAAAATTTTAAAAAAATTGGCCGTAAGCAATCTTGACAGGCGGGTTGCTAGATTCCTCAGAGGCTTAAGAATTGGTTAACTGGGGATTTGTGGATAGCTCAAAAAGTGCTTGCTGCCTTCAGTGGAAAAGCAAGAGAAAGAATCATTTTCAAATGCTTCGCTGCTTGCCAAACTAGCCCCACGACATCTTCAGGCAGGGGATTTCAGCAAAGATATAGCGAGAGTTTTCTGGCTCGAATTTGTCTTGAGAATGAATGCCCCAAAAATGCGCAAGTCTAGAGGCAAAGCAATATTGCTGGGCACGCGTTATTTCTGTCGGTGGCGAAATCTGGTTGCAGCTCAGATGCGGCACATCGAATGAGCTGGAACCGGTTACTAGGATGGCGAGACCATAAATGAAAGGCGAAGCTGACGTGAACAAGACAGATAATGCGGTAGAAATCGGTGCCTACTTTGAGCAGTTCATCTCCAAACAGGTAGCAAGTGGTCGTTTTTCCAGTAATCTGGAAGTATTGCGAGCTGGTTTGCGCCTGCTTGAAGAAAAGGAACTGCATATCCATCTTGGAAAATCCAGGTTGGGTGACAGTGCTGAAGAACTGACAGCTTCTGAAAATGAAGCTGGTGAAGTGTCCCGGTCCGTTACCGAGGCTATGCGTGCTCTGGCAACGGCTGCTGTTGATACAACAGATTCTCTGCCTGCTATTCCCGTCACCAAAGGTTTGCTTCGCTCGCAAATCGCTGCGGAGTGACCTGCCCTGCAAGTGCGCAGGATATATTGAGCCTTTCAAAGAAAGCAGCGCCCCCCGCGCTGCTTTCTTTGTCTTTACCGTCTCTTTGGGTTAGGGCTCTGGCTTCAAGGCTCTTGCCCTGAAAATGCCGAAGTTGTAGGGTGCGCCGCGTAAAGAGAGCGCGCCATTTGGCTTGACGCGAGGCGCATAGATATAAGGGCTTGAAAGACGTGAAATATGTGAGCACGCGAGGCACTGCGCCTGAACTGGGCTTTTGTGATGCCATTTTGGCCGGACTTGCCAGCGATGGCGGTCTCTATGTGCCCAAGGTTTGGCCGACACTGAGCGATGAAGAGATCGCTTCGCTCGCAGGCAAGAGCTATGCCGATATCGCTTTTGCGGTGATGTGGCCTTATGTCGAAGGCGAGATCGCCGAAGAAACTTTCCGCTCCATGATCAATGAGGCTTACGCGACCTTCCGTCATGATGCCGTTGCGCCTCTGGTCCAGACCGGACCGAATGAATATGTGCTGGAACTGTTTCACGGCCCCACGCTTGCCTTCAAGGATGTTGCCATGCAGCTGTTGGCGCGCCTGATGGATTATGTGCTGGCCGAAAAGGGCGCGCGCGCAACCATCGTCGGCGCGACCTCCGGTGATACTGGCGGCGCCGCCATCGAAGCCTTCCGCGGCCGCTCCAATACGGACATCTTCATCCTGTTTCCGAACGGCAAGGTGTCACCGGTTCAGCAACGCCAGATGACCTCTGTGCTGGACGACAATGTGCATTGCATCGCACTGAACGGTAATTTTGATGACTGCCAGGGACTCCTCAAGGAGATGTTCGCCCACGAAACCTTCCGTGATCGTATCGCCATGTCCGGGGTCAATTCGATCAACTGGGGCCGCATCATGGCCCAGATCGTCTATTATTTCTCTTCGGCCATTTCGCTGGGTGCTCCATACCGTCCGGTTTCCTTCACTGTGCCGACAGGCAATTTCGGTGATATCTTCGCCGGCTTTGTGGCCAAGCAAATGGGGCTGCCGATTGAAAAGCTGGTCATCGCAACCAACCAGAATGATATTCTGGCCCGCACGCTGGAAAGCGGTAGCTATGAGGTCAAGGGCGTAACGCCTTCGGTTTCACCGAGCATGGACATTCAGGTTTCATCCAACTTCGAGCGCTTGCTGTTCGAAGTGCATGAACGGGACAGTGGGGCCGTCAATCGCATGATGGCAGGGCTCAAGCAATCGGGGTCTTTCTCCATCGAAGAGCAACCACTGGCGCTGTTGCGTGAAGGCTTTGCGGCTGATCGCGCAAGCGAAGACGACACCGCCGCCACCATCAAGACCGTTCTGGCCGATAGCGGATACTTGCTGGATCCGCACTCTGCGGTTGGCGTTCACGTTGCCCGCAAACTTGCCGCCAAAGCAGCCGAGAGCGCGGCTGATGCCGAAACGAAAGATGAGAGCATTCTTGCTCCGATGATCGTGCTGTCCACGGCCCATCCTGCCAAGTTCCCCGCTGCCGTTGAAGCGGCTTCCGGTCATTATCCGGCATTGCCTGTCTGGCTGGGTGATCTGATGGAACGAGAAGAACGGTTGAGCGTCATCGACAACAAGCTTGATGATGTGGAAGCCTTCATTCTGGCCCGTTCTCGTGCTGCCAGCGAAACGGAGTAACCGGGCAGGTCCACGCTGAAGATCATCAACAGGAAGACCATAAGAAAGAATGAGGTCGCGCTCTAGAAGTTGCTCTTTGTTATCCTGAAAAGGCAGAATGAGCACAGAGTGTGCCTCCGGTCAAATCACCGGAAGGTTGCCTTGGCTGGTATCAGGAGTATGCGTTGAATTGTCCGTGAATATGACCCGTCTTGCCAATGGCATGACCGTAGTTTCCGATCAAATGCCTCATCTCAAGAGCACCGCCGTTGGCGTCTGGGTCAACGCTGGGTCTCGCTCTGAAGAGCCAAACGAGCACGGCATCTCCCATCTGCTGGAACATATGGCCTTCAAGGGAACGGAAACGCGCTCGGCGGTTCAGATCGTGGAAGAAATCGAGCAGGTAGGAGGAGAAGTCAACGCCTCCACGGGCATCGAAAATACCTCCTATTATGCACGCATTCTGGAAGATGACTTGCCTTTGGCCGTTGATATTCTTGGTGATATTCTGACCAATTCCGTTTTTGATGAAGACGAGTTGGAACGGGAAAAGCAGGTCATCATTCAGGAAATCGGCGCGGCCTATGATATGCCCGAAGATCGCGTTTTTGATCATATCGTCGAGCAGGCCTTTCCTGATCAGGCGCTCGGTCGGCCCATTCTTGGCACGCCGGAGACTGTTCAGAGTTTTTCTTCCTTCGATATCGAGAATTACATGGCGACCCACTATCACGGCCCGAACATGATACTGGCCGCTGCTGGTGCCGTGCGCCATGAAGAGCTGGTCGATTTGGGCGAAAGGGCCTTTGCCAGTTTCAGCAAGACCCCGCCCAAGCTTTTGCCAAAGGCTGACTATCGGGGCGGCGAAATCAGGGATATCCAGCGTGATCTCATGGAAGCACAGGTCGTGCTTGGGTTCCAAGGCTGTCCCTTCACCAATGATAACTATTATGTAGCACAGTTGCTCGCGGCCATTCTGGGCGGCGGCATGTCTTCGCGCCTGTTTCAGGAAGTGCGCGAAAAGAGGGGGCTGTGCTATTCCGTCTACACTTTCCACTGGGGCTTCGACGACAGCGGCCTGTTTGGCATTCATGCCGCAACGGGGGCCGAGCATCTGGAAGAACTTGTTCCCGTCATCGCCTCTGAATTGCTGCGTGTATCTGAAGATTTGACAGATGTGGAGCTGAATCGCGCCCGCGCCCAGATCAAGGCCGGACTTCTGATGGGCACCGAAAGCCCGTCCTCCCGTGCCAGTCAGCTGGCCCGGCAAGTAACCCTATATGGCCGTCCTCGTTCGCTGGAGGAAATGGAAGAAACCGTGGCTGACGTGTCAACCGAGGATGTCCGGCAATTGGCTCGGCAGATTTTCTCTGGCAGTGCACCATCCATGGCGTCAGTAGGGCCGGTCGACAAATTGATGACCGTCGGCGAGGTTGCCGATAGGCTTGGAGCCCCGCGTCCACTTTCACGTTAATTGCACCTTGAGACTTCGGGGTCCTGTTCTGCTTTAGCAGAGAGGAGAAAAGATCCTCTTGCAAGGTTTTTACCTGTTTTTTTGCCATGATGGCCATTTCATAAGTTTCAAGCTGAAAATGTCTGACTTTTGCTCGATAAATACAAGCATTTCAGAAAGAAAGACTTCCCCTTTTCCTTTGCTCTGGCTAATCTGTAGAGGTGCAATAAGCTCTTTCTACTCCATTTGGTCGCAGAACCGGGCGCGGCGGATGGAAGGGAGCAGTAGATAAAAAGCCAGACGGGTTTTGTGGCAATTTGGAAATATTGCGCGGTGGTTTCAGGTCTGTCGGATCGACAGGCCGATCTTGTCGCGGTTCATTCTGAAACGACTTTCAATTCAGGTGCGCCTGCGCAGAATGCTAGAGCAAGAAACGGAGTTCAAGGGTCCGTAACTGGCGCTATATGAGTGTGAAAGGCTCGGAAATGTTTCCTGAGAAAGTCATCCGTTTCCGGGGAAGTGGAGCGGGGTCGCCTGTCGGTTTTCTATCTGTGGCACTTGGCTCCGTGCTTGGCCGTACCACCCCGCGCGGCGCTGTTCATCCCAGACTGAGCAATGCCAGCATCTATCTGCGGCACCCGGTGAAGGGTGATTTCAAGCAATGGGGACACCTGCGGGCTGCCAGTGCAGACTTTCTCAAGCCGTGGGAACCGATTTGGCCGCGCGATGATCTCACCAGAAGCGGATTTCAGCGACGGCTTGAGCAATATCAGCGTGACAGAAAATCCGGGCGTGCGCTGCCCTATCTTATTTTCGATGCCAACGACGATCAGCTTTTGGGAGGGGTGAATGTTTCTAACATTCGTAGAGGCATCTGCCAGACCGCAACCATAGGCTATTGGATGGGGGCAAATTACGCAGGACAAGGCTATATGACTCGTGCTTTGGCCTTGCTTCTGCCCTATTTGTTTGATTGTCAGGGCCTGCACCGGGTTGAGGCGGCATGTCTTCCGTCCAATAATGCTTCGATCGCAGTGCTGACAAAAGCGGGCTTCAAGGAGGAAGGCAGAGCACGCAGTTATCTCTGCATCAATGGACGATGGGAAGATCACCTGCTCTTTTCGGCCTTGCGCAGCGACGTGATGGTGTCTGTCGGTTTCTGAAAAAGACGTGAATCAGGATGGGTTAGGTTTGTTTTCTGGAGCGATTCCCTCTGCTGTGGGCACGCGCTGTCAGATGCTGCTGAAGGCAGCAAGCTGGCAGGAATAACAATCCAATAGAGCGAAAGCTTGCGGGATGTTGGACCAAAGCGTCCATTTCCTTTTTAAAAAGGCACAATAATGAGAATTACGCCTTGTGTGGCGCAAAGCAAAATTTTAACTATGGTGCACTGTATCCGCTTGGATGCTGAATGAGAGAGGGCCCCTGGTGAATCGCGTATTCGTCCTTATCATAACTGTTTTGACCATGATGCTAGGTCTTGCGGCCTCAACCGCAGCCTGGGCAGTTGAAGCTGTAGAAGTCAACGCTGACACAAAAGTGCTCAAGCTGGACAATGTGGTCGAATATTATGAGGGCGATGAGGATCGTTTGCAGGTCTCGACCGCGCCCGGCCCAGACGGCATCGTGCGGCGCATTGAAGTGCGTGCCCGTCAGCAAGGCACTGTTGTGCCCGGCTGGTTTGTCTTTGCCCTGGCCAACAACACGGATCGGCAGATTGACCGCTATCTGGTCGTTCCGCACTTTCGTCTGTCCGGCTCTGGCATGCTTAAACCCGATCTCGGTGCGCGTCGGGTCTATTCCATTTCCACCTCTCAGGGCTTTGCGCCAGAACGGATCCCGGACACTGAAGCAGACGTCTTTCGAGTGACGCTCGACCCGGGCAACGTGGTGACATTCGTTGGGGAGCAAAGCGCCAAAAGCCTTACCAGTCTGACGCTCTGGCAGCCCGAGGCCTATAAGGATTACGTCAACAGCTACACCTTCTATCGCGGAATCGTGCTCGGCATTGCCGGGCTGCTTGCGCTTTTCCTGACAATCCTGTTCGTGGTCAAAGGCGCAGCGATGTTCCCAGCTGCAGCCTTGCTCGCATGGTCCGTCTTGGCTTATCTGGCGATCGACTTCGGCTTTATGGGGCGGCTGTTCGATATCCCCACCGCGCATGAACCAATCTGGCGCGCCGTCGCCGAGGTCGCCTTTTCCGCATCCATTCTCATTTTGCTCTTCACCTACCTGACCCTGCATCGCTGGCATGTGCGCTATTTGCATGCTTCAGGTGTCTGGCTGCTGTTTCTGGTCGTCGTGCTTGGTGTCGCACTCTATGATCCATCGTTGGGAGCAGGGATCGCGCGTCTGTCGATCGTGATTACGGCTGTAGCCGGTTTCGCGGTTATCCTTTACCTGGCCTACACAGGGTTTGACCGGGCGATTATGCTGATCCCCACATGGATCCTGTTGCTATTGTGGTTGTTGGCAGCCGGGGCGACTGTTGCCGGATTCCTTGATAACGATCTGGCTCAGCCCGCGCTTAACGGTGGCCTGGTGCTTCTGGTGATGCTTTTTTGCTTCACCATCATGCAGCATGCCTTTTCCGGTGGCATCCTTGCTCAGGGCATCGTTTCCGATAGCGAGCGCCGCGCTTTGGCCATTGTCGGCTCTGGCGACATGGTTTGGGACTGGGATGTTCCGCGCGATCGCATGCATACCTCCCGCGAGGCTGAAAAACTACTCGGTCTAAAGCGTGGTGCCTTGGGTGGGCCTGCGCGTGATTGGCTTGATCTTATTCACCCTCAGGACAAAGACCGTTTCACAGCGATGCTGGATGCTATTATCGAGCAACGGCGCGGACGGGTGAATCTCGATTTCCGCCTTCGCGCAGAAGATGGCCATTATCATTGGTTCAAGCTCAGGGCCCGCCCTGTCGTCGGCACCGATGGCGAGGTCGTGCGCTGCGTGGGCACGCTTTTGGATATTACCAACCAGCGCACAGCCGAAGAACGCATGCTGCATGATGCCGTGCGTGACAATCTCACCGGACTGGCTAACCGCGAGCTGCTCCATGACCGCTTGAACGCGGCCATGAAACGCACCAAGGCGGAAGGGGCTGCGCGTCCTGCGACACTGTTGATCGATATAGACAAATTCAGTCAGATCAACGACACCCATGGCCTTTCTGTTGGTGACTCCATTCTGCTGACAGTTGCCCGACGCCTGACGCGGTTGCTGAAGCTTCAGGATTCCATTGCTCGTTTTTACGGTGATCAGTTCGCCATCATTCTGCTTTCCGAACAACAGCCAGAGCGTATTGCTGTATTTGCGGACAGCGCTCGTAAGGTTCTGCGCGCGCCAATCGTCTTTGGTGAACGGGAATTGACATTGTCGGTTTCCATCGGCATCGCTATCCATGACATTCAGGCACATATCACCGCAGACGATGTGATCAATGATGCCGAATTGGCGCTTTATCATGCCAAGCGTATGGGGGGGGATCGTATCGAGCCGTTCCGGCCATCGCTTCGCCAGCAGGGTAAGCTGCGTGGGCCGCTGGACAAGGATCTGCAGTCTGCTCTGGAACGCAACGAATTCGAAATTGTCTATCAGCCGATCGTCAATCTCGAAGACCGCATGATCAAGGGCTTTGAAGCACTCACCCGCTGGAACCATCCTCAGCGCGGGCTCATTCCTCCGTCCGATTTCATCCCGGCCGCAGAACGCACCGGTTTCATCCTGCCTTTGGGGCTGCATGTGATGGAGCAGGCCGCGCGCCAGCTCAACCAGTGGCAACAGACGCTGGAAGGCATGGATCGGCTGTTCATGAGCGTCAATGTTTCTTCCCAGCAGTTGCTGCGCCATGATCTTATCAATGACGTCAAGACCATTCTGGCGCGCTCTAGCGTGAATTCCGGAACCCTCAAGCTGGAGCTCACCGAAAGCCTGGTGATGGAGAATCCGGAATATGCCTCTCAGGTTCTGATGCGTCTACGCCAATTGGGGGCCGGTCTGTCGCTGGATGATTTCGGCACAGGCTATTCTTCGCTGTCCTACTTGCAGCATTTCCCGTTTGACACCCTGAAAATCGACAAAAGCTTTGTCTCCAACGACAAGGGCACCTCACAGGTCATTCTCCATTCCATCATCGGCCTTGCCCATGATCTGGGGCTGAGCCTTGTAGCAGAAGGGGTGGAAAGCGAGCAATCTGTCGAGCTGCTCTCGTCCATGGGCTGCCCATTGGGGCAAGGCTATCTGTTTGGCAAGCCGCTGACCGCAAATGATGCAGAGGCCATGCTGGCCAAGCAGGTCGAACTGACGCGGCAGATGCAGCAGGAAATGCAGGCGCGCAAACAAAAGGCTGCGCAGGAAGCCGCTGCCCGCAAGGCCGAGCAAGAGAAGCGCAGGCGAGAGGAAGAGCACCGCAAAGAGATTGAAGAGCTCGAGCGGGCTCAGGCTCACGCTCGGGCCATTGCAGCAAAGAGCTTGGCTGCATCCGTGCCATCCAAGCCAGATCATGCTGAAGACAGTGCTTCTGGAGAAGAAAAAGATGGATCTTCTCTGGAAACGATGCTGGCAGAAAGTCTGGCTTTGGATTTGGAAGACGAGATCCTGTCCGAACCGCCTAAAACTGATGCGCAAAAAGCAGCAGGAACGAAACCTGCCCAAGATGCTTCAGCCAAGCCGGTTGAAAAGCAGCCTCATGCTCAAACGGAGAATTCTACCAGAGCCAGCGCTCCGGCAATCGGTCAAAAGCCAGATCAGAACAAACCTGCAGATTCGAAATCCGCTACTGTGACGGCGCCGCACCAGAAGGCAGAGGCAGCCCAGAAGCAGGCATCAGGCGGCGATGATTTGATGTTGGATCTGGAACGGTCTCTTGAAGATGCCGTCGGGTCTGCTGCTCAAAAAGCACTGGATGACTTGTCTGGAGAAGAAAGCAAAGGCCAATCTCGGGATGGCAAGTCCGTCGCCATGATCGGCGCATCCTTGCGAGAAAAGGTTTCCGGTGCCAAATCGCTTTTCTCAAATCCGTTTAAAAAAGCATCCTCCTATGTGGCCAAGTCCGAAAAGGCTGGTAGTGCGCAGTCTGCTGAAAAGCCGAAGGCGAAAGACAATTCCAAGGCGCAGTCCAAGGATAAGCCCGTTCCAATTCCTCAGGTTGCCACAGCTCACCGGCCCGGTGATATAAAACAACAAGTGCCTCAAGGTGCCGGTCGGCCACCGGCAGGCCAAATCGCACATGCTCAACGTCCTCAGCAGGGACAGGCTCAGCCACATGCATCTCAGGCGACTCGTCCTCAGCAGGGACCGGCTCAGCCACATGCATCTCAGGCGACTCGCCCTCAGCAGGGACCGGCTCAGCAGCATGCACCTCAGGCAGCCCAAGCGCCTCGTCCTCAACAGGGTCAAGCGCCGCAGCCTGCGCAAACCGCCGTCCGTCCGCAACAAAGTCATGTTCATTCGGGCCCAGCTCCACAGGCTCCCCACCCACAGCAACACACGCCAACGGCTACACCAACGGCGCTCCCTCAGCAGGAGCAAGCCGCACAGACAGCCCCTGCACAGGTGGCGGCCAATGCGGAAACTGCTAACGAGAGAGCTATTGCAAAAGGGCCTGTCATTCACAACCCGGCAGAAGTCGCACCACATACTGCTCCAACTCAATCTGAAGCAAGGGATCATGACGTCCAGCCCGGTCGTGCCACCAAGGGAAGGCCTTCAGCCGACGATGGTGAATTCCCGTTCACCATGCCGGACTTTTCAAACATAGATCAGGATATCGCGTCGGCTATTCAGCAGGCCATGCGTGGCGGAAGCAAAAAGTCCTAGGCTTGCTGCCGCGCTATGCATCCGTTGAGAAATGCAAATAAGCCTAAATGAAAGCTCTGCCGGTCAGAGGCGATCAGGCGTGTCCTGCTTCGCTTGAAAGCATGCTTATGTCCACGCCCATCATTTTGAGGCCCGCTTCATAGCGATGCTGAGGGGCGCACTCGAAAAGCAGAGATCGGTCTCCACTGCATGTTAGCCAGCTGTTGCTTTGCAACTCGTCTTCCAGCTGTCCCGGAGACCAACCGGCATAGCCAAGCGTCAGAAGGGCTGATTGTGGACCGCGGCCCTCTGCCAATGCTCTGAGAATTTCGACCGTTGCGGTGAGGCAAACGTCATCGGACACCGCCAGAGTTGAGGTGCCCAGCTGATAGTCGGCACTATGCAGCACAAAGCCGCGCCCCTGATCGACCGGACCGCCATCGAGCACTTCCATGCTTTGCAGAGGGAGAGGAAGATTGATAATGTCCTCGTCCTCTTTCAAAATGTCGACCTGTCGCAGAAGATCCGGGAAGGTGATCTGGGTAGAAATGTGATTGACCACAAGCCCCATGGCACCGTCTTCGGAGTGGGAGCAGAGGTAAACAACAGACCGCTCGAAATGTGGTCCCTTCAGATTTGGCATGGCAATAAGAAATTGCCCCTCCAGTGAGGAAGGCATCATGCCGGTCTGGTGCTTTGTTTCTTGCTTGCTCATGCCGCTCAGGGTAACTGCGTGCATGGCGCGCTGTAAAGCGCTTCCATCGCATGACTTGTCATCAGGTTGCTTTTCATCACATAAATTTGCTGTGCCCATTGGTGCAAAAAAGTGCCCGGAAAGCTGTTTGCCATATTAGGATCACCTTTAAACGGCATCAAGAAATGGCCCGACGTTGGTATTGGTTCGAGTGTTAGGATAATGATTGCCGACGGTGCCACGCGATCAAATTCTTGAAGATGTGATGGGGATGACCGAAATGAAGTTGTTGAATTTACCAGATAAAATTTTCAAGAATGCGTTCTGCGTCGCACTTGTCAGCCTTGTTCTGGTGCTGTTTAGCGGATATTCCGCTTTTGCGGAGGCAACCCCTTGGCAGGAAACTGAAGGCGGGCGTATGCGTTTGGTGAGCGCCGGGATGACAGATGGTCGCCTCAAGGCCGGACTTGAAATCCAATTGGATGAAGGGTGGAAAACCTACTGGAAAGTGCCCGGGGATTCTGGGCTGCCGCCATCTTTTGACACAGATGCATCCCGGAATGCTGCGAAAATCGAAACCTTGTGGCCCGTCCCTCATCGCATAAAGGCGGGCGGCACCGAAGTTCTTGGCTATAAAGACGGGATTATTTTCCCCTTCCTGATAACCCCGAAAGATGCTGCTCAGTCTGTAACCCTGGATCTGGCCGCGCAAGTGGGCCTCTGTGCCCAGCTATGTGTGCCCCTTTATGCAGAATTTTCTCTGGATATTCCCGCTGGCGGCGCTCATGATCTGGCGGTCGAATTGCTGATTGATCGGGACATAGCGCTTGTTCCCCTAGCGCCGAGCGATAAATTCGGCATAACCGACATTCAATATGACAAAACGGATGATGGACAAAAGCGCCTGATCATCAACGCGCTTATTCCCGATGGATATGGCAAAAAAGATCTGTTCGTAGAAGCGCCAGAGGGTTGGTTTTTGCCTCTGACTTCCCATATGGAAAACAACGTAGGCGAGCAAGAGCAATTCTCTTTGCGCCTCGACGGTTTGCCTGAGAATACATCAACTGTAGGCAAAAAACTGACATTCACTTTGACGAACGGTGATGAGGCGGTCGTTGAAACGAGAGCTCTTGAGAAATAGATTTTACCAGAGGAGAGGCAAGCATGATTAAAGTTGGCGATAAACTTCCAGAATCCACATTCATGGTCATGGGAGACAATGGCAAAGAGACACGTACTGTGTCTGAACTCTGCGCAGGCCGCAAGGTTGTGATTTTTGGCGTTCCGGGCGCCTTCACCCCGACATGCCATCTCAACCATTTGCCCGGCTATATCAATACGATCGACGGAATTCACGCTTTGGGCGTTGATGAAGTCGCTGTTGTGGCTGTTAACGACGTATATGTCATGGACGCCTGGGCAAAAGCCAGCGGTGGCAAAGGGCAGGTGACTTTCCTTGCTGATGGCAGTGCCAAATTTGCAAAGGCCACCGGTTTGGAGCTGGACGCAACCGAGGGCGGAATGGGCATTCGCTTCCAGCGTTTCTCCATGATCGTGGAAGATGGCACGGTAACCCAGCTGAACATCGAGGAAAATCCGGGCGAAGTCGACACCAGCGGTGCCGCTTGCATCATTTCTCAGCTTAAAGGCAAATAGAGAGCCGCCGCTCTCTGATCAGAGCGGGCTTTCAGGCAGCAAAAGGAACGCCAGTGATGATCTGTCACTGGCGTTTTGTTTGGGCTTCTCTGCTGCCCGAGATTGTAATGAGAGGCGAAGGCGGCTTGCTAGAACAGGCTACCCTGAGCGTCATCATCGCCGCTTTTGCTCGGCTTCTTGCTCTTGCGCGCGCGGGCAGGCTTTTTCGGTTCTTGCTGCATGTCCTGTTCTGCAAGACGCGCCAGAATCTCACGCTCTATGGCTTCGGTCAGCTTGGCCGTTGCCTTTTCAAGACGCTCGGCGGAAGCATCCTCAGACAGCACTTTGGCCACGACCTTCTCGACTGGCATGTCGTCTTCGATCAATATCTCGTCTTCGACTGATTTTTCGTCTGGGGCCTTGGTTGGAGCCTCTGCTTCCGGCAGGCTTTCAACCGGAATATCCTTGGCCTTGGCAACGCGCTTGCGGGCTCGCTTGCCGGCGATGGAGCGCAAATGGGCCTCGATATCTTCTGCTGAAATGGCTTTCGCGCTCATGATGCCGGAAGAGGCCGCTTCGGAAGTATCTGTTTCACTTGTTGCTTCGTTTGGTTCGACCGGATCCTCTTTGCTTCCTGATGAAGACTGGCCCAATGAAACGGGGCCGGGCTCGTAGCTATCGATGAGCGAGGCTGTGGCGTTGATGGAGCCATCTGCAAAGCTGAGGCTGAGCGGAGAACCCGGATTGATTTCGTCTGCCCGCCGGATCAGGTTGCCGTTCCGGTCGCGCACCAATGCAAAGCCGCGTTTGAGCACGCCCTTGTGCGACAAGCTTTCCAAAAGGCGGCTGGCTGCATCAAGCTGCTTGCGTTTTTGCTCGACGGTGAGCAGGGATACGCGATTAAGCCGGGCTGCTCGATCCGAAAGACGCTCACTTTGCAAAGAGATACGACCGGTCACAAGCTCACCGCGCAAGCGGATGGCTGTGCCTGAAAACTGGGCGCGTTTGCTCTGGGTGGCAACCGCAAGGCTCTTTTGCAGACGATCCGCACGGTCTCCAAGCCGCTCTTTCTGTCCCTTCAGTCTTTCCGTGACCAGAGTAGGGCGCAGACGACCGGCTGCAACGTCAAGGCGCGACCGGCGTACCTGAGTGGACGTAATCAGCCCCTGTTCCAGACGGCCAGACGCCATATCAAAGCGCTGGCGGGCCAAGGCCAAAATGTCCCTTGGTTGCGGCAAAGCGCGAGATGCAGAGCGCAAGTCAGACCGGCGTCGATCCATCATGCGAGCGACGGCACCATATTGGCGTAAATGCAGATCTCCAAGCGTTGCCACCAGCTCCGAGCGAACCGGCAAGGCAACTTCGGCAGCGCCTGTCGGCGTTGGCGCTCGCAGGTCGGCGACATAGTCGATCAGTGTGACGTCCGTTTCGTGGCCAACAGCGGAAATGACCGGGATGTCACTTTCTGCCACTGCGCGTGCGGGGGCTTCTTCGTTAAAGCCCCATAGATCTTCAAGGCTGCCGCCGCCACGGGCAACAATCAGCAGGTCCGGGCGCGGGATCGGTCCGCCCGGCGCAATGGCGTTGAAGCCGCGCACACCTGCTGCAACCTCTTCTGCGCAGCTCTCCCCCTGAACCCGCACAGGCCAGACGATCACATGCACCGGAAAGCGGTCGCGCACCCGATGAAGAATATCGCGAATGACTGCACCTGTCGGGGAAGTCACAACGCCAATGACGGTTGGCAGATGCGGCAGGGGCTTTTTGCGCTCTTGAGCAAACAGCCCCTCGGCAGCAAGCTTTTTCTTGCGCTCTTCCAAAAGTGCCATCAGGGCTCCCGCGCCAGCGGGTTCCATATGATCAATCACCATCTGATATTTGGATTGGCCGGGAAATGTTGTCAGCTTGCCTGTGGCGACGACTTCAAGCCCTTGTTCCGGCTTGACAGCCAACTTGCTGGCTGCACCCCGCCAGATGATGCCAGAGAGCACCGACTTTTCGTCTTTCAGATCAAGATAGATATGGCCCGATGCAGGCCGCGAGACCCGTCCCAGTTCTCCACGTACGCGCACATAGCCGAATTGATCCTCTATGGAGGCTTTCACCGCGAAGGATATTTCCGAGACGGTAAATTCGGTTGCATTGCTGGGGGCGCGCGAGACCATGATGATTCCTGATGGAGATTCGTTTGAATTGGTCCATTGGTGCCCATCTTTGCCTCTCTGGTCAAGCTTGGCGCGAATGCTTTTATGACAAAGCATCCACGATCTTGCAGAGGCCACTTGCTCTTGGGGGAAAATCAGCTAAGAAAAGGGGAAAACAGTTCGTTCGGAAGAGGCTAACATGTCCCATTATGATTTCAAGAGCCAGCGCCTTTGGGTAGAACAGGATATTGCCGAGCGCATTGCCATTCCGTGCGAAAGAGCTCAGGCAAACTACCTGCTCAACGTCTTGCGGATGCAGGAAGGTGACGAGATGCTCATCTTCAACGGCAGACACGGCGAATGGAAAGTGGAAGTGCGTCCCATGGGTCGCAAGAAGTGCGCCCTCATTCCTCTCGAACAAGTGCGCCCTCAGCCGGATCCGGACGCCAGTGATTTGCACTATCTGTTTGCGCCGCTGAAATCAGCCCGCATCGACTATATGGCGCAAAAGGCGGTCGAGATGGGTGTCAGCATGTTACGCCCGGTCTTCACCCAGCATACACAGGAACGTCGCCCCAAGCTCGACAAGATGCGGATGAATGTCATCGAAGCGGCTGAACAATGCGGTATCCTTGCCATCCCTGAAGTAACCGAGCCGGTTACGATCACCAAACTGCTTGAAACATGGGAAGCGACCCAAGAAGGTCGGCACATCATCTTTTGCGATGAGGGAGAATTGGGCAAGGATCCGCTTTCGATTCTTGATACCATTCGGGGGGATGGCAACGCGGTCCCTCCGCTGGCCGTGTTGATTGGCCCCGAGGGCGGATTCTCGGCTGAGGAACGCGAGATGCTGCGTGCATCCTCTTTTGTAACGGCCATTCCTCTTGGCCCGCGCATATTGCGCGCCGACACCGCCGCAGTTGCCGCATTGGCTATTGTGCAGGCTGTCTTGGGCGACTGGAAAGAGTAGTGCCGTTCAATCGCTGTGATGCAGGGGAGCTTGCAGAATAAGTGCGCGATTTTGTTTCTTCTATCATTGGTAGAAGTAAAGCATGTAATAAAAAAGAAGAGACAAAGAAATATTTTATATGTTACTTATGTTTCGTTCTAAATCTTCCAAATTTCTCGGATTTGTTGTATTTGATTGAAGATCTAGTTTTAAACAATCTTGAGTTTAATTGGCTGTTAACCATAAATTGCCACTTTGGGAACATTCGGATTTCATGAGGAAACTGACATGTTCCAAAACGCATTGTCTTTACGTGGCAAGATTGTCTTCCAGCTTTGTCTGGTTATGGTCATTCTGGCCGGTTCAATCGGCTATAACAGCTATCAGCTGATTAGCCAGAAACCGACTCTCGACAAAGCGCACGAACAAGCCGTTCTTGTTTTGGAAGAAGCTATTCCTCTGCTTATCACTGTCGAACAGATCAAGTTTCACGTTGTTCAGGTTCAGCAATGGCTGACCGATATCTCTGCAACGCGCGGGTTGGATGGGCTCAACGATGGCTTTGACGAAGCCGAAAACCACGCCAAGGCCTTTTACCAAAAGGTTGCCGATGCCCAGCGTTATTCTGCCAGTTTGAAGCTGTCCAGCTTCAAGGCTGCCCTTTCGCAGATCGAAAAGGACTTTCCGCCATATTATGAAACCGGCAAACGCATGGCTGAGGCCTATGTGGCTGAAGGGCCTTCCGGTGGCAACAAGCTCATGGGAGAATTTGACACCGTTGCTGCTCGCATTTCCGAAAGCGTCGATACGCTCGTAGAGGAGGTGACTGACACCTCCAGTCCGGTCAATGCCCTTATAAGGGGTGTTGATGAAGCAACAAAATCCGGCATGGAAGCCAATCAGCGCTCGTTGAATGTGACGCTCATGATGGGTGCGGTAGGCCTCATCATTGCGTTGATCGGAGCAACCTTTGTTTTTCTGTTCATCCGCCGTGAGTTCAACTGCCTGTTGACTGATGTAAAAATCGTGGTCAGTGAAGACGAAGGCCGTCCTTTTTGCATCAATCCGGAGCGTAAGGATGAGTTCGGCACCATCGCCAAGGCTTTGCAGCATTTCCGCGGTGTTTTGGCCGATCAGAAACGGGCACAGCAAAAACGAGTGGAGAAACGCGAGCAGGAAGCAGCCAAACGCGCCAAGCTGGATGAAGCCGTCATGTCCTTTTCCCAAACGATCAAATCGATTGTCGAAAAGGTTTTTGAGGCATCCGATCAGCTGAACAAGACCGCATCGACCATGAGCAAGAGCGTCGAAAAAACGGCCAACCAGCTCGGCAACGTCAATCAGTCTTCGCGGCTCATGTCATCCAATGTTCAGTCCAGCGCGGAGGCCGTTCAATCGCTTGACCAATCCATCGCGGACATTCAGCACCGCGCAACGCTAACCGCGCATTCGGCCAACAGCGCCGTTTCGGTGGTTTCCCAAACCTCGGCGCATGTGGGGCAGTTGGCCAGCTCTGCGCAGGCAATCGGCGAGGTCAGCAAGCTCATTTCCGATATCGCCGAGCAAACCAATCTCCTGGCCCTCAATGCGACAATCGAGTCCGCACGCGCCGGGGAAGCGGGCAAGGGCTTTGCCGTGGTGGCAAACGAGGTCAAGGCACTCGCCATGCAGACCGGCAAGGCAACCGAGCAGATCACGAACCAGATTGAGGACATTCGCAAGGCAACCAAACAGGCCGAGCTGTCCATTGAAGAAGTCGGAGCGATCATCGAGGAATTGCGCCAGGCATCAAGCGGCATCGAGGATGCTATTGAGCAACAGGGTAAAATGTCCCGTCAGATTGCCAAGAATATGCAGACCGTATCCGAGAAAGCGGGTGAGATGTCTGAAAGCGTGGATGGCGTAGAAACCTCATCCAAGTCTGTCGATAACGCTTCCTCCGACGTGATGAGTGCTGCCGAAGGGTTAAACAATCAGGCCAACAGCCTCAAGAGCGAAGTAAGCCGCTTCATTTCAGCTTTGCAGGCATCGTAACGGCAGGCCCAACTGTGGTGAACAATTTTGCCGCGGCTTTGACGGGTTGTCTCAGGCTCTGTTTATCGCTAGGCTTGACCATGCGAGCTGCGCCTAATGTCCGCCGTTCGCATCTCTCCTCTTGGAATTTTCCGTTATTTGATTAGCCAGATATTGTCTAGAAAGTCGGTTTGATCATGTTCATGTCTGCAGAGGCTTGGGGCCTGTTTCTTTTCGCTTGCCTGATGCTCAATGTTGCTCCGGGGCCGGATCTCATTTTCATTCTCTCACGCACATTGGCTCATGGGCGCAAGATCGGATTTGCAGCTTCGGTCGGCGTGTGCTCTGGCGCTTTGGTCCATGTCATGGCCGCCGCACTTGGCGTTTCGGCCATTCTGGCGACCTCTGCAACCGCCTTCATGCTGGTTAAATATATCGGTGCCGCCTATCTTGTTTGGCTTGGTATCAAGGGATTGTTGAGCAGAGATAGCGTGTTGCCGATAGAGGGCAAGAAGAAAGCAGGGGTAACGGTGTGGTCTGTCTATCGTCAGGGCGTGCTGGTAGACGTATTGAACCCCAAGGCGGCCCTGTTCTTCATGGCATTCCTGCCCCAGTTCATTCCCCATGACGGATCTCTCAGCGCCCATCAGATCTTGTTTGATACAATCCTTCTGGGTGTAACAGTCATCGTTATGGGGCTTGCAGTAGAGGCCGTTTACATTTTGATGGCAGCGCCGCTAGGCTCCTATTTGCGCCGTAACAAATCGGTTGCCCGATGGATAGATCGGACTGTCGGAAGCTTGCTCATTGGCCTTGGGGCCAAGTTGGCGCTTACCGAGTAAGGCATGGTTCTGTCCGGGGTGGGCTTTGCCAAAATTGCCTGGACAACGCATTCATAAATTTGCTGCGTTGATCCATCAATATGTTTTACTTGTCTGGGGCTGGCCTCTCCTGTAGGGGACAGTCTCTTGCCACTTTTGGCACAATGCCCGGAACCTGACCATGACACAGAGCACCACCAACAAAACAGGCTTTGAGGGAGATAATCCGGTTCTCGGTATCTCGCTGATGGCGTTCTTTTGCATGTTCATCCCTTTCGGCGACGCCCTGATGAAGCTGCTCGGCAATAGCGTGCCCTTGATGACTTTGCTGCTGGTGCGCTTCATCATGCAAATCGCCATGATGGGGACCCTCATGCTCATTCAGCGTGGCGGGATTGCGCATTTGTTTCGCATGTCGCGGTACGTTTTTGTTCGCCTTGTCGTCCGGGCGATTGTCCAGATCGCGGGCATCGGCTCTGTCTTCATCGGGCTGAAATATCTCCCTGTTGCCGACAATACGGCGATTTGCTTTGTCTATCCGCTTCTCATGCTGATCATCGGTCATCTGGTGATGAAGGAGCAGGTTGGCCCGCACCGCATTTTTGCTGCTATCGTGGGCTTTGTTGGAACCTTGCTGGTTGTTCAACCCAATTTCATGGCGGTCGGTGCAAATGCCTTCTGGCCATTGCTGGTCGCAGTGACATTTGTGGTGGTCATGATGGTGACACGGCAGGTGAGCCGCGAGATTGATCCGGTTTCCATTCAGGTCATGACGGGCCTTTTTGCGACGGTCATTCTGGCCCTGTTATTTGCTCTGTTCGGGCGGAGCGATTATGCCTTCTTTGATATGGCATGGCCCAAAAATGAAGATTGGTGGCTCCTCATTGCTGCTGGCGTTGTCGGTAGCCTCGGCCACCTGACCCTTGCCTTTGCGGTTCGTTATGCGCCGTCGAGTTCGCTGGCTCCCATGCAATATCTCGAAATTCCCTTCGCCACGCTGATTGGATGGATGATTTTTGGCGATCTGCCCAACACGCTGGCCGCCTGGGGTATCGCGATCACCGTCGCATCAGGGCTCTATATCGTTGAACGTGAGCGCAAAGCTCACAAAAGAAACCGAAAAGTGAGCGCTTCGGAACTTACTGCAGATGAGCCGGTTTGAATATTCAAGAGGGCTTTAACAGTTTTTTATGCTGAAGCACCTTTCACCCATTGTAACCAAACAAGTGAATGCCTAATTTGGCACTACGTGACATTCACAATGACGCATTGTCGCGCCTGCCATAATTTAAGGAGCCTGTTTCATGGCCATTTCCCAATCAAAAGCTGAAACCCTGACCCTAAACGATCGAAAGTCTCTGATCGAAGCGATTTCGTCGGGGGAGAAGCCAAAGGAAAAATGGCGCATCGGTTCCGAGCACGAGAAATTCACCTTCTACAAAGACAGCTATGCTCCCGTTCCTTATGAAGGGGATCGCGGTATCGAGCGGCTGTTGCTTGGCATGGAGGGCCTTCTTGGCTGGAAGCGCGTTGAAGACGAAGGCAAGATCATCGGACTTGTTGACCCAATCGAAGGGGGGGCGATTTCGCTCGAACCGGGTGGTCAGTTCGAGCTTTCCGGAGCACCGCTCGATAACCTGCATCAGACCTGCCGCGAAGTGCACAGCCATCTGGCCCAGTTGCGCGAAGTTGCAGATCCGCTCGGCATCGGTTTTCTTGGCTTGGGCGTGTCTCCCAAGTGGCATCTTGATGACGTGCCGGTCATGCCCAAGAGCCGCTATGGCATCATGATGAACTATATGCCCAAGGTCGGTAGCCGCGGGCTGGACATGATGTTCCGGTCCTGTACGGTTCAGGTCAATCTGGATTTCTCAAGTGAAGCGGACATGGTGCAGAAAATGCGCGTCGGCCTTGCCTTGCAGCCGATCGCAACGGCTCTGTTCGCCAATTCACCTTTCGTGGATGGTCACAAAAACGGTTACCAGTCCATGCGTGGTGCGATCTGGCACGATACCGACAAGGACCGTACCGGCATGCTGCCTTTTGTCTTTGAAGAAGGCTTCGGCTATGAGCAATATGTCGACTGGGTGCTTGATGTGCCCATGTATTTCATCATTCGTGACCACAAATATTACGACATGACCGGCCTGACCTTCCGTGAATATCTGACGGGCAAACGCAAAGAAGGCATGCCGGATACGGAGCCGACCCTGCAGGATTGGGAAGATCATCTCACCACGGTGTTCCCGGAAGTACGACTCAAGCGCTACATCGAAATGCGTGGTGCCGATGGTGGGCCATGGCGGCGTATTTGCGCGTTGCCGGCCCTCTGGACGGGTCTTCTTTATCATCAGCCATCGCTTGATGCAGCTTGGGATCTGGTAAAGGACTGGACTGCTGAAGAGCGCGACGCCCTGCGCATTGCCGTTGCGACCCAAGGTCTGAAAACGCCGATCCGCAATACAACAGTTTTGGAAATCGCCAAAAAGGTGGTTACGATTGCGCGGCAGGGCCTTGCCGCTCGCGAGCGTTTCAACGGTGCCGGGTTTGACGAAACCCAGTATCTTTCCGCGCTGGAGGAAACCGTTACCCTGGGTCTTACTCCGGCCGATCAGCTGCTTATGCGCTTCAACAATGAATGGGGCGGCAACATCAACCGGGTCTTTGAAGATTTCGCCTACTGATAGCCTTCAGGCGCTATTCCTATGCTATTGGCCAGTTGGAGCACATGTCATGCGCTTCAGCTGGCTTTTTGTTTGGTAGAAGGCGCAAGGGTTTCGCCAAAGGTTGTTCCTCAGATGCTTCTTTATAAATCAGATTGCGCTAGGTAAAGTTACCATACAATTTTAGGTTTATTTAAGTAATATATAGTATACTTCTTTGTGGGGACCTTTTTATAACTTCATGAGGAATGTTATGGACTGCTGCGCAAATCTGGAAAAATGTGGTTTTTTCAAAAAATACAATGCCTCTAAGGAATTGGCTTGCCGTGGGTTTACAAGACAATATTGTAAGGGAGATAAGCAAGGGCAATGCCAGCGCAAAGCCTATTTCCAACAGCATGGGCGCCCGCCATCTGACGACATGATGCCAAACGGCGTGGTGATTGCTGCCTGACGAGGCAAATGGACATACGCTAAGACGAGGGGCCATCGAGCCCCTCTTTTGTTGTAATGAATACACATTCATTGATAATCGATACTGGTAAATAATACCGAGCTGGCCAGAAACAGAGCCTGTGTTATGATGTAGGGGCCTTTTTTAAGGGGATTTGTTATGAAGCTACTTACGCAATCCTTGCTTTCTTGCCTGCTGCTTTTACCCGCTGCCGCTTGTGTGCCCGCCAAGATTCAGGGAGAAAAACTGGACGGAACCAAAATCTCTGTTCTCTATTATCCCGGTGGCCCCAAGCTTGATGATCTGGTTATACTTGATGGTCAAAACTATTTTGGAAAAGTGTCCGAGCTGAAAAACGATCCGGCGAACGACATCCAGTTCAAACTCGTTGATGGCAAGACCTTCATCGCAGAATGCACAGCAGTGCAGCTCAACAAAGACAAAACGGCAATATGCATGGAGTATGACGTCTATCGGACTGATGACGAAGCGATACCCGAGGGAACGGTCTTTTACCGTCCGCGCTGGCTACAGTGATATTTTCGTGCCCCGCGATCCATAGGGCCTCTGGCGAAGAAAAGAACAGAAGGCATCACAGGCATGCTGGCTGCGGGCTTTGACTTCGCCTTATCGCATTCCGTATCTCTTAGGCCATTTTCAGGCCATCTCTCTCAGGGCTATCCCTCTTTTCATTCGTCTTTCATGAAGGAAGCCCCGGATAAGCGCTTTGATCAGCGCCAGCGGCCAACCATTTCGACAAAACCATCACCAGTGACTTCTTCGCCATAGATGTAGCCATCGACAATGATCTTGCCGTCGAACTTGACCAGATTGCCGATTTTGGAAACTAGCTCGTGTTGCTGGTAAGGCAAACTGATTTGCAGGCAGGTTTCCAGCGGCTCGTGAGAGAGCACGACATGGCGTGGATAGCGCCGCCTGGACAGGCGACTGTCCATATAGTCGTTTAACTCCAAAGGAGCTATTTTCTCGACGATGTGTGTTCCATCGGGCAGCACAACTGTACAGCAGGTATCCTGTCGATCACGGGCGAAATCCCATAATTGGGAAACGCTCAGTTTGATGCCGTTGCTCAGTTGCGGATAGAGGTTGATCCACTGGCGTTGTTCCAGATTGCGATCAAGGCTGAAGCGTCTGGGCAGCGCCCCCCATTGCCGGTTCAACCACATGGCGCCAGTGACACTTTGTGACTTGCCCATCAGGGTGACGCAACCGCTCATCTGAATGGTCGGAAGGGCAAATTTATATTGTTGAGCCCCGAGGAAATGGAAATCGCCTTTGCCATTATTGACCAGAATTGGTGTGTTGACGGTTCCTTTCAGTTCGACCGAAACGTCAGGAAGCTCTGCCACCAAGGTCATGTCTGTGCCGCTGCCCGAAATCTGCAAATCATCAGAGGAAAATTTAAGAGACTGACCGCTGATCATGACGTCCTTGAGCGGGATCGTGTG